>NZ_JBZAYZ010000006.1:0-158405 GCF_058242705.1 Clostridium pabulibutyricum
AGGGCTCGAACCTGTGACCCTCTGCTTGTAAGGCAGATGCTCTCCCAGCTGAGCTATGCGCCCTCAATCACGCAACCCACATCATTACCGCAACAATTAATATTATATATTGGAGGACATATATTGTCAATAGTGAATTTTATTTTTTTAAACATTTTTATGAACGAAAGATGATAATGTCTTAGTATACCAAAGTTGATTATGTCCCAAAAAGCAAATTTATAATATAATAAACCTCATGACAAAGAAATGAGGTGGACATGATTAGAAAGGTATATTTAAAAATGAATGAAGAATTAAAATATAAAGTTATTAAGAAGTTAATAGATAGTAATGGTAACAAGCAGAGAGCTGCAATTGAGTTAGGCTGCACTGTTAGACATATAAACAGAATGATTAAGGGATATAAGGAAAAAGGAAAGGCTTTTTTTATTCATGGCAACCGTGGAAAGAAGCCAGCTCATACCATAGATAACTCTGTAAAACAGGACATCGTTGATTTATACAAAACAAAATATGAAGGCTCAAATCTAACACATTTTTCTGAACTGTTAGAAGAATTTGAAGGAATAAAGGTCTCACCAACGACTGTACGTTCCATCCTTTTGCGGGAATTCATCCTGTCTCCTAAGGCAAAACGTTCTTCTAAGAAAGCTTTACATGATAAGCTTAGAGATTTACAAAAAGACACCAAATCAAAAAAAGAAGCTGCTATTATTCAAAGTGCTATTCTTGATATAGAAGATGCCCATCCCAGGCGTCCTAGATGTGCTTATTTTGGCGAAATGCTTCAAATGGATGCTTCTCTTCATCCTTGGTTTGGCGAAGAAAAAAGTCAGCTCCATATAGCTGTGGACGATGCCACAGGTGTTATTGTAGGTGCTTATTTCGATGCTCAAGAAACGCTAAATGGCTATTACCATGTACTTGAGCAAATACTGAAAACCTACGGTATTCCTTATATGTTTTACACCGATAGGCGTACAGTTTTTGAGTATAAGCAAAAAAAATCCCCTTCTATCGAAGAGGACACTTTTACTCAATTCGGTTATGCCTGCAAGCAGTTAGGAATTGAGATTAAAACCAGCAGTATTCCACAAGCCAAGGGGCGTGTGGAACGAATGTTCCACACACTGCAATCACGACTTCCTATCGAATTGCGTTTAGCTGGTATAAGCACAATTGAGCAGGCAAATGAATTTTTAAACTCCTACATAAAAAAATTCAATGCTCGATTTGCTTTACCTGTTGATAATATCAAATCTGTATTTGAAACGCAACCTGATATTGAAAAAATCAATTTAATTCTTGGTGTGCTTTCTAGTAGGAAAATAGACAACGGGAGTTGTGTAAAATACAATAAAGGATATTATCTTCCAGTAGATGCTAATGGTCACCCGGTATATTACCATAAAGGTACCTGCGGTATAGTAATAAAGGCATTTAACAATGATCTATACTTTTGTGTTAATGAAAAAGTTTATGTGCTTGAATTGCTTCCAGAGCATGTTCCTTCATCAAAAAATTTTGATCTTGCAAAGACTTCAAAAGTTCCAAAGAAACACTACATACCACCGATGAGTCATCCATGGAAACAGGCTTCATTTGAACGTTACTGTAATAAGCAAGTTCATAGACAAAAAGAAAAAATAGCATAAAAAACTTACGAAATTATTTTTTAAAAATTAATTGTTTCTAAGGTTTGTTTGCCATACCTTAAATTAATAGCATCAAAACAATAAAGCACCAGCAAAAAACTGGTGCTAATAATTAAAACTTTTTGGGACATTTTCAAAAATGCTTGACATTCTTTTTACCCTTCAATGAATATTTGACTATCCTGTCAAGAAGTTCAGTATAGGATATCCCCGCTGCCTTCGCACTTTTTGGAAAAAGGCTGTTTCCAGTCATTCCTGAAATAGTATTCAGTTCAAGCACATAGGGTACTCCATCTTTTACAATCAAATCAACCCTTGCATAAACGCTGCATTTCAAAACTTTCCAGCATCTGCGTGAAATATTTTCAATTTCGTTCTGAAGTTTCTCCTCCAGCTGTATCACTATCTCATCTGAACCTCCCGAAGTATACTTGGCTTTGTAATCGAAAAATTCCGAATTGGGGTTTATGGCAATAAGAGGCATTGTTTTTCCATCTATCATACAGCATGTAACTTCATCGCCTTTTACATATTCTTCAATCATAACTTCTTTATCATACTTCAAAGCTTCATCTACTGCTGTTTTAACTTTATCCTTACTCTTTACTATACAGGTCGCAACACTTGAACCCCCAGAGTTTGGCTTTACAACTACAGGATAACCTATTTTATCAAGATACTCATAGTCAACTTCATCTGAACTTTTTACACATATCCACTTTGCAGTATTTATTCCTCCGCTCTTCAACACCTTTTTTGTCATATCCTTGTCCATACATATTGCACTTGTAAGCGGTCCACACCCTGAATATGGTATATCAAGGCTTTCAAGAACAGACTGAACAGTACCATCCTCTCCAAACCTTCCATGAAGTGCGAGAAATGCAAAATCTATATCTCCCGTTTTAGTTATTATATCCTTCTTTTCATCTATAACTATAGGTACTACAGTATACCTCTTCTTATCAAACATATTCATTATTTCTTTTCCAGAGCTTAAAGATATCTCCCTTTCAGATGATATCCCTCCCATAATAACTCCTATCTTCATAGCAATTCCTCCGTAAACATCATTATAATTTATATACCAATAATTTTACTACTTATTATTTTACGCTGTAATCAATATAAAGAAAGAACCACAGTATAAAAAATTTAACTGTACTGTGGTTCTTTCTTTATATTGAATTTAAAATATCATCTATACTCGATATTGCAAGAGCTATTGAGTTATCTCCTGCTCCATAATATATATATAATTTTTCATTGAACTCCACTGCACCACATGGAAATATGACATTTTCAAAAAAACCGTTCTTTTCATACTCCTCACAAGGTTCCATTATAGGTAGCAAACTTCTTTTTATAACCTTTCCAGGATCTTTCAAGTCAAGAAGAAGAGCTCCCATTGAATACTTCCCACATTCATCAACTCCATGATAAAGTTCAAGCCAACCTTCTTTTGTTTTTATGGGAGGAACTCCCGCCCCTATTTTACATGAATCCCAAATATTATCCCTTGTTGATGCAAGTACCCTGTGATTTCCCCATTCCGCCAAGTTTTGAGACTCCGATATCCATATGACAGGTTTGCCTGTACTTTTGGAAACAGGCCTTGTAAGTGCAAAATATTTCTCTTTTATTCTCTCTGGAAATATAACTACATCCTTGTTTTCCGTACTGAATATATTTCCTAAACTTTTATAACTTTTGAAATCCTGTGTTTTGACAAGTTTTACAACGATGCCGTATTTTGATACCGCACTGTAGGTAATATAATAGCTCTGATCAATTCTTGTTATTCTTGGATCTTCTATTCCAAAACTTTCATATTTATCTCCAGGGAATATTGATGGATTTTCATCTATTTTAAAATTTACTCCATCACTGCTTTTTGCAATCCTTATATGCGACATAGATGTAAGATATTCAAAATCAGAATGACTCTCCTGTCTTTTTATCACCCTTGGATCAGTAAAGTCATATCTCTTATCTCTAATATCTATACTTGCTACATCTATGGAATTTTCCTTTTCATTCGCAATTGGAACATTTATAATGTTTTGATCGCTGCTCTTGACTTTTTCAGATACTCTCGCTGCAAGAACAATCTCGTTGTTATACACAACTGCTCCCGGATTAAAAACTCCTGTAACTTCAAAGTTTTCATGCGAAGGTACAATATCACGGCAAGTTATAATCGGGTTCAACCTGCATCTTTTTATATTCATCGCTCCTCCTTATAAAAAATCAAACTAAAATGAATCCAAAGATTGACCTGTATCATTATTCATATAGTCGTAAAAAGGATTATCTATCTCCAGTGTCTGTGCTTCAATATCACTTATACCTGCATACAAAGTCGCTCTTTTACCATTAAAAGTCAATCCACCGCTGAAAACAACATCGTACAATGTTTTGTCCTTGCTTGGTCCCGGAAGAAAATCACTTCTCTCCGCAATTATTTGAACATCCTTGTATTCCATCGAATTTATATCAAGTACAAATGCCATGGAATAATAATGCTTCATGCCTGTTTCATCTATCTTAGCTATATGCCCGAGAAGTCCTATATTATTCCTGTCAATTGGATATATGCTGTTTATTCCCCCCCATTCTTCATCATTGAAAAAATCATTTAAAATTGGTGCATCCTGAATAACTCCTATGCTAAGATCATTTAATCTGTTGATTTTTATAAATCCTATTTTGCCTCTTCCACCTTTTGCCCCCTGAGGACGAGTCAATACTCCTATACTACCATCCTTGAGTTCAGTTATTCTAAGATCTTTCATTCCATCAGGACCTACAAAAAAAAGCTTAAGATGAAAAATGTCCCTGCCTTTATATATTATAGTTCTCCATATGAGATTATACGGATTATTTATATCTTTAAATACCTCAACTCCCCCAACCACAAGTTCATTCCCAATTCTTGTAAAAAAAGGATCTTCAAGATTCATAACCGGTGATTCAAGTACGTGACACCATACATCTTCATACTTTTCAAAAAATGACACCATGGAATCATTGCCAAATTTTGACTCTACTCTTCCTGCCAGTACCGTTTTTCCACTATTTATAAATGGTGAAGTTATATTATAAACATCTTTGCTGAATATACCCACAAAATTAACTCTCTTAGGAATCTTATCAATTTTTTTCTTTCTGTACTTCTCAAGTAATCTATCACACGTAATTATCATACAAAATTACACCTTTCTTAATTTATAACTTTCTTAATAATTATTATAGCTATAAATGCAAAATAATAAACCCTCACTTTATAAAAAGAAAAGTGAGGGAATCTGATCTATAATGCAGACTTATATATATTTACTACATCTTCTTTTGAAAGTGGTCTAAATTCACCAATTTCACCATTTCTTGTGGCATCCTCAGCCATTTTTTCAAAATTTTCATCATCTATGTTCAAATCTCTAAGTCTTTCAGGTAATCCTAGGCTGTTAAAAAATTCTCTTGTTTTTCGTATTGCCTCTTGTGCTATCTCAAGTTTGTCACTGCTTGTATCAATATTCCAAACATTAATTCCATATTCAGCAAAACTGTCTACCGTATTATCATCCAATACATACTGCATCCAGAAAGGAGTCAAAATTGCAAGACCAACGCCATGAGTGATATCATAAAATGCACTAAGTTCATGTTCAATAGGGTGTACGCTCCATCCATTTACTTTTCCATAAGTAATGAGTCCATTTATAGCAAGACTTCCTGTCCACATTAAATTGGCTCTTGCTTCATAATCATCAGGCTTTTCAAGTGCTATAGGCCCATATTTTATGCAGGTTTTCAGAAAAGCCTCCGCCATCCTGCTCTGAACATATGCCCCTTTGGTATTATTGAAATATATTTCCATAACATGGCTCATTATGTCCGCTGTTCCAGACGCAGTCTGTCTCTTACTTACAGTAAAAGTATAAGTAGGATCCAATATGGAAAATTTAGGTGCAAGACAAGCTCCTCTTGTTCCAATCTTTTGCTTTGTCTCTTCATTTGTTATAACAGCAATTACATCCATCTCCGATCCAGTGGCAGCCAAAGTAAGAATACTTGCTATAGGAAGTGCTTTCTTTATCTTTGAAGAATCCATCACAATATCCCACGGGTCTCCACCATAATAAAATCCTGCAGCTATAACCTTTGAACAATCAATTACACTGCCGCCTCCAATTGCCAGTATAAAATCTATTCTATTTTGTCTGCATATCTCAATACCTTCTCTTACTGTTGATATTCTTGGATTCGGATCAACGCCAGAAAGCTCCCAAAATTTTATTTTATTTTCTTTTAGAAGCTTAATCGCAGTATCATATATTCCATTTTTTTTGATGCTTCCTCCACCATACACAACCAGAACCTTTGAACCGTACCTTTTTACATTTCTCCCCAGAGCACTTATTTGTCCCTCTCCAAAAAAAACTTCAGTCGGAATTGAATAATGGAAATTAATCAAACTTAAACATCTCCCTTTTTTCTAAGGATCCATATACAGAAAATATTCTGTAGACTGTACCTGTTTTGTAATAACTATAGTTACTATTATAGCACAAGTAACCATAAGCAAAAATCACTTATGGTTACTTCTGAAACAAATTACCAAAACTATTTTAAAACTTTAAGTGCTTTGTCAATTACATTTTGAACTGTGAATCCAAAGTTCTCAAATAATGTGCCAGCTGGTGCAGATGCTCCAAAATGATCTATTGATACAACATCTCCATCAAGTCCAACATACTTATGCCATCCAAAGGATGTTCCAGCTTCAACTGCGAGTCTCTTCCTTACTTTGCTTGGAATTACACTCTCTTTGTATTCTTCATCCTGTCTCTCAAATATTTCAAAAGAAGGCATGCTTACTACACGTGCGTCTATACCCTTCTTTTCAAGTTCTTCAGAAGCTTTATAAATAAGCTCAACCTCAGAACCTGTAGCCATCAGAATCATGTCAGGCAAATCCTTCTTGGAATCTTTCAGAACATATGCACCTTTAAGTGCTTTAATTCCAGTCTCCTTGTAAAGTGGAAGGTTCTGTCTTGTAAGTACGAGGCATGTAGGTCCATCTGCTTTTGTAAGTGCATAATCCCATGCTGCAGCAGTCTCTTTTGCATCTGCCGGCCTTAAAACAGTCATGTTAGGTATGCTTCTAAGTGATGCAAGCTGTTCAACAGGTTCGTGGGTAGGTCCGTCTTCGCCAACACCTATGCTATCATGTGTGAGAACATATATAACAGGCAGCTTCATAAGTGCGGATAACCTCATTGCCCCTTTCATATAATCTGTAAATACAAAGAAAGTTGCAACGAATACTTTTACTCCACCATAAAGCATAATTCCGTTTCCAATAGAAGCCATTGCATGTTCCCTTATTCCAAAGTGAAGATTTCTTCCTGATCTATCGTTTCTTGAAAAATCTCCTTCACCATCCATGTGAGTTTTATTCGATGGTGCAAGGTCTGCCGATCCTCCAATCAAATTTGGAACCAACTTATCAAGTTTGTTTATTATCTTTCCTGAAGCGGCTCTTGTTGCCATAGGACCATCAAATTTCCATATATCTTCGCATTTGTCAAGATCCACTGATATTTTTCCGCTTACCCATGAATCAAGTTCTTTTGACAATTCAGGATACTTTTCGTCATATTCTGCTTTCAACTTGTTCCACTGCTTTTCTTCTCCTTCAAGCTCCTGAACCTTAGTATCCATGTATTTTTTAACTTCATCAGGTACATAGAAATTCTCCTCATAATCCCATCCAAGGAATTTCTTAGCAGCTTTCAAATTCTCTTCTCCAAGAGGTGAACCGTGTGCCGACGCCTTTCCCTGTTTTTCTGGACAACCATAACCTATTTGAGTTTTTACTATAACAACACTAGGCTTATCTTTTTCATCCTTTGCCTTCTTTATAGCATCATCTATCTTTTCAAGACTAGTTCCCTCTTCAACTTCCAAAGCCTGCCAGCCGCATGCTTCAAATTTCTTGGCCACATCTTCAGTAAATGCTATATCCGTGCTTCCCTCTATAGTTATGTTATTGCAGTCATAAACAAGTATAAGCTTTCCTAATCCAAGTTGACCTGCAAGCGATATTGCTTCC
Organism: Clostridium pabulibutyricum; assembly: GCF_058242705.1. Lineage (NCBI taxonomy): Bacteria > Bacillati > Bacillota > Clostridia > Eubacteriales > Clostridiaceae > Clostridium > Clostridium pabulibutyricum. The sequence continues at coordinate 7,777 of NZ_JBZAYZ010000006.1, forward strand.
AGTGCTACACCTTCCATAAGACAACCATCACCTGTTAAAACATAAGTATAATTATCTATTATGTTAAATCCTGGTTTATTAAATTTTGAAGCCATAAATTGTTCTGCTACAGCCATTCCAACTGCGTTTCCAACACCCTGTCCAAGAGGACCTGTAGTTGTTTCAACTCCAACTGTGTGGCCATATTCCGGATGTCCGGGAGTCTTGCTGTTCCACTGACGAAAACCTTTTAAATCATCAATGGAAAGTCCGTAATTGAAAAGATGCAGAAGTGAATAAAGCATTGCCGACGCATGTCCTGCCGACAGTACAAACCTGTCTCTTCCTATCCATTTTGGATTTTTAGGATTGTGTTTCATATTTCTTCCCCAAATTGCATAAGCTTCTGGAGCCGCTCCCATAGGGAATCCTGGATGCCCTGAATTTGCTTTTTCAACCATCTCAGCTGAAAGTATTCTTATGTTATTAACTACCAAGTTTTCTATGTCTTTCATATACTCTTCACTCCTCATTTTATTTAAAAATTTACCTTATATCTTTTGTACTAGTAAACCCTTTTATGTAATTCTACAAATGATATACCTATTACATTGTACAAAAATTTCATATTATATTCAACCCGGCTATTTTTAAGGTTTATAAGGAAAATTCAACTACAAAATTTATATAGTTTACATAATTTATACGATTAAACTTGATAATATACAATATATGTATATTATATACATCATTATGATATATATAATATACATATATTAATACTATAAGCATAAAAATTGTATTATTTATTGAAATAGTATTCACCAAAAATTTATTTTTTTATTCATATAATGACTATAAGACTACATCCCGTTTTTTCCTTAAATTCTCTTTTTATATATTCGATTTTTTCATCTGTTTGAGGCTCATTGAATTTTATGGATGCTGTAAGATTTTGTCTGTTAAAAGACGGGTTTCGTACAAGACCTGCCTTTTGCAAATTGCATATGCTGTTTAATATGCTTATTATGCTGTTTTGATTTGCACTCTCTGATATTTGTATATTCCACCCCGTTATATTTCGAAGTTCATCTACTTCATTTTGACATTTTTTGCCTATTATATTTGTAATAAAGGCAAGTTCTATATATTTCCCATTCTGGCACGACTTTATACTTTTTTTATATGGTTTGAATTTCTTCGTTTCAAATTTTTGATCTATAATACTAAGCGCCATGTTTTGTTCCATCTTCAAATTTCTGTTGTCATCAGAAACTGATTTGAAAGAACTGTCTTCTTGAATATTGCATGCAAATTTAACTGAAAGCTCAAGTCCCGTAAGTTCATAAAAACGACTCTTTACACTATTATCCACATGAACTTCACCCCTTAACAAAACCTCTACAATATTCATATCAAGCTTAAAGGATATCTTTTTTATATTTTCATCATTTAAAAATTCCACTATAATTTTTGAAATTTCATTTGTATTTGTCGAACTCGAAATTTCTACTTTCCATTTTATAGCCTTTTCAAAATCATCAATTGTTTTGTATATTTTATGATCTACAGCTAAAGGAAAATTAAAACTGAGTACCACTGTCTTTCTATCATACATGAAACCTGCTTTTTTAAATTTAAATGCTGAAAAATACTTGTCAACAAGTTCTTTGATTTCATTTGGCTTAAGTTCTCTCGGTTTTAACAATTCATTGACATCGTATATATCTCTGGGCTTAAAAAGAAAAAGTCTTCTTGAATTGCTTTCAAAATACACCGATTCAACAAGTTTTACCTGAAGCTCATGTATATCATTAAAAAAAGAATCGTGCTCTGCATAATCAAATTTATCACTACTCTCCATAAACAACTGATCTCCAGTCCACAAAAAAGCAATTTCCTCTACAGTAAAAAATCTTTCACCATAATTTCGAATAATAAAACTCCAAAGTCTTTTTAAATCAATATCTTTTATGCTTCCGCCATCTTGCATTGTATGCTCAAGCTTTTTTTTAATTTGTTTTCTCGGTTTATATATATTCAAGCTGTAGCTTTCACCACATCTAGGTGAATAAACCCGTGCTCTTGCTTCACGCGATATCTCCAAAGAAAATTTCTCAATTACGCTTTCATTTCCATGTACCATAAATATATTTCTTGGAGAAAGCAGTTCTATAAGTGATTTTATTTCCGCTTTGTCACTATGTGCTGAAAGTCCGACATTATGAACCTTGCATCTGACAGGTATGTATCTTCCATTCAATTCAAGCTGTCTGTCATTTTCATCAAGAAGTTGAAGAAGTTTTCTTCCTGGAGACTCCTCATCCTGATATCCCGTTATTACAATATACGAATTTTCAAGAGGAGCAAGTTTTTCTGCATAACACTGACTAAACCCTCCTGTAAGCATTCCTGAGCTTGAAATTATTACGCAACTTTCCCCGCTTTCAATTATACTTTTTCTCATCTCTCTATCTTTAACTGGAATTATATTTTCATCATAAAAGGGCTCAATACCTCTGAGTATTTTTTTTGCAAGTGAGTTTTTAAGATACAGCGGATTTAATTTATAAACTCTATTTACATCACGAATCATTCCATCTACATATACCTTTACACCTTTTATATTACCCTTGTTGATTGCTCTTTTTATTATTAATATTATCTCCTGTGCCCTGCCTAGTGCAAAAGCAGGTATTAGCATTTTTCCTCCCACCAAAACACATTCATTCACCATGGAGATGAGCCTCTCCTCCTCAACTTCCCTGTTTGAATGAAGTCTGTCTCCATAAGTAGTTTCAAAAATTCCAACATCAGGACGCAGTTTTGGAACTTTAAGACCCTCGACAGTCTTTTGCGAAAATATTGAAAAATCGCCTGAGTAAAATATAGATCCCTCATCTGATTTTATGTATATACAGGAAGCTCCTCCTATATGCCCGGCTCCATAAAAACATATTTTTATATTATCAAACAATGGATACTCAACCATATAATTTATAGGGAATACCCTGTTAAGCATTGCTATTACATCATTTTCCGCATAAAGAGGGATTTCCTCCTCTCTATTTTTCATTATCTTCAGGCTGTCATATAAAAGAACTCTCATAATATCTTTCGTCATCACATTTGAATATATCCTTGCTTTAGGATATTCCTTGCTGATTATAGGAAGACATCCTATATGATCCATATGGGCATGACTGACAATTATTGCATCTACCCCTCCTTTTTCTTGAATGCTTCTAAAATCTGGAATAGGATCTTTCGAGGAAGTCTGTCTTATGCCACAATCAAGAAGTATCCTCTTACCACTAATTTCTACAAATATACAGCTGCCCCCTACTTCCCTTGCTCCACCAAGAAATGAAATCTCCAAACTAAACCACCTACCAAAATAAATATGTAACCATCATAATTACTTAATTATATCATATACAAAATAAATTATAATTCCAAGCAATATGCATATATCACTAGGAAAACAGATTTAATTTAAAAAAACCGTCAAATACATCGATTGATTTCACAATTTTTTTAAATTATAATACTCAACATACAAAAGGTTATGAAGGAAACAAGTAATTAAGCATGTTGCAAAGAGATGCAGTGGTTGGTGTAAACTGTTTTATATGCTTTGCCATATATATCCTTGTATTTTATGGATATTGGCAGTGAAATATAGCTATATTTCATTATGAAATACATTCCCGAACCGCAGGCTGAACATTTTTAAACTAGGCCGAGCCGTTTAACTAACGTTAAAAAGTAAGAGAAGAACAGTAGATTTGTGTTCGAAGTAGGGTGGTACCGCGAAGTTATTCGTCCCTTTAATGTGGTGCTTTTTTTATTTTCAAATTTATTGTTCAACTAGGGTGGTACCACGACCATTTCGTCCCTTGAGAAGGGGCGTTTTTTTGTACTTTTTATTGCATCAGTACTGTACAGCAAAAAAATATCTTTGGAGGATTTATAATATGAATATATCTTTAATAATAATTGTTGTCTATATATCTATGCTTTTTATAATAAGCTTTTTCGCAAGAAAAAAGTCCATGAAAAGTGGCGAAAGTTACACTCTAGCTGGAAGAGAACTTACAACACCTCTCGTGACATGTTCACTAATAGGGCTTGCAATAGGCGGTGCATCTACAATAGGGGTTGCCGAACAGGCATATGACGTTGGACTTTCAGCCGGTTGGTATAATGTAGCCTGGGGATTTGGCGCAATTGTGATGGGCCTTGCTTTGGCTGCAAAATACAGGGAGTTCAATGTATCCACCGTACCTGAGCTATTTGGAAAATTCTATGATGAAAAAGGAAGGCTTATATGTGTAATATGCCAGATAATAATACTCATAGTAATTGTATCCCTGCAATATATAGCAGGAGGTGCCATTTTATCCTCACTCCTCCCAGATGTGTTTACCTTGAAAACCGGTATGGTAGTAAGTGCCTGCGTATTTGTTGGAATAACCTTTATAGGTGGCATGTGGTCTGCCGGGCTTTGCAACCTCTTTAATGTGCCGTTGAAATATGCAGGTATAATAATTTGTACTCTCCTTGCAGTATTTTCAAGAGGTGGAATACACAATATAAAAATGGATCTTCCCCAAGGTATTCCATATTTCAGTCCTGTAAAGGGAGTAGGTCTGTGGGTTATAGTAGGCTGGTTTCTCGTAATGACAACGCAGGTAATGTCCATGCAGGGTCCTGTTCAACTTACCTTTGCAGCTAAAAATCCGAAAGTTGCAAAAAAAAGCTTTATAATTGGAGGACTTCTCATGATGCCTATAGGTTTTTTATGTGCCTTAATAGGAATGTCTGCAAAAACAGCTTTTCCAAACATGAGTGGCACAATGGCACTTCCAAGAATGATACTGTCCCTAAATCCTGTTGCAGCCGGAATAACCCTCGCTGCTCTGTGGGCTGCCGATGTATCCACTGCCTGCAATTTGCTGCTTGGAGCCTCAACAATGTTTACAAATGATATTTACAAGAAGTTTGTCAATCCTAAAATAAACAACCATACTCTAGTTAAAATGACAAAATTATTTGTAGTAGTAATAGGTATACTGACTTTTATAATGGCACTTTCAATGTCAGGAATATTAAAAACAATATCCATAGGGCTAAGTCTTTCAACAGCATTTACCATTGTATTTCTATTTACTATATTTGCTCCTGGACTTTGTAAAAAAAGTTCTGCATTTTTCACAACTCTTGCAGGAATAGCTGTTATTTTCATATGGGAACTTGTGCCTGCATTTAGAATATTTCCCCATGTAATATTTATGGAATGGATTGTTTGTCTTTTAACCTTCTTCATAACATCAATACTTGATAAAAACAGTATATATCTTCAAAATAAACTGAAATCCAATGTATAAATAAAAGGATATGCCTATGGAAGCTCCAAAAATATTCCATAGGCATATCCTAATTTAGAATTTAAGGCTTATATCAAGGGCACATACAGAGTGTGTAAGACTTCCAACGGATATAAAATTTATTCCCGATGACGCAATTTCAGACACATTTTCCTCTGTCACATTTCCTGAAGCCTCGAGTAAACAGCGTCCACCTACAATTTGAACCGCTTTTTTCATCATATTCAAACTCATATTATCAAGCATTATAATATCTACATTTGAAGCAACCGCCTCTTCAAGCTGTTCAATATTCTCTACTTCAACTTCAATTTTCACCCTAAAAGGGAGCTTTTCCTTTATCATTGAGACAGCCTTTTCTATTGAACCCACCGCCTTTATATGATTATCTTTTATCATTACAAAATCTGAAAGTCCAAACCTGTGGTTAAATCCACCGCCACAAGTTACAGCATACTTGTCAAGCATTCTAAAACCGGGCAGTGTCTTTCTTGTATCAAGTATCTTCACATCATATCCTTTTACAAGTTCTACAAATTCATTAGTTTTTGTGGAAATTCCACTCATTCTCTGAACTATATTGAGTGCAACTCTTTCCCCTTTTAAAATTGAATTTGAAGGTCCGTGTATACCTGCAATTACATCACCTTCTTTAACCCTACTTCCATCTCTTGTAAACACTTCAAAGGCAACATTTTCATCAATAATGTGAAATACTCTCTCTGCTACTTTTATTCCTGAAACAATCCCCTCTGATTTTGAAATAAATTTTCCATTTGAAATTTGACTTCCAGAGAACAATGTATCCGTGGTTATGTCACCATAATTTATATCTTCATTAAGGGCTCTTTTTATAAAATCATCAATTTCTAAATAATTCAACTTTTCAGCCTCCAGTTTAAATCAATTCGAAGTTTTTGAATATTCAACAACATAGTTGCTCCCTACTGATTTTCTACTCTCCAAAGCATATGAAACAACTCCATCAGACACCAAACACATATTGTATGCTTCAATGTACTCCAAGCTGATTTTTTTTATTCTTGAAAGTGATTTTTCTATGCTTTTAAGATCATCAAGTGCAAATTTTAATTTGTCGACCCTTCTTATTATTCCAGCATTCTTCTCCATTGTATCTTTTATTCTTCTTTTTATACAATTAAAATCAACGCTTTCATTCACATCATAAGTAATATTATTAAAACTATTTTTCTGGAACTGACCTTCATTCGAAACTTTTAAGTCCTCTGCTTTATTTGATATAGAAACAGCAGTTCTCTCTCCAAAAACCAATGCTTCCATAAGTGAATTGCTAGCAAGTCTGTTTGCACCATGCACGCCGGTACACGAACATTCTCCTACAGCATATAGTCTGTCCATACTTGTTTTTCCAAAAATATCAGTTTTAATTCCACCCATAAAATAATGTTCTGCTGGGGTCACTGGTATATAATCTTTTTCCATATTTATATTGTTTTCCCTGCACTTTTTATATATTGTTGCGAATCTATTTTTCAGGAATTTTCCATCATACATGGTTGCATCCAGATAAACGCATTCATCTTCAGATTTACAAATTTCATTTTCAATTGCCCTGGCAACTATATCCCTAGGCGCCAGCTCCATTCTTTTGTCATAATCCTGCATAAACCTTTTTTTGTTAGTATTTCTAAGAACAGCACCCTCACCTCTTACAGCCTCTGATATCAAAAACATCCTCTTTTTCAAATCTCCAAAACAAAATGCTGTTGGATGGAACTGCACATACTGCATATTCTCAATTTTTACACCAGCTCTTATAGCCATTGCTATTCCGTCTCCTGTAAGTACTGTCCTGTTCGTAGTCTTCGAATATATCTGTCCTATGCCGCCTGAAGCCATGACACAATATCTAGATTTGAAATATACAAAATTTTCACCACACAATGCACTCACTCCACTGCACTGTCCCTCATCATTCTCTATAATATCAATAGCATAAGCATCAGTCACTACATTTATATTTTTGGCTTCTCCAACACGTTTTATAAGAACTTCCATTATTCCCTTACCCGTAGCATCTCCATTTACATGAAGTATTCTAGGGAAGGAATGGTTTCCTTCTAAAGACCTATGAAACTTTCCACTTGAATCTCTGTCAAACTCCACACCTAATTTCATCAAACTTTTTATTGCCTCTTCCGACTCGTATACAAGTGTCTCCACCGCTTGAACATTGTTTACATAACATCCGGCATTCAAAGTATCCTCTATATGTGACGCTCTATTATCTTCATTTATACTTGCAGCAATTCCTCCCTGTGCCAGATACGAGTCAGAATTCTCAATTTCTTTTTTGCTCAGTATTCCAATTTTAAGAGAACGTGGAAGCATAAGCGCAGTATAAAGTCCTGCAATTCCTGCCCCCACTATAACAACATCGTAGCTGTTGTTTATTGAAAATTCACTATTGTAACCTACCAGATATCTTTTCAATTTACTCACCCCCTAATTTATTTGTAAATATCTATACAATTGAAAGCATTTTATTCAATGAATCAAGAGATTCCAACCGTATTTTTTCAGGGACTGCAATTTCATTTACCATATTTAAAAGCGAATTATAAACATCCTCAAGAGTTGTCATTTTCATATTTTGACATACAAGTCTTTCACTTAGAAGATAGAAATTCTTTTCAGGATTATCTTTCTTCATTTTATGAAGTACACCAATCTCTGTTCCTATTATAAAGTCATTACAGCTTGACTTCGCTGCATATTCAATTATTTGTGACGTACTTCCAACAAAATCTGCATTGGAACGTATTTCTTCCGGAACTTCAGGATGAACCAAAATTTCAGCAGAAGGATGTTCCTGTTTTGCAGATATCACGTCTCCCTCCGTTACTCTTGCATGGGTTATACAATTCCCTGGCCAGGATATTATTTTTTTTCCATCAACTTTTTCAGCTGCATAAGATGCAAGGTTTTGATCCGGAATAAAAATAACTTCCTCCGAATCAATATTTTTAAGTACATTTACAGCATTTGAAGATGTACAGCAAACATCACTCAATGCCTTCACCTTCGCAGATGAATTTATATAGCACACCACTTTCGCCTGGGGATGCTTTTTCTTTTCTCTTTTAAGTTGTTCTTCATTAATTGAATCTGCAAGAGGACAGCCTGCATACTTTGCAGGTAGAAGAACAATTTTCTCTGGAGACAGTATTTTTGCACTTTCTGCCATGAATTTAACGCCGCAAAATACTATAACCTTGTTTTTCAAACTAACAGCTGCACGGCTAAGAGCAAAAGAATCACCAACTATATCAGCTATATCCTGAACTTCAGGACGTTGATAGTTATGAGCAAGTATACAGGCATCCCTTTCTACTTTTAGTCTATTTATTTCTTTTATTAAAGACAATTTGTCCATAATTGCACCTCTAAAAAATAATATTTATACTAGTGTATATACACTAGTATATACTATTTTAAACCTTTTAACAACACATTAAAAAGGCGCTGACTCTCCAGCACCTTTTATATATAAAATTACAGGAAGTTTATTTATTTGGCAGTAGATAAAGAAGTATACAAAAAAAGTGGCATAGACTTCCCCCCATTACAAATACATGCCATACAGCATGATTGTAGGGTACCTTGTCAAAAAGATACAAAACCGCCCCCGCCGTATATATTATTCCTCCAGCAAACAATAAAATTATGCCGTTGACCGGTAGCAATGCCATAAGGTATTTCATGGCAAATATTATTATCCATCCCATTCCAATGTATATAATAGTTGACAACACATTAAATTTTCCTATAAAAAGAACCTTCATTATTATACCTGCCACAGCAAGTATCCATACAATAGAAAATATGATCCATCCTACAGTTGGTCTGAGCACTGTCAGTGTAAAAGGTGTATATGTGCCTGCTATAAGAATATATATGGAAGCATGGTCAAATATTCTAAACAACTTTTTTGCCTTAACATTAGCTATACTATGATATAATGTTGAGCCAAGATAAAGCAATAAAAGTGACACCCCGTAAATTGTATAACTAAGTACGTACCACTTGTCTCCCCTGTTCTCTGCAAACACAATCAGAAGTACAAGAGCTGCAACTGAAAGTCCTGCTCCTATACCATGTGTCACTGCATTTGCAATTTCTTCTCCCTTTGTATAAAACTTTAAATTTCCCTCCAAAAAATCACTTCCTCAAATCATATTACTCAAAACTCACCACATAGTTTTTAAAACTATGTGGTATAATAATTATACTACCACATTTAGAAGTTATATTCAACGTATATTTATATTCTGTATTTACTTAATTAAAAATATACAAATTAGTTCCTATTGGATAAGAAAATTTTATTGTATAATAAATAGATAAGAAAACAGAAAGGACTGATATATGAAATGCTCAAGCAAAGTCTTTCAAATGAACTGATAAAAAAATTCAACAATTATATTAAAGAAATAGAAAAAGAAAAGTCAGAGGGAAACTACCAAAACGAAATGACTATAATAGACAATGCCTTCAAAGACATATTTAGACTCGGTAAAAAATTTTTTAGTTCCTTTAGTACAGAAAACCTTATAGATATGGCAAAAATAAACGGTAACTCAAATGCTGACAAATGTATAATGATGGCAAAACTTTTGGAGGAAACAGGGTTTGTTCTGGAAAAACAGGATAAAGTCAATGAATCTTTTTATATAAACCAAAAATCACTATATATATTTCTTGAAGCTTTCCAGAATATACGTGAGAGCTCTACTTTAAAAGTATATCTAAAAGATATAAAGCCATTGACGGAAAACCTGATACAATATGAATTACCAGAAAAACTTGAAATACGAATAAGAGACTATTATTTAAATCAAGGTGATTACTCGAAGGCAGACGATATGACATATTACATACTTGAAAATAGCAATTATGAAAAACGGCTTGTAAAAAACTCACTTGATTTTTACAAAGCCCTCCTTGAAATAGATTCAAGTACACTTGAAAAAGGTGGACTTTCAATACCAGAAATCGAATCATCCATAAAAGATTTGAGTTGCAAATTATAACTTGAACAAAAAAACAGGCTGACTCACAAAAGAGTCAGCTCAAGTTAATAAATTTATACTTTTTCAACATTCTCTTTATATACCTTTTTCTTTGCTGTAAGTGAAAAATATGAGCCTATCAAAATAACCACTATACCTGCCACTGTGTTAATAGGTATTTTTTCACTCAAAACTATAAGTGCAAGAATAGGCGCAAGAGCAGGTTTAATAAAGAAAACTACCGATGCTGTTGTTGCAGAGGTCTCGTCCATCGCAAGAAAATAGAACATATATCCAAGTCCAGTTACTACTATTCCAAGAAAGATAAGTGGAAATATATTTTGAGAATCTATACTGCTGAAAATTGGTATATTTGAAAAATATTTAAGACCACCATTAGGATTTATCATGCTTCTAATTGCGGAAAGTTTACTTATCAATATAATTACAAGCATAATAAAACTTCCTACTAAAAATGTTATACAATTCAAGGCTATACTTCCATATTTAGAAGATCTCATTTTTCCAACTACACTATAAAGCGAAAATGTAATTGCAGCGAGTATTGATAGAACTATTCCTTTCATATCAGCGGAGGTTGAAAAAGGATCCAGTATGAAAGCTATTCCTACAAGACTTAGAATTATTGATATAACAGTACCTCTATTTAATCTTTCATTCAACATAAAATATGCAAAAAGTATAGTAAAAATAGGGTTTGTACTAAATATTATTGCAACTGTAGATGCTTTTGTATATGCAACTGCAAGCTGAAAAAACGACATGCTTACCACTACACACAAAAATCCAGTCAATAAAAAATAATACATATCATTTCTCTTTAATTTTACACCTTTTGCTTTCAAAGCTTTGACTGTTGGCGGAATCAAAACAAGTCCACCTATGACAAACCTGAGAAAATTAAGCTGAATTGGGTTCAAGCCTACTGCTAATTTACCTGTAATTTCCATTGTACTAAATATTACAGCTGCCAGCACAATATATGCATAACCCATTTAATCATCTCCTTCAAATATTTAGACGTAAAAATAAAACCCGCCATGCCGCGAACACAAATCATTGAACCCGCCCCAAAGCAGGTGGGAGCGGCCTCTTTGCTTCCTGTCCCCGAATCATTCGGGTATCATTTCACAAAGAGAGTTAATCTCCCTTTTCTAATATGTTCGGTCAATATAAATTCATGTCCCCGTACACAGCAGGAATTATAAACATAAGATTGTGTTAATTATACTACATTTTTATTGTTTTTTTCTGGTTATAGATATATCAAGCTCATTTAATTGTGATTCATCAACTGAATTAGGTGCCTGGGTAAGAGGGCAAAATGCATTTTGGTTTTTAGGGAATGCAATAACGTCCTTTATATTTTCAGTTCCTGCAAGGAACATTACCATTCTATCAAATCCATATGCGAGTCCGCCATGTGGTGGTGGACCATACTTGAATGCCTCAAGAAGATAATCAAATTTCTCGAGCGCCTTTTCGTGACTTATCCCTATTACATCAAACATCTTCTCCTGGAGTTTGGTATCATGTATTCTTATACTTCCTCCTCCAAGTTCTTCACCATTTAAAACTATATCATAGGCCTTAGCCCTTACTCTTCCCGGATCACTGTCAAGATACTGTATATCTTCATCCATCGGCATTGTAAATGGATGATGTTCAGCCTCATATCTATTTTCTTCTTCATTGTATGAAAGAAGCGGGAATTCAGTTATCCACACAAATTTAAAGTCATTATTCTTTTCGAGTATTCCAGTTTTCTTGGCCATATGTACCCTAAGTGCTCCAAGACTTTGAAGTACCGTCTTATTCTTTCCCGCAGCTATGAGAACAAGATCTCCTTTTTCAACCTGAAGTTTTGAAAATATTGCTTCTTTAAAATCATCTGTAAGAAATTTATTTATTGAAGATTTGACTCCTTCTTCTTTGTCAGCTATCCAAACAAGTCCCTTGGAACCATAATCTTTTACAAATTCAACAAGTTTGTCAATTTGTTTTCTTCCCATAGATGCACAATCTTTCACTTTAATAGCCCTTACAGAGCCACCCGATTCAATCGCATTTTTAAACACAACAAAATCCATTCCTGAAACCTCATCTGTTATATCATTGATTTCCATTCCAAATCTCAAATCAGGTTTATCGCTTCCATATTTCTCCATAGCTGTTTTGTATGGCATTCTCTGAATTGGAAGCTTTACATCAACTCCTGCAACTTCCCTGAATACCTTTTTAACAAGTTCTTCGTTCAAACCCATTATGTCATCTTCCTCAATGAATGACATTTCCATATCTACCTGAGTGAATTCAGGCTGTCTGTTAGCCCTCAAGTCCTCATCTCTAAAACATTTGGCTATCTGGAAATACCTGTCGAAACCTGAAACCATCAGCAACTGTTTGAAAAGCTGCGGTGACTGTGGAAGTGCATAAAATTTCCCAGGATAATTTCTGCTTGGTACAAGGTAATCCCTTGCACCTTCCGGTGTGCTTCTTGCCAGAACAGGTGTTTCTACATCAAGAAATCCATTATCATTCATGAAATTTCTTATCACCTGTGCAGTTTTATTTCTAACCATAAATATTTTCTGCATATCAGGCCTTCTAAGATCAAGATACCTGTATTTAAGTCGTATATTTTCTGCAGCATCCAAATCTTCTTTTATATATATAGGTGGAGTTTGGGATTCTGAAAATATTTTAATATCTTCTCCCTCAAGTTCAACCATACCTGTAGGAATTCCACTGTTTACTGATTCCCTCTTTACAAGTGTTCCCTGAATTGCAACACAATATTCGGATTTAAGTGTATCTGCCTTTAAAAAGGCTTCATGATCTATCCTTTCCCCAAATACTGCCTGAACTATACCTGTCCTATCTCTTAAATCTACAAATATAAGTCCTCCGAGGTTTCTTTTTCTCTGTACCCATCCCATCACGGTAAACTTCTGTCCTATGTTCTCTTCTCTCAAAACACCACACATAGAAGTTCTTTTTAGTCCATTCAAAGATTCTCCCATTACTTTCAACTCCCGTTATACACCTTATAGCGTAATTATTTTATTAGTTTTATTATCTCATCAAAATTGTCAAGCTTTAACTCACTCTTGTCTCCGGTATCCATATTTTTAAAACTTGCGGCACCGGACTGAAGTTCATCTTCGCCGATTATGACCGTATATCTTGCATTTATTTTATTTGCATACTTCATCTCCGCTTTTACTTTTCTATTCATATGATCACATTCACATCTGATTCCACTTTCTCTTAAATCATTTGCAAGCTTCAGTGATTTTAATTTTGCAGTATCGCCAATTGCACCTATGTACAAGTCTATATAAGGTTTTTTAGGTATGTCTATACCATTTTTCTCAAGTGTGAGTATTGTTCTCTCAATTCCCATTCCAAACCCCATGGCAGGAAGTTCAGGTCCACCAACTTCACCTATCAGATAATCATATCTTCCTCCTGCACATATTGTAAGATCATTGTTTATTATCTCAAATACAGTTTTTGTATAATAATCAAGTCCTCTTACAATAAATGGATTAATCTTGAAATCTATTTCAAGTGCCCTTAGATATTTTTGAAGCTTTTTAAAATGTTCACTGCACTCATCACATATATAGTCGAGTATTTTCGGAGCATTTTTCACTATATCTTTCTTGCCATCTATTTTGCAATCCAATATTCTCATAGGATTTTTCTCGAACCTTGTTTTACACGTATCACACAAATCATCATAGTGTTTTGAAAGATATTCCTTTAGGGCCTCATTATATTTTTTTCTGCACTTTGCACATCCTATACTGTTTATATTGAGTTCGATATCTTTTATCCCAAGTTTTTTATATGCCATCATGGCTATACTTATAACTTCAGCATCTATGGAAGGTCCTTCCGATCCAAATGCCTCAATGCCAAACTGATGATGCTCCCTAAGTCTGCCATTTTGTACATTTTCATACCTGAATGCAGGAGTAAAATAGAACATTTTTGTAGGTTGTGCCTCATTAGACAGACCTCCCTGTACAAAAGCCCTTACAGCTGGTGAAGTGCCCTCTGGTTTCAAAGTTATACTTCTGCCTGCCCTGTCGTCAAATGTATACATTTCTTTCTGAACTACATCAGTTGTACTTCCCACTCCTCTTTGAAACAACTCTGTATGTTCAAATGCAGGCGTTCTTATCTCTCTATATCCATAGGCAGATGCTATATTTCTGAATCTGTTCTCCAAATACTGCCATTTATATACTTCATCAGGCAAAACATCTTTTGTGCCCTTAGGTGATTGAATAGCCATAATATTTACTCCCTCTCATCTTAGTTTCTATATCAAAAAATAAAATTAAATAATTCCAACATACACTATTATATATTCGAAGTAATATTTTTTCAAATTTAACTTGTTTTTTAACATCATTTTACAAGAAAGGATTGGTCATCCTTTCTTTTTCAATTGAAGTTCTTTCACCATGTCCAGGAAGTACTATTATATAATCAGGAAGTTTCATAAGTTTATCTTTAACACTTCTTATTATTTCTTCATAGTCTCCACCTGCAAGATCAGTTCTTCCAATGCTCCCTTCAAACAAGGTATCCCCGGTAAAGACAATATTGTCAATTAAAAAACACATGCCTCCGGGAGTATGCCCAGGGGTATGAATTGCACTTATTTCAAACTTTCCAAAATCAAGTTTGTCACCATCTCCAATAAACCTGTCTATACTGTCTTCGTTGTTTCCGTACATATATGCATTTTTTTTCATCATTTCATAATCTTTTTTGTTTATATACACTGGAGTATTGTAGCTATTTTTCATCTCTGAAACTGCTCCTGTATGATCTGCATGACCATGAGTCAACAAAACATACTCAACACTTTTAATATTCATGTCATCAAGTTCTTTTTTTATTACAGAAAAATCTCCCCCTGGATCAACTACCACACATTCATTGGATATTTCATCAAAAAGTATATAACAGTTGGCAAGGTATATTCCAACCGGCATTTTCTTTATTTTCATAAAACACACCTCTATTCATCTTAACCCATTTAATCTTCAAAATAATTTCTTGCTGTCAAGAAGCAGCGTAACAGGACCATCATTTTCTATACTGACCATCATATCCGCTCCAAACTTTCCCGTTTGAACCACTTTAGCCTCAAGCCTGCACTGTCTTACAAAATCCTCATACAGTTTTTCAGCCTTGTCTCCTGAAAGTGCCCCCATAAAACTCGGTCTTCTTCCTCTCCTGCAGTCTCCATAAAGTGTAAATTGTGATACTATAAGGAGCCCTCCCGAGACATCCAGCAGTGATTTGTTAAGTTTCCCATTCTCATCTTCAAATATTCTCAAATTCAATATTTTATCTTTTAAATACTTTATATCTGAAGAATCATCCTCTGTTGATATTCCAAGTAAAACATTAATACCTATGCCAATTTTTCCAACAATCTCTCCTGAAATTTCAACCTTTGAACTTTTAACCCTTTGAACTACAGCCCGCATCAAAAGTCACTCCTAACTTTTTTTTCTAAAAACCTCAATAACTTTATTCATTTTTCTAAGTTTTTTTATAACATCTTTTATGTCTTTTACATATCTTATCTTCAATTTTATATTTATGACGGCTACACCGCTTTTAGTAGGCTTTGCATCTATAGCATAAAGCGAAGTATTACTGTTTTCTATAATATCTATGGCTTCATTCAAAAGCCCCAGTCTGTCTTCACTCTTTATCTGTATTTCGGTAATATATTCTTCACCCTTTTGATTTCCCCAGCTTACATCAATAATCTTGTTTTCCTTGTTTTTCAAAAGATATTCTATGTTTCTGCAGTCACTTCTGTGAATCGATACACCTCTGCCTTTTGTTATATATCCTATAATTGGATCTCCCGGAACAGGATTACAGCATTTTGCAAATCTCACAAGAACATTGCTTTCTCCTTTTACTACAACTCCAGGAAGCTTTTTTTTACCTCTTGCCGAACGATTGTTGGACTTGTCAATTTTATCCTGTATAGCCCGCCAATCAGTAATGTTTTTTCTTCTCATGGAATAATCAATTTCCATAAATTTGCCTATTACCGTCTGAAGATTAATCGCCTTTATTCCAACAGCAGCATAAAGCTCATTCACAGATGACATGTTATATTTTTTAAGTACTGTATTTACAGCTTCACCTTTTGCTATATCTCCAAAATTGCCTCCCTGCTTTTTAGCTTCTTTTTCCAGCAATTCTTTTCCCCTAAGTATATTGTCTTCCTTTTGTGCCTTTTTAAACCATGATTTTATTTTGCTTTTCGCCTGATTACTCTTAACTATATTAAGCCAGTCGATGCTCGGTCCCTTGGTAACAGTTGAAACAAGTATCTCAACTATTTCTCCTGTCTTTAGTCTATAATCCAGAGGAACTATCTTTCCGTTCACCTTTGCACCGACACATCCATTCCCTATATCCGTATGTATCTTATATGCAAAATCAATTGGGGTGGCTCCATAAGGCAAATTTATTACGATTCCCTTTGGCGTAAACACAAACACTTCATCGGAAAACAAATCTATTTTAAATCCTTCCATAAATTCCTCGGCATCCGAAGTTTCCGTCTGCCACTCGAGCATCTCTCTTATCCATGTAAGCTTTTTATCTATACTGTTTTCCCTGTTTACTCCCTCCTTGTATTTCCAATGAGCCGCTATGCCGTACTCCGCAGTTTTATGCATTTCAAATGTTCTTATCTGAATTTCAAAGGGTTTTCCCTGGGGACCTATAACCGTAGAGTGAAGTGACTGATACATATTCGGCTTCGGCATGGCAATATAATCTTTGAATCTTCCCGGAATAGGTTTATACATTGTATGAGCTATTCCAAGAGCTGCATAGCAGTCTTTGACTGTATTTACAAGTATTCTGACTGCAGTTAGGTCGAATATCTGACCTATAGTTTTATTTTTCTTTACCATTTTCCTATATATGCTGTAAAAATGTTTCGGTCTTCCCTCTATATCTGATAATATTCCTGCATCTTCAAGTTTGTCTTTAAGCTCAGCTATTATTTTTTCTATGTATTTTTCTCTTTCAGCCCTTTTTTCGGCAATTTTTCTGACTATAAAATAATATTCATTTGGATTTATGTATCTAAGCGATAGATCTTCAAGTTCCCATTTTACTTTTGACATTCCGAGTCTATGTGCAAGAGGTGCATATATATTTAAGGTTTCCTGTGATTTTTCTTTCTGTTTTTTAGCCGGCATGTATTTAAGTGTTCTCATGTTATGAAGTCTGTCTGCTAATTTTATGAGTATAACTCTAATATCCTTTGCCATGGCAAGAAGCATTTTCCTGACGTTGTCCGCCTGCTGTTCCTCCCTGGTTTTGTGTTCAAGCTGTCCAAGTTTCGTTACTCCTTCAACCAAATTTGCAACTTCACCACTGAACTCACTTGTTATATCTTCATGGGTGAAATCAGTATCTTCAACAACATCATGAAGAAGTCCCGCAACTATAGTACTTGTATCCATACCCATATCGGCCAATATACACGCTACCTCTACAGGATGTGTGATGTATGGGTCACCAGATTCTCTTTTTTGCTTTTTATGCGCCTTGTCGGCAAAAAAATATGCTTTTTCTACCATGTTCTTATCTACATTGGTGCAATTTTCATCTATTTTCTTCATCAATCTTTCCAGCATACTCATACTCCCTAAAGCCAATGGCTGGTTTACCTAACCAGCCATTATTTTTTACTAATATTATATTATATACACTAAAAACTTTCAATTTAAACTTGTGTTTAAATCATACATCGTACTTCACTAGTGAAAACACATCATATTTATCAAGTTTATCTCTTCCTTTAAGATCTGTAAGTTCTATTACAAAATCCGCTGTTACTATATGTCCACCTAAATTTTCCACCATTTCGGCAACAGAAGACATTGTTCCTCCTGTTGCTAAAAGATCATCTACAAGAGCAATCCTCTGACCTTTTTCTACAGCATCCCTGTGCATTTCAAGTTCGTCGCTTCCATACTCCAGTGCATAGTTTACCTTTACAGTTTCACATGGAAGCTTTCCATGCTTTCTAACCGGTATAAAACCTGCACCTATTGCATAAGCTATTGGAGCCCCAAATAAAAAACCTCTTGCTTCAGGTCCTATGACCAGATCTATGTTTTTATCCTGCAAATGCTCTGCAATCCTATCTACAGTATATTTAAAAACATCCTTATCCTTAAGCAGGGTAGTTACATCTTTAAAGCTTATTCCTTCTTTAGGAAATCCATCTATTACTCTTATTTCTTTTTTTAAATCCACTTCGCTTGATCCCCCCAGGCTATAATGTTAAATTTTACTACAACTAAATATGTTATCATAAAAATTTTAAAATTGCCATTCTAAAATTTCATTTTTCAGGTACTTTGCTATTTGTTCCGCCCTATCCATTTTGCCTGTTGTAAAAAGTTCAACAGCTATTCTAGCATTATCTATATATCTATTACTGACATTAGTTGAAGGAGTCATATCATTTGAAAGCTTGAATATATTTTCCTTGTTTATATTCTTTATATTGTATACTTTCATGAGAGCCTTGAAGCCATAATTGTTTGTATATTTCAAATGGTATATTCCCTGATCAATCATTTCCTTGTTTTCATCTTCTATCTTCATTCCCTTAGAGAGAGTTCCAAGAACAACAAGATCAAGATACTTATTTATACACCTCATTTGATAATACATGGAGATTGCTTGAGAAAGCTTGAATGCGACTCCAACAGCAGTCAACCCTTTGAATGGATAAGTACAGTCCCTTTGATTCGGATTTACAACCACAGCCCTCGGCAGATGGTTGCTGCATCTATGATAATCCGTCACTATAACATCCATCCCAAGCTTTCTGCAAAGATCTACCTGAGATGTAGACTGACTCCCGCAGCCTGTAGTTATTATAAGTTTTGCTCCTAAAAATTTTATATGGTTTTTTATTATGTCGGAATTTATATTAAGTTTATCGTTCATGTCATCAGAAATAAAATATTCAACATCTGAATTTAAATACTTGAGAACAAGAAATAACAAGGAAACAGCCGTTACCCCATCAAGATCACAATTTCCGTATATTACAATTTTTTCTCTTTCATTTACAGCTTTTATTATTCTTTTCAGGGCATTCCCCATATTTTTTAAAAGAAACGGATCATGCATGCCTAAAAAGTTAAAACTATAATTGTTATCTTGTCGTATCTCCATAATAAAATCCTCCAAATTTATC
Organism: Clostridium pabulibutyricum; assembly: GCF_058242705.1. NCBI lineage: Bacteria > Bacillati > Bacillota > Clostridia > Eubacteriales > Clostridiaceae > Clostridium > Clostridium pabulibutyricum. The sequence continues at coordinate 27,507 of NZ_JBZAYZ010000006.1, forward strand.
AAAAGCAATTATATTATAAATTATATTGTTCTTTTTTACAAATACAATATAGGCAGGTTTTTTGCAATAAAAAAATCCAGAGTTTTAATATACTCTAGATTTTTTATTCTAACATATTAAAATATATTTTAACATTTAATTGATTTTATCAGCAGAAGCCTTCAATTTTTTATTCTTCAACAAGCGCCTTTTTATAAGTACCCATGAAGGACTTGCTATACATATTGAAGAATAACATCCTGTAACTATTCCTATAAGTATAGGTTCTGAAAAATTTCTGACCGAGGGAACATATATATACACTGACGTCAACGTTATTATAACAGTAAGAACCGTATTTATAGATCTTGCAAGAGTCTGTGTTACACTTGCATCTGCAATGACTTCCGGATCTTCTCTTCTCATATACTTGTGATTTTCCCTTATTCTATCAAAAACAACTATTGTATCATGCACGGAATATCCAATTACAGTAAGTGCAGCTGCTATAAAACTTGAATCTATGGATACTCTCGTGATTGCGTACACAGACAGCATTACAAGAATATTATGTATAAGCCCTATTATAGCAGCCATTCCATAACTGAATTCAAATCTTATACCTATGTATATAAACATAGCAGCAATAGCTATAACCACTGCTTTCACAGCATTAACTCTAGCTTCTTTTCCTATTGATGCTCCTATATTTTCCTGGTTTGTAAGCGTGCTTTTTGAATATTCTTTCTTGAGCGCCTTAACTATGCTGCTTACATCATCATTGCTTAAATTTGCACTTTTTATTGACAATGAATACTTATTTGTTTTATTCGATTGAAAATCATTGGAATACTTTTCTATTATTTTGTCAGCATTCTTCTTGTCAAAATCCTGCCCCATATTTATTTCGACTACAGTTCCGCCCTTGAAATCAAGTCCATATTCAAGTCCTCTTGTGGCCATGAAAAAAATTCCTACTACTATTACTAAGAGGGATATAGTAAACCATATTTTTCTTTTCTCCATTATCTTGTATACTTTATTCATATTACTTGCTTATCCCCCTTCTAAAATCATGAACTCCAAAGGTTCCAATCGTAGCTTCATGACTGAAAAGACCTACATCTGCAGTCAATTTCATAAGAGTTCTAGTAACTGTTACCGCAGTAAACATACTTAAAACAACACCAATTATAAGTGTCAACGCAAATCCCTTTACAGAACCCGTACCTACACTATAAAGGACAATTCCTGAAATTATAGAAGTTATATTTGAATCAAGTATGGACGTCATGGCCCTTTTAAATCCCGTATTTATAGAAGCTTTTATAGATTTTCCGCTCTTAAGTTCTTCCTTGGTCCTCTCAAATATAAGTATATTTGCATCCACCGCCATACCTACTGTCAGCAAAAATGCAGCTATACCAGAGAGTGTAAGAGTAACATTTACATTTGCAAATGCAGCCAGAACTATGTATATATACAAAGTAAGAGCTATATCTGCAATGAGTCCCGGAAGTCTATAATAAAGTATCATGAACAGCATTACAAGTCCTATTCCAATTTTACCTGCAAGTATACTTAATGGCAGGGCATTTGAACCAAGCGATGCTCCTATTGTTGTAACCTGTACAGGTTTTACCGAAACCGGAAGTGCTCCTGACTTTATAAGGTTGGCCTTTCTCTGTGCCTCCTTTAAAGTCTGGCTTCCACTTATTTCAGCCTTTCCATCTGTTATATGGGCATCTACCTGTGGATCAGTTAGAAGTTCATTGTCAAGATATATTGAAATTGTCTTTCCCATGTATTTTTCCGTTGCATCTGCAAACTTTTTAGTTCCATCTTGATTCAATTCAAGACTTATGGAAGGCTTGTTTGTCTGCTGGTTTATATATGCACTGGCATCTTTCACATCTTTACCTGTGAGTATTGTTGTCTTGTCAGGACCAACAAATTTAAGTTCCCCTGTTTTTGCTACACCGTCAACTACTTCTTTTGCATCAAACTTTCCAGGTATCTCAATTCGTATCCTGTTATTTCCCTCTTTTGTTACTACTGTTTCACTTACCCCAAGTTTGTTTACCCTGAGTGCAAGAAGATCAACTGTTCTATCTACAGTCTTCTGATCAACATTCTTAGATTGAATTTCTTCCAGTACAGAAACTCCTCCCTGAAGATCAAGTCCTTTATTTATGACTTCACCCAAAGGCTTTATTCTATATCCGGCAAAATTAAATCCGCACGCACCAGAATATGCCAAAAATCCTATTAAAGCAAGGCAGAATACTAAAATTACACTGCTTCTCATCCTAGTGCTTTTCTTTGCCCTAGATCTCATATTTATCCTCCTTTGTATATCAACAACCAATTTTTGTCTCCACATATACATTAGCAATTATATTACTTAAGAAAATTATCGTCAATATATTTTATTTTTCCATATCTTTCGATTTTAGAGCAATAGCACATTCTATTCTCTTTTTTTGCATGCTGCATCCAATGGAATAAGGCTTTTTCATATCACCGTTGAAATTATAATTGTTAGCCTGGCATCCACCACTGCAGTAAAATCTTGCCCAGCATTTCAAACATTCAGGTTTGTTGTAAATATGCGCCTGTTTGAAGCTTCTCTGTATATCTGTATCTATATCATCAAAGTCATCCAGATTTCCAAGTTTGAAATCCTCATTCCCCACAAACTGATGACAGGGATATATATCTCCCGATGGTGTTATGGCAACATATTCATGACCTGCCCCACACCCTGAGATTCTTTTGTATACACACGGTCCTCCATTTAAATTTATATTAAAATGGTAAAACTTGAATCCACAGCCCTCTCTGTTTCTTTTCAGCATTTCTTCATAAAGCTTGTCATACTGCTCATATATTTCAGGAAGATCCTCTTCTCTTATAGATAATGGATTTTCCTTTGGAAGAACTACAGGTTCAACAGATATTTCATCAAACCCCTGGTCTGCAAGGAAGACTATATCATTAAAAAAGTCAGTATTCTCCCTTGTAAATGTTCCTCTTGCATAATACTGCTTTGTGTCATCTCTCATTTCTACCATTTGTTTTATTCTCGGAATTATTGTATCAAATGATCCAGTACCATCACGTCTTACCCTAACTGCGTCATTTATTTTCTTTCTGCCATCTATACTCAACACTATATTTCCCATGTTTTTATCAAGATAATCCATAATTTCATCATTAAGCAAAGTTGCATTTGTAGTCATTGTAAAACGTATATTCTTATTATGAATTTTTTCCTGTTTCTTTGCATATTCAACTATTTCCTTTACCGTATCAAAAGCCATAAGAGGTTCCCCTCCAAACAAATCAACTTCTATGTTTTTCCTTGGTCCCGACTTTTCTATAACAAAGTCTATGGCTCTTTTGCCTACATCCGCAGACATCAATTCTCTTTTTCCCTTGTATTCTCCCTCATCTGCAAAACAATACTTGCATCTCAAATTGCAGTCGTGTGCAATGTTCAAGCAAAGCGCTTTTATATAAGAAGGCGTCCCATCATTTTTACGTGCCGCACTTCTATACAAATCTTTTGAATAAAGTATGCCTTCATCTACAAGCTGCTTTATTTCAGAATAAGCTTCCTCTATATCTTTTTTTTCATATATGCCATTTAATGAACTCAAAACTTCTTCCAAAGTTCTTAATTTTTCATCTTCAAGAATATCATAGACAAGCTGGTCTACAATATGTACCGATCCAGAATTGACATCGACCACATAGCAGTCTCCACCTTGAATAAATTTATGAATATCAGCCAAAATATTTTCCTCCCAAATATCTTACGTAAATTAATATATTTTAAGGCAGTAACAAAATGTTACTGCCTTAAATCAATGCTAGTTTTCACATGCTAGATTGGCAACCGTACAGGAAGTTTTACATGCTGATTGACAAGAATTAGCACATTCCTTGCAGCCTGGTTTATTTAAACTGTCCTTTATATTAGAATTGTTTATAGTCTTTATATGTTTCATCTAATTTCCCCCACTTCTAAAGATTTCTGTTTGATTATAACATAAATTATAACTAAAATAAAGTTTGCCATGCTCATGAGGCCTTATGTTTACAAACATTTAACTATATGTTTACTCCAATCATTCCTGAAATACCGCCAACCAAAAGTGCCATTACAATCCTTTTTATGCCGTCATAACCAACAAATACGGAATTACCTGAAATTACAGACACAATATAAAGTATTGCTGTGTATAAAAAAGCAACTATAATTCCTATCATCCATCCCCTTTTCTTTATTTTCTGTGATGCATATATTGCACCATACATTATACTTAAAATAGTTGTTACAACGTAAAAAACCGAACTCATATATTCATTTACTTCCACAAAAGTCATAACTACAGCAAAAATCAAAAGCATAACCACAGTAATTATAAAGCTTCTCAGAACTCCTTCCGCAGCCTGTACATATTCATTATACCTTTCCAAATAAAAACACCTCCCATCTACTAGTATCTATGTAGACGGGAGGTACTTTATTCCATAATTATTTTTTGGATACATCTGATGTCTTTTTTTCGGTTAAAACATTCATTATACCGAATTTGCTCAGTTTTATCTTTACCCTGTCAGGACCCGTTTGTATTGTAACTTCCTTGTCCTGTATATTGGTAAGTTTTCCTATTACTCCTCCCTTTGTTACTATTTCATCATTTACCCTAAGGTTCTCAATCATCTGATTGTATTTCTTTCTCCTCTTGCTTTCTGGTAAAAACATAAGAAGATAGCAGACTACAAGTACTATTATAATAGGTGCAAATTGAGCTATGTTCATATGTATACACCCTCCTTCAATATTTTATTTTTCGCTCCACTGCTGCAGCTTGTTTTCTCTATAAACTGGGAAATAATCCCCATCAATAGCCTCTCTTATTTCTTTCATCAAATTATTATAAAAATATAAATTATGTATGACACACAATCTCATGGCAAGCATTTCCTTTGCCTTAAAAAGATGTCTTATATAAGCTCTAGTATAGTTTTTACATGTAGGGCAACTACAAGTTTCATCTATAGGTGAATCATCCAATTTAAACTTGGCATTTAGAAGATTTATTTCTCCTTTCTGTGTAAAAACATGGGAATGCCTTCCGTTTCTCGCCGGCATTACACAATCAAAGAAATCCACTCCTCTATAAACTGATTCAATTATATTTTGCGGTGTACCAACGCCCATAAGATAAATCGGCTTATCCTGCGGAAGATTTGGAACAACACTTTCTATTATTCTATACATGTCTTCAGTGCTTTCACCTACAGCCAAACCACCTATTGCATATCCATCAAGATTCATTTCAGCTATTTTCCTTGCATGTTTAATTCTTATATCTTCATAAACTCCACCCTGGTTTATTCCAAAAAGCATCTGATCTCTATTTATAGTTTCAGGAAGAGAATTTAATCTGTCCATTTCAGCTTTACATCTTTCAAGCCATCTTGTAGTTCTATCCACTGATTTTTCAACATATTCCCTCGGTGAAGGATTTTTTATACATTCATCAAAAGCCATAGCTATAGTTGACGCCAGATGGCTCTGTATCTGCATGCTCTCTTCTGGTCCCATGAATATCTTGCTTCCATCTATATGAGAACTAAAATAAACTCCCTCTTCTTTTATTTTATTTATGCTCGCCAGTGAAAAAACCTGAAAACCTCCTGAATCGGTTAAAATAGGCCTATCCCAATTCATAAATTTGTGCAGCCCTCCAAGTTTGTATACAACATCATCACCTGGCCTCAAACTAAGATGATATGTATTTGAAAGTTCAACCTGACATCCTATGTTTTTGAGATCAATTGAAGAGACAGCCCCTTTTATTGCGGCTAAAGTACCAACATTCATAAATACCGGAGTTTCAACAACACCATGTACCGTAGTGAGACGTCCCCTCCTCGCATTTCCCTGCTTTTTAAGTAATTTATACATTAAAACACCTCTTTATTTTATAAACATTGCATCTCCAAAACTAAAAAATCTATATTTTTCATTAACTGCAATTTTGTAGGCGTTTAATATATTTTCTCTGCCACAAAGTGCACTTACAAGCATTATCAGTGTCGACTTAGGAAGATGGAAATTTGTTATAAGCTTATCAACAACTTTATATTTGTATCCTGGATATATAAATATATCTGTCCATCCCGACTGTTCTCTCACCATCCCATTTTCATCTCCAACAGTTTCAAGAGTTCTGCAGGATGTAGTTCCTACTGCAATTATATTCTTTCCATTTTTCTTGGCATTATTTATCTTGTCAGCAGTTTCCTTTGTAATTTTGTAATACTCGGAATGCATATCATGTTCTTCTATATTTTCAACCTTTACAGGTCTGAATGTTCCAAGACCTACATGAAGTGTAAGAAATGCAGTTGAAATACCTTTTTTCTCTATTTCTTTCAAAAGTTCCGTTGTAAAATGCAAACCTGCTGTCGGTGCCGCTGCAGATCCTTCTTCCCTTGAATAGACCGTTTGATACATTTCCTTATCCTCAAGTTTCTCCTTTATATATGGAGGAAGCGGCATCTGTCCAAGTTCGTCCAATATTTCCTCGAATATTCCTTCATATTCAAATTTTATTATCCTGTTGCCATCCTCATTTACATTAACTACTTCGGCTTTTAGTTTTCCATCTCCAAAATCAAATCTATTACCGATTTTAGCTCTTTTACCAGGTTTTACAAGAGTTTCCCATGTATCATCCTCATTTCTTTTCAAAAGGAGCACTTCCATTTTTCCGCTTGTACCCTCTCTTGTACCTATAAGTCTTGCCGGCATAACCCTTGTATCATTTAATACAAGACAATCTCCCGGGTTCATGTAATCTATTATATTCTTAAAAAGTTTATGCTCTACATCTCCAGTTTTCTTATCAAGCAACATGAGCCTTGCTTCATCTCTTTTTTTAAGTGGATGCTGGGCAATCAATTCCTTGGGTAAATAAAAATCAAAGTCTTCAATCTTCATTTGATCACTCCATTTCTTGTGTATATAAATTTACTTGTCAAATAATGATGACTGTCTACTATCTACTATTACCTTTCTTTTCCCTTTTTAAATGCTTATATGCACTGTCGGAGGCTATTCTTCCTCTTGGAGTCCTTATTACAAAACCTTTTTGCATAAGATATGGTTCATAAACATCCTGAACCGTATCGAGTTCTTCTCCTATAAAATAGGCAAGGGTTTCAAGCCCAACAGGGCCCCCTCCAAAATTATCTATTATTGCTTTAAGTATTTTATTATCTATACTGTCAAAACCTTCATCGTCAATTTCTAGAAGTTTTAATGCCGCTCTGCTTGTATCAAGATCTATTCTGCCATTTCCTTCTACTTCGCAATAATCTCTTACCCTCTTTAAGAGTCTGTTCGCTATTCTCGGCGTACCCCTTGACCTTCTTCCTATTTCACATGCAGCATTCTTATCTATTTCAACATTCAGTATACCTGCTGACCTCACTATTATTTCACTCAGTTCACCTTCAGTATAAAATTTCATCGGGCAAAGCATTCCAAACCTTTCCCTGAGAGGCGAGCTTAAAAGTCCAACCCTAGTGGTGGCCCCTATAAGTGTAAATTTAGGAAGATCAAGTCTTATTGATTTTGACGAAGCACCTTTTCCTATAACTATATCTATTGCATAATCCTCCATTGCGGGATACAGTATCTCTTCCACACTTCTTGTAAGCCTGTGGATTTCATCTATAAACAATACATCCATATCACTTAAGTTGGTAAGTAATGCTGCAAGATCTCCCGCCCTTTCTATAGCCGGTCCGGAAGTCACCTTAAGACTGCCTCCCATTTCATTTGCAATTATATTTGCAAGAGTGGTTTTTCCAAGACCCGGCGGTCCGTACAAAAGTACATGGTCGAGGGATTCATCTCTATTTTGGGCGGCCTTTATGAATATTTTCAATTTATTCTTTACATTTTCCTGCCCTATATATTCATTGAGTTTTTTAGGTCTTAAACTGTACTCATTTTCGCCTTCCAAAATAGAAGGTGTGACAATTCTATTCTCCATAAAAATTCACCTGACCTAGCTCATTAAAAATTTAAGTGCACATTTAATCATATCTTCAACAGAAGTATTTGCATCAACATTGTCCATGGACTTTGAAACTTCCTTTGGCAAATATCCAAGTGCTTCAAGTGCCTCAGAGGCTTCCTGTATTTTGTCACTCACTTTGCTTTTGCCTATATCCGAATTTCCATATGACTGGTATATTTCCTGCAAATCAATTTTATCTTTTAACTCGAGTATTACCCTCTGTGCAGTTTTCTTTCCTATTCCCGGAGCTTTTACTATAGTTTTTTCGTCACCTGACAATATACATTGTTTCAAATTATTTACATTTGTTATGGAAAGAAGTGACAATGCCGCCTTTGCCCCTATTCCATTCACGTTTAAAAGCAAATTAAACATTTCGACTTCTTCAATTGTCAAAAATCCATACAATCCTATGAAATCTTCCCTGACTATTTGCTTTGTATAGATTTTTACGGTACTTCCCACACCGGGTATCTCTGTTAAAGTACTCCCCGATGTATTTATTTTATATCCTATTCCATTGTTTTCAACTATTATATAGTCTTTTTTCATTCCCTTATATATACCAACTATATACTCGTACACTGAAGTTTCTCCTAAATATATTATAGTCTTATACGCTGAATCTTTATTTTATAACATATAATACTTTATCATTTTAAGAGTTTTTATTCAAGTAAGCAAAACAGCCTTAAAGGCTATTATTCATAGTCCTCAAGGCGTGACTCAGCATCTTCTTTAGTATCACATTGAAAATACTTATCTCCTTTTGTAAGCAGCTCTATATCCTTCTGCTTCAATCTGCTTGTCTTTATGTCAGTTATATCTCTTGAGGTGTCTTCAATAAACATGTTCCCCTTATCATCGGTTTTAAAAATGGCTATATATCCATCTTTGATTCCAAGCACATATTTACCTGGAGAATATTTGTCGACATCTTTTACAAGCACAACTTCAAGTGGACTGAAACTATTCACCTTGTAGGCTGTATTTTTATAAATTTTTTGTATGTCAGCTTTTGTATCACCTGCAAATCTTTCCGCAGACTCTTCCTTTTCTATTTTTACATCGCCGCTCTTACCGTATTTTACCTTAAATATCAAATTGCATCTACTGGAAATTTTACTGTCGACACCGGAATTTGCATTTACCGAATCATATTGTTTAACCTGGTAGATATCTTTATCAGAATTGTAATCCTTGATTTTAGTTATACATATATAGAGGCTTAAAGCAAAAACCATAATAGTTAAAATTGTCAACAAAATTTTACGTAATTTAATTGTATCCATAATATCCCTCCTTTACTGGATATTATGGACACATTTATGTAATATTATACATATAATATCATAATTTACATAAAATACAGCTGATTTATTCTATAGGCACATAAGTACAAAATTTTCCGTCTGAATAGTCCACATTGTAAATTTGTACTACAGGGAATCGTGAAAGATGAAACTTTTCGCCTAAAAAATTTATAGTATAAACATCATCTTCAATCATGCTCTTTAAATTTACATTTCCATTGGAGGAATACCAAACATATTTGTGTGCTGGAATTACAAACTTTCTCATTCCATCCGGAATATTTTCAGTACCTTGTTCCCGTATCCCTGCTACAAAAGAAAATCCCAGATTTAAAATTGACATCTTAGACTTTCTATACCCTGGCAGTGAATCTATTCCTTTTATAACATATATGTCCTTGACGCCATGACTGTCTTTTATTTCATCAATTCTGGAACTGAATCTGTCAAGCATGGCTTCTATATTGCCAAACGGGAGAATTTTTTTATATTCACAGCCAATTATAGTAACTTCCGGCACATCGATTATCCCACTGTCCCTTTTTCCACTACCTGCTTTGCCAAATACATTCTCGTTTTGATTCTTTCCTTCATATTTTTTACTCAAAACCTTAAAATCATCATCCAATCTTCCAAAGACGTCCTTCAAATATTGAATCTGCCCTTCTGAATCCATATAATCAAAAATTCGATCACAAAATTCTATATCTTTCTGAGTAACCTCAAAACTATTTAATATATCTGTATATTCATATATGTTTGACTTCTCACCAGTACCTACTTTCACTATGCTTTTTTCCATAAACATTTCTACAATACTCCAGTTTATATCATCTCTCTTGAGGTTCTCGCTTATTCTTTCATCTAAAACAGGTTCATCCATTTCATCAATAATATCAATTACATGTTTCCAACACTTTATTTTTTCCGGAGTATCTAAAGGCTCATCAAGATATCTGCATATGCTCATAAGCATATACTCTCCAAAGAAACCTGGAAACTGAAAAATCAAATTTTCTCTCATATATCCTTCATATTTACATTTGTTATGTTCAAACTCTTTTATAAAGCACATAATGTCTTCTAATGTCAGTCCACTTTTGTTTTGAATGTCTTCGAAACTGCCTAGAAATTCATTCCTGTCAGAATAGCTCTTTTTTAAATCATCAAATTTTTTTCTAACATTTCTTATAAACTCATCATTATTTTTAATACACAATCGTATATCAAAATCGCAAACTCCCAAATACCTAAGTGCATATATCTTTTGTAGAGTTTTGATGTTTTCTTTTGAAAAATTTTTTTCACTTATATTGTCAAAGAAACCTTTTTTAACATAGTAGTCAACAAATTTTTTAGTTACTGCAGAATTTTGCCATAACCTGCCATCATACATAAAGTCACCTCCATTTATAAAAAGACCACTTTCAACATATATTGAAAATGATCCACTAAAATACCTATGTAATTTTCTATTATAAGTCCTCGAATTCTTCAGGAAACTCCGCATTGTGATAAACATTCTGAACATCATCGTCATCTTCCAGCTTGTCAATCAGTTTTTCAACTTTCTCTGCAGTTTCCATATCAACAGATGTCAAATTATCCGGTATCATTGTGATATCAGCTGAAATGAACTTCAATCCATCTTTTTCAAGTGCATCACGCACAACCCCAAAATCATCTACAGCTGTAATTATTTCATAAACTTCATCCTGTGTGTTAAAATCCTCTGCACCTGCATCAAGTGCCTTCATCATAAGATCGTCTTCATCAAGTTCATCATTTTTTTCTATTATTATCTGGCCTTTCGTCTTGAACATCCATCCCACACATCCATTGGCACCTAAATTTCCGCCACTTCTCGTGAATGCAGTCCTTACATTTCCTGCAGTTCTATTTTTATTGTCAGTCAACGCATCAACTATTACTGCAACACCACCAGGTCCATAACCTTCGTAATTTACCTCTTCGTAATTTATTCCTTCCATTTCTCCGGACCCTTTTTTTATTGCCCTTGTTATTGTATCCTGAGGCATGTTATTTGCCTTGGCCTTTGAAATTACATCTCTCAATTTTGAATTAATCTCCGGATTTGATCCGTCTTTTGCTGCAATTGCAATTTCTTTTCCTATTTTAGTGAATATTTTGCCCCTCTTGGCATCCACTTTACTTTTCTTAGCCTGTATATTATGCCATTTTGAATGTCCTGACATACATTTCCCTCCCAATTACCTTTAATATAAAACACTAAATATTATATCACATAAGCATTTATATACACAAACCAACTGATTTCTAAAGTTCTCTATACAACCTGCTGCCTATCTTAAAATAATATTCTTCATCATCAACTATAGCCTTGCATTTTCCACCCGTAATTTCTATAACCTTGTTTATAATCTTTTCACTTTCAAAAGTATCACAATATATTGACAGTGATACTTTATCCGCATAATCTATTTTTTCAACATGCCAGGAATTTTTTTCAAAATCATACTTAATCTTGTCTAAATCTTGGTAATTTACAACAATATCGATTTCTACACCTAGAGTTCTTTCTACTGGTTGTCCTTTTTCTATAGCCATGGAAGCAGCCTTGGAATATGCTCTGAACAAACCACCTTTTCCAAGCAAAATTCCACCAAAATATCGCGTAACCACCAAAGCTACATCAGTCAGATTATTCTTCTTTATGGTTTCAAGAACTGGAATACCCGCGGATCCCTGAGGTTCACCATCATCACTATATCTCTGTACTTGCATGCTCTCTCCCACAACATAGGCATATACATTATGCTTGGCATCCTTCTGAGACGCTTTCACATTGCTTATAAATTTCTTTGCCTCAGCCTCTGTATAAACTCTTCTTACACTTCCTATGAATATGGACTTTTTCTCTTCAAAGCTATCCTGTGCTTCTTCTTTTACAGTAAAATAACCCATTGAAATCACCTCTTTAAAAGCTATTAATATTTTCTAAATATTCACAAGCTGTCTTTCTGACATATTCCTTGCAGCTATTGTTTTTCAATTTTTCAATCTTATAAACTGCCTTTGTACTCTTTATTTTAAAAAGCGCCTTTATAGCATACATTACAACCTGCGGATTATCGTCATCAAGAGCCTTGACAAGTGCATCTTCCCCCGATATGTTGCCAATCTTCCCAAGTGCGGAAACAGCCATTCTTCTAACATTCACATGCTTGTGAACTATTCCTTTGATTAAAATATCAAAAGTGTCAGTGGTTCCGAGTTCGCCCAATATCCACAATGCGTTTTCTTTTTCCTTAGTTTTCATGTCTCCATAGCTTGACCGTATGAACTCTACAAGATCTCTCCTGTTTTCAGATTTTAAATTTTTGATTGCATCTATCTTGTCAAATTTTCCAGATGCAGAAACCAATTTGAAAAATTCTTTTATGTTCTTGCTCTTCGCCAAAATACCATACTTAATTTTACCACCTATTATCTGATTTTCAACAACTTCTCTAGTCAGCTTTCTTATTTTGCATATTGAATTTATATTCTTTCCCTCAAGATATAAAAAATAAGTTATCTGCTCATCAGAATAACCATCAATTTTATTCCAGTCAATATCAACCATGGAATTCAAGCTAAAACACCACCTCAGTTTCAACTAAATTATCTGTACGTCTCCAAAGTTTCAGATATTATACTTATACCTTTCTTTATATCACTTTCGCAAAGATTTGAAAAGCTTAATCTAAAATATCTATTTCCATCCAATGGTCGTTTATAAAATAAAGTTCCCGGAGTTATCAAAACTTTTTTCTTTCTCACCGCATCAAAAAGATTCCCTGAATCAATATTTTTAAGTATTTCAAGATAAAAATGAAGTCCTCCTCCTGGTTCATTGAAAAAAACTTTGTCGTTCAAATATTTTTTTATACACATTTTAGTATATTGATACCTTTCACAATAAATCAGATTCAGCTTGTCTATGTAGCTTTTCCAGAAACCTTTTCTAATATAAAGATCAAGCGCCCTCTGCATAAGACTGGACGTAGCTATATCCGTGTTGACTTTGGAATTTTGTATACTTTCCTTAAATTTTCTCGGTGGAATTAGATATCCTATTCTTATTCCAGGTAAAAATATCTTCGAAAAACTTTTTATGTATATAACCCTGTCATTTATGTCAAGACTTTTAAAGCTCTCATACACTATTTCATCATCATATATAAGCTCTGAAAGGTAGTCATCTTCTATTATATAAAAATCATATATCTCTGCAAGATTAAGTATTCTCCTCTTCTTCTCACTACTGCAGCTTATTCCCGTTGGATTCTGAAAATAACTCATTGTATAAAAACATTTTATATTGTTCTTTTTCAGTATCTTCTCAAATTCATCTACATCTATTCCATCGCTTCTCACAGGTATGTCTATTATATTTGCCCTTCTCCATTTAAAAACTGACAGTGCCCCACTGTAAGTTGGTCTTTCCACAACAACTGTATCATTTGTGTTTATAATTGATTTTGATGCAACATCTATTCCCTGCTGTGCACCCGAGACTATCAATATATCATCGCTTTTTATTTCATCTCTCCAAAACAGACTGCTTATACTATTCCTGAGTCCATTGTACCCAAGTGGCTCCTGGTATATAAGCGCTTTCTGTCCATCCCTGTCAAGAACTTCATTTATAACATTTTTAAACGGTTTTACAGGAAAAAAATCACCACTAGGAGTTTCTCCTGTAAAATCCAGATATTTGCCCGAACCATTGTTTAATATCTTTTTTAATACTTTTGAATATTCCTTTTTAAAATTCCTACTTATCTCTCTTCTCTTAGCATAAGTTCCGCTTCCTATCTTCTGAATAGCATATCCTTCACGTTCAAGATTTTTATACGTATTTACTATGGTAACATTGTTTACATTCAGGAAACCTGCAAGTTTTCTGATAGATGGAAGTTTTTCACCATCTTTTATCCTGTTTAAATCTATAAGCTTTTTTATATGTTCTTCAATAGCTCTATATTTTATTATATTGTCCTTAAACTCCAGAAAATACTTGTTCAAATGAATACCACCTCCATACATATAAAGAACATTTATTATATAAAATATACATTTTCCTTTAAAAGTACGGTCTCATCATTCATAATATAATTTTTTTTCTGTTTTTTTATAATGTTCCTCTCCCACAATTTATCAAGTATTTCTTCCATATTTATATTATAATCCATAAACAATTCATCACTTTTTATGTCCTCGGAACTTAAAAGACAATCTCTTTCCTTCATATAATTTACAAGCACATTCACAAACTCTCGTATATTTTTATTTATATACTCATCCATATAATCAAGAATACTTATTATAGATGCTTTCATTGCAGCCTCATCTCTATTATCAAATAAAAGTAAATCCACCTTTTCTTTTAATTTCCCATTGAGATTCATGGCAACAGAGACAGCATTGTTACTTATCATATAACCAACTGAATTAACATATAGTTTTGAAAATTCCTCAACTGACTTTATTGCTGCTACGTAAGCTGTAATAAATTCCTCGTTGTGAAGATACTTTTTGCATAAAGATTCATTTTTAAGCATATTTCCAAGATATGCCATATTCCATCTTTCTCTGTCTATATCATAATAATATCTTCCTACATCGTATTTTGATGTTATATCCATACTTTTTGAGAATACAAGCCTCGATGAAGATATTATCCTATGTATGAAACCACCTTTAAGATTTTTTTTATTGAATTCAAGAAAACTTTCCTCGCTTACAAGCTTTATATGAACAGATACATTATTTTCTTCCGTATATATATTTCTTAAATCATAATTGTTGCTTTTACATATAACGAAGAGATCTATATCCGATTTTTCCCATAAATCTCCTGTAACCATGCTTCCAAAAACCATAACCGCTAAAACCGACTGATTGCTTTTCAGTTTATTTATTACATCATTAAATACCTTTTGATATTTCAATATTGTTTTTTCCATTATATAGCCCCCTGGTGGACATTATATTGATTTAATTTGTTGTTAATTCCCCCAAAAATCAAATCAAAGCATGTCAATATATCATAATTTTTATATATTATATAATAAATCACAATAAAAATACAGTGGAAGTTTTACATATGAATATTTTTCTGCACATATAAAAACTAGTCCTCCACGAATTCTTGCGTAGAGGACCCAATTAAATTTAAATTATAATTTTTACTGTTAATCTTCTTTTTCAAACTCACTTTTGGGAACACCGCAAAGCGGACAAACCCAATCATCAGGTACATCTTCAAATGAAGTTCCAGCATTAACCCCATTATCAGGATCTCCTACAGCAGGGTCATAAACGTATCCACAAACAGTACAAACATATTTATCCATATTAAATTCCTCCAGTTAATATAATTTATTAATAGATTATTATTATTAATTAATAATATTATTACATAATTATCTAAAGAAGTCAATAATGTATTTCAATAAATCTTTTTTTTATTTGTCCTGAACAAACTTTTTACATTTATTGTAGGTTTCTTTATCGACAAGCGCACATATATAAGTCCCATCCTCACTGAATTTTGTTTCTTTTACCTTAGACCTTCTATAAATATAAGCTGCAACTTCCTGCTCGGTATATGGAACTAAAAACTCCGCTTCAATATCATTATTTTCAATTAGAGAAGACATATTGTCAATAAGTACTTCTATATTTATTTGTTCTCTTGCAGATACACAAATAATATTTGATTCATTATATCTTTGTCTTATTTTATTTATATTATCCTCAAATACCCTGTCAATTTTGTTAAGTACCATAAGTATAGGCTTATCCTTTACTCCAAGCTGTAAAAGTACATTATTCACGGCATCTATCTGTCCTATTGCATCTTCAGAGGATGCATCCACCACATGAAGCAGTAAATCTGAATATATAACTTCTTCAAGGGTTGATTTAAATGCCTCTATCAATTCATGGGGAAGTTTCTTTACGAATCCAACTGTATCTGTAAGCGTAATCACCCTTCCATCATTGAGTCTAAGTGCTCTCGTAGTTGTATCCAATGTTGCAAAAAGCATATCAGCTTCAAGTACCTTCTTTTTTTCAGCCCCTTCTTTAAAACTTGCCATATCACATAGAAGATTTCTTAATGTAGATTTTCCTGCATTAGTATAGCCCACAAGAGAAACTTTTGGTATTTCTTTTCTATTCTGTCTCTGTACTTCTCTTGTCTTGGCTATTTTCTTAAGTTCATGCGACATATCACTTATTCTGTCCCGTATGCGCCTTCTGTCAGTCTCAAGCTTTTTTTCCCCTGGTCCCCTGGTACCTATGCCTCCTCCAGTCCTTGAAAGTGATTCTCCCATTCCTGAAAGTCTGGCAAGTCTGTATTTTAACTGTGCAAGTTCAACCTGTATCTTTGCCTCCCTGCTTCTAGCCCTTCTCGCAAAAATATCAAGTATCAAAGTAGTCCTGTCTATTGTTTTTATACCAATCATATTTTCTATATTTGATATCTGGGAACCTGACAATTCATCATCAAATATTACAAGGTCGGCATCATTAAGCTGCGCCGCAAACGAAATTTCTTCAACCTTTCCTTTTCCTACATAAAAAACCGAATCCTGAACTATTCTTTTTTGAAATATCCTGGATACTACATCTACATCACAGGCTTCTGCAAGCCTCTCAAGTTCATCGAGACTATCTTCAGTATCTATGCCTGCAATTATAGCTCTTTCACCCTTATTTTGTTCTTCTTCCCTGTCTTCAATAAAAGTTTCCATAAGATGTATCTTGTCGGATATATTATAGTTAAGAGCATCTTCCAGAGTTAATTCCTCCATTACCTCTGGTAAAAGTTTTCCGTTTGACATACCGCAAAATCCAAGACTTACTGAAGTTGGACTCCCCCCACATACTCCCACAGCAGCAATACAATCAAGCTTCATCTTCAAAAGTACTGACATATCGAGCTTCGAAAACTTTGAATTTCCATTTGGATGTGTATGAATTATCCTGGCCCTTGAAAGTTTACCTTCTCTGGAAATGGATGTGTCAATTTGAACTGTACTGCTGTCTCCAACACATACCTGAAGTACACTTCCCTTTCTATCAACTGAAACACATATTTCCCTGTTAAGAAAATCCGTAACTTCACATAACATCTCCATAAGTTCCATACTGCATAAAACATTATGAGGCATTTTAAGATTATAAACCCTCTCGAGTTTATCCAGTATAGAATTTCTTATTCCATCAGTATTTCCATATATCATAAATTATCATCTCCAATTTTAAAAACACACTTTTTAATACTTCATTAAATCAAGTATACTGTAAATAGTATTTTTTAAAAATACATTTCGCCAAATAAACTCAAGTTTCCTGGAAGGTCGCCAAAAAAAGCATCTAAAATATACCTTATACACAAAACACATTGAAAAATTAGACAAACATTGTTAATATTAATATTATGATTTTATACTACATAAATAATAATATACATTTGGAGGATTTCAATGGAAGAAAAATCTCGAAACATATTGATAACCAAAGATCAAATATCCAAAAGAATAGGTGAAATTGGAAAACAGATTGCAGAAACCTACAAAAATAAAAATCTCTATGTCCTTTCAATACTAAGAGGCAGTTTTATATTTACTGCAGACCTTGTAAGAAGCATAGATTTAAACTTAAAAATAGGATTTATGACTACCTCAAGTTACGGCGACTCAGAAACTTCATCCGGGATCATAAAAATAGTAAACGATGTTCCTGACAATATAGAAAACTATGATGTACTTGTAGTTGACGACATAACAGATACAGGAATCACAATGGACTTTGTTATAAATCATGTTAAATCCCTTGGTGCTGCTTCTGTAAAATGCTGCGTGCTTCTAGATAAACCTGAAAGAAGAAAACTTGATCTCACTCCTGACTTTTACGGTTTCAAAATACCTGATGTATTCGTTGTAGGCTACGGGCTAAATTACGGCGACTATTACAGAAATGTACCTTATGTGTTTAATTGGGAATCAAACAATACAATTTAAACTATGTTATAAGAAAGACAATCAAAAGTTGAATACTCCTGAATGTCTTTTCTTTTTTTATTTTAATATAAATACCCTTCCGTATTATAGCTGTATTCTGTAGTTTTTCTCATTTCATTAATACTTTTATTTATGATATAATAATCTATAATTTAAATTAATCACTGATAACTTTAGCAAGGAGGACAATTATGGCAAAGAGGCGCAAAAAGTCTCGGTATAAAGGTAAAAAACATATTTTTACTATTATTATTTGTGTTTTTTTATTGATATTCGTAGCAGCTTCTGCAGCTGTTGCCGCTATCATTAAAAATTCCCCCAATTTAGATGTAAATCAAGTACTAAACTTAAATGAACCTTCTGTCTTATATGACGATAAAGGCAATTTTATGGATGTAGTAGTCAGTACCGAGCAAAGAACGGTAGTACCTTTTAAAAGTATTCCCGACAATTTAAAAAATGCTTTCGTAAGTATTGAAGATGAACGTTTTTATAAACATAAAGGTATAGATATTAAAAGAATATTTGGTGTAATATTAATAGATATAAAAAACAAGATAAGCAATAAACCTGGAATTCAAGGTGCATCCACAATCACTCAGCAACTCGTAAGAGATATCTATCTATCAAAAGATGTAAGTATAAAAAGGAAAATACAGGAAATGTATATGTCCTTGAAGCTTGAAAGACTTATAACAAAAGATCAGATACTTGAAGCATATATGAATACAATTTTCCTTGGTGGAAGATCTTTTGGAGTTGAATCAGCTTCACAACAATATTTTAAAAAACCCGTTGGCTCATTGAGTCTGATTCAGTGCGCCTTTATAGCAGGCATACCACAAAGTCCATCGGTATATTATCCATATTCTTCAGCAGCAAGAAAAAATCCATCAATCTATCTCAACAGAACAAAGAATGTATTGGCAAAAATGTATGATAACAATTACATAACATATGATCAATACATAAATGCTGTAAATGATGTTTCAAATGGCAAACTTTCCATACAACCATACTCTCCGCCAAAAAACAAACTTGAAAATGAATGGTTTTCAATGCCAGCAATTCAGCAGGTTAAGAATGATTTGAAATTGAAGTACAAATATTCAAATTCACAAGTTGACAATCTCTTAACCTATGGCGGATTAAAGATTTATACAACTATGGACAAACAACTTCAAAAGAAAACACAAGATACTTTAAACAACAGCACAGTATTCTCTTCCAGTTCACACACTGATAAAAACAAGATAGTACAGCCTCAGGCTTCAGCAGTTGTAATGGATTATCACACCGGAAAAGTGAAGGCCCTTGTCGGTGGACGCGGTGATCAACCTGCAATGTCGTTCAACCGTGCATCGTCAAAAAATTATTTAAGGCCTCCGGGTTCAAGTATAAAACCTATTACCGTATACAGTCCCGCTATAAGTTCAAAAAAATATACTGCGGCTTCAACTATAAATGATTCTGAATGGTCTCAGGATCTGGCACAAAAATATGCCTCAAACGGTAATCCATATTATCCTCAAAATGATGATGGATTTTCAAATGAAGACATGACTTTTAGAACTGCACTTGCAAAATCAAGCAATGTTATAGCTGCCAAAATTGAAGATACACTCGGCCTTGATATTGGATCCTCCTATGCCGAAAAATTCGGCTTAAATCTTGATTCTACTGATAAATCAAGTATATCATCGCTTTCTCTAGGTGAGCTCCATAATGGTACAAACGCTCTAGAAATGGCCGCTGCCTACGGAGTATTCGGCAACAAAGGAAATTATACCGATCCAATACTTTATACTAAAGTCACAGACAGATCAGGAAAAGTTATTCTTAAAGCAAAAACAACCAAGAGAAAGGTTCTTTCTGAATCTTCTGCATATATAATGTACAATTTGCTCAAAGCTCCTGTAAGTTCTGGAGGAACCGGTTCAAATGCAAACTTAGGAGATATGCCTACAAGCGGTAAAACAGGTACGTCAAGTTACGAAAAGAATTTGTGGTTCTGCGGACTGACACCATATTACTCGGCTTCAGTGTGGATTGGAAATGATAATAATACATCTCTGCCGAATTCACTTAATAGTAACTCCTCGGCCGCTCTATGGGCTGCTATAATGGAACCTTTTCATACAAATATGTCTACAAAAGACATACCAGTACCCTCTGGTGTTACAAGTGCAAAAATTTGTTCAGAATCCGGTGATCTACCATCTCCTCTCTGTTACATAGATCCAACCGGAAGCAAAGTATATACGGAATTCTTTTTAAGCGGCACTGTTCCAACAAGTATATGCACCCTGCCGCATACCTGGATTAAAGGTGATTCCATCTTTGGTCAATATAACAATAACCAGTACAACCCAGTATTAGGTGGAAAACATCAAACCAAAAGCAAAGATTCGGGATACAAAAATGATAAGGATAAAAATAATAATAATAATGCAACGGAAACACCAAATCCAGACAATAATAATACAAAAGACGGCGAAACAGATACAGATACTCCTCCCAATCAGGGAAATGGTACGGATTCAACCAACAATTAAAAAATCCCAAAGAGAGCTCCATATAAGTAATCTGAATTACTTATGTGAAGCTCTCTTTAACTTTCCAGAATTTTTCTCATTGTTTTTAATACTTTCTTTTCGATTCTTGATACTTGAACCTGGTTTATACCCAGCATCTTTGCAACTTGTACCTGTGTTTTATCTTTGAAGTATCTCAACATTATAATTTGTCTTGATCTCACATCAAGGTTCTTTAGGGTATCTTTTAACGCAATTTTATCCACCATCTCCACATCTTCTTTTGGATTTTGACTGAGTTTATCAATCAAAAGTACCGGCGAACCATCATCTTGATGAATCGTATCATATAAATACTGCATACTGCTTGCAGATTCTGATGCAAATATCAAATCTTCTATATCTACCCCTGAATACTCGGATAATTCCTCTATTGTTGGTTCACGATTCAGCTTTTTTGTCAGGGTTTCCTTGTCATAATGAAGCTTTTTTGCAGTATTTTTAACACTTCTGCTTACTTTTATCATGCCATCATCTCTGAGAAATCTCTTTATCTCACCCATTATCATTGGAACCGCATAAGTAGAAAATTTTACATTGTATGTCTCATCAAAATTATTTATTGCTTTCATAAGCCCCATACATCCAATTTGGAATATATCTTCATACTCATATCCTCTGTTTAAAAACTTCTTGCTTATTGCAGTAACAAGCGGAAGATTGACTTCTACAAGTCTGTTTAAGGCTTTCTTGTCCCCTTGTTTAGCTGATCTTATAAGTCTTAAATTATCATTATAATCATAATTAGATACTTTTACAGCTTCTTCACCCATATTATCCACCTAACTTAATGATTTAAAAACTTTTTTCATTATAACTCTTGTCCCTTTGTTCTTTGCAGATTGTATCTTGAGAGAATCCATAAAAGTCTCCATAACTGTAAATCCCATACCCGACCTCTCAAGATCCGGTCTCGACGTATATAAAGGCTGTACAGCACGATCTATATCCTCTATGCCTACTCCATCATCTTCAACTATAATTGTAAGTTCCATACCTGTTATACAAGCGCTTATCTTGACAACTCCCTCTTTATTTTCATAACCATGAATAATAGAGTTTGTTACTGCTTCAGATACTGCAGTCTTTACATCAGTAAGCTCATCTATAGTTGGATCAAGTTGTGATGCAAAAGCTGCCACCGCAACCCTTGCAAAGCTTTCATTCTGTGATTTACTAATAAACTCTATTTTCATACTGTTATCGTACATCTTACTATCCCCCCATTAAATATTATCAACGGCCTGATCAATATTGTCATAAACCTTTATTATTTTAAACATCCCAGATAACTCAAATACCCTTTTAACAGAATTGATGGCGTTAACAATACATACTTCTCCACTTTTTGCATTTAGTTTTTTGTACCTTCCAATTACAACACCAATACCTGAACTGTCCATAAAACTTACACCTGAAAAGTCCAATATTAATTTAAACACATTATCCTTCTCGATTACATCGTCAATCTTGTTTCTAACTTCTTCGGCACTGTGGTGATCCAATTCACCACTCATATGCACTATGAGCTTATCTTCTCTAATTTCAAATTTTAAATTCATATTAAAATAACTCTACTAAAACCACAATTGTACATCGACAGCCAGTGATTTCAGCGTTAAGTAACACCTTAACTTTAATTTTACTAAAAAACTGCCGCTGAACAGTTTTCAAGCTCTGACATGAATAGATAAACACATGTCAGCAATACGCAAAATGCGCAGTCCGAGTCAGACGACTCTTACCCCCTCTCTCCATCAGTATAAAGTTAGCTTCTTTAAAATATTCTACATCTGGTATAATTTTCCTCTATTTTTTATTATTTTCTTTAATATATATTTTTGCCTTATCTTATATTTCTAAACAATTTCTAGTAACATTTTCTTTAATAATTTTAACTTCGCGTTCTGTAAATCCAAAGAAATCATACAACATTTGTGGATTCATCCTAAAATTAAATTTGGGAATGGGGTATGGAAGTCTAAGCTTCATAACCTTGTTTGGGTAATACTCATACATATTTCCACCTAGCTTTTTTGCAAATGTTTTGAAATAAAATTCATAAACATCACTGTTTAAAATATCAAGAAGTGTTTCATACTCAAGCGGAACTTTGTCCTTGATCGTAATACAATACACATCCGCACTGAAATAACTTCCACAGTCTATGGCAAATCTGTTTTCTGAAGCCTTGTATGGAAATATTATTTTCTTTCCATCAAATATTTCAGGATTTCTAAACCACTGGATCTCATACCATTTTCTTATGCCCTTCCTGCACTCTCTCCTGTTTTCGAGCTTCTTCCTGTACTTTTCCATGAATTCTATGGAAGTTTCAAGCACAGTTTCATTCCGAATCATATTCGTACATATTATGTACTTTTTACTTGATTTAACATTATATCTTGATATGTCGCTGTTTTTTATCCATGGTTTAACTATATCTCTATTTATGCAGCTGTCCTCTAAAGTCTTTTCATCTACTATAAAAGCCTTGTCACAACCTGTTATTATTCCCTGGTGACTGTCACATATATCTTCAATATACAACTGGCTCCTTTTCTTTATCTTATTCAGTATTTCACTCTCGTCTTCATCAATGAACACCCATCCTTCCGCTTTCAAGATACTCTGTTGAACTAAAAATTTTCTTGAGTTTTCCTCTTCATTAAAAAACGACACACTATATGATTTATCATGTTTATCAATACTTACAGGTCTTACAATTTGTATTTTGTTTAAATAGTCACTTTTCAAGGAATTGCTGCATGAATTTTCAAGGAATATTATAACAGGATCTATGCCTACATTTCTAAATGGCCTTATTCCATAAAAATCTACAACCCGGTGGATATTTGTATCATTCAAGATCATTTCCCTGATCTTCAGCGCATTAGGTGATTCGCATATATACCTTGATACAATAAAACAAAGCCTTGCCTTATTTTTCATACAACCAATGGCCTTTGCAAAAAAGCAGTATGAAACGTCCGCCTTATTTTTATATACTTTTTTATATTTCTTCTTTAAGAGATTGAAATATTTTCTATTGACTGATTTATGACCTATATAAGGTGGATTTCCTATTATAAGATCAAATTTAGTCTTAAGTCCACATATTAAAAAATCCATAATCTTAAAATTTGACAAGTTAGTTATTCCCGTCAGCCTGAAAAGTTCAATCTTTAATATCTTAACTGCTCTCTTATCCACATCATATCCATACAAATTATTTTTTATTATATGATCTTCTATTTTATCTCGAGTCAGACTGATGTCGTTTCTTCTGTTTATCTCATCCATGTTTTTAACAAATATATTTTTTAAATGTTTAAAACATGAAATCACAATCGTTCCACATCCACATGAAGGCTCTAAAATTTTCATGTATGGATTTTCTATCACATCTTTTTCTTTTATGAGACTTTCTACCATAAACTTGCATATGTATTCTGGAGTATACACTATTCCCGATTCTTTATTTCCTCCAGCAAATTTATAATACTTCTCCAAAAATCCATTTTCCCCATGGATATCTAAAACAAGCTCATATTCATGCAAAAAATTCTTTTTCTCCTGAAGTGTATGATTAGAAGTAATAAAACTATATATATAGTCAACTGTCCTCAAAAACTCATCCATATAAAACATCCCATTGTATAAAAATTTGTCTGCGGTATTTCGCGATTCCAATACATTCATAGTATAAATCACATTGCAGAAGTATACCATAAATATATCATAACTTATGGTAGGTGATTATTAAATGAAAAAAATTATTACATGTATATTATCATTGATTGTTGCATCGTCTTTTTGTTTTTCATCCATGGGCAAAACATATGCATCCATTAAAAATAAAGATGAAACCTCTAGTGAGATTACTGGAATTGATATTTCTTCACTTGACAAGGGTGAAAAAAACTGGTTTTTTAAGCCTCAGAAAAACGGGCTTCCTTCTGAAGAACCTGAAGATATAAAAAAGCTTATAAAAAAATATTCAGCCTACTATCTTGGAGATACCTCAAAGAAAGTTCTTTACCTTACCTTCGACGAAGGATATGAAAATGGATATACTCCAAAAATACTGGATATACTTAAAAACAACAATGTAAAAGCTGCATTTTTTGTAACAACTCCTTATATAAAAGATAATAAAGACCTTATAAAAAGGATGAAAAATGAAGGCCATCTAGTATGCAACCATACAGCAAAACATCCTTCTATGGCCCAAAGAGCTAAAAATCCTGATGAATTCAAAAAAGAATTTACTATAACAGAAAATGCTTACAAGGATGTAACCGGCTGCGACATGCCAAAATTTTTCAGGCCGCCTATGGGAAAATACAGCGAGCTTTCCCTCTTTTATACTAAAAAACTTGGATATAAAACAATTTTCTGGAGTTTTGCATATAATGATTGGAACAGAGACAGTCAACCGTCTCCAGAATTTGCAAAGCAAAAAATACTAAGCCATACACATAATGGCTCAATAGTACTTCTTCATGCAGTTTCAAAGACCAATACAGAAATACTTGACACAGTTATAAAATCATGGAAAGATAAGGGATATTCTCTCCAAAGCCTCGATAAACTTCCTTAAAAATATAATTACTTTCATAATTCTACTTTATATTATCATTGTATTTAGTTATAATTAATATGAAAGTATATAATTTTTTATTTGGAGAGATATTATGAGAATAACACAGGAGGCAGACTATGGCTTTAGAGTTGTACTTTACTTGTCAAAATTAGGTTATGGTGAAAAAATTGAAGCTAAATCTATATCAAAGGACCAGGGAATTCCTCTTAGATTCCTTTTAAAACTTCTAAGGAAACTGACTAAAAGCGGTATTATAAAATCTTACAGGGGAGTTAATGGAGGATATTCCTTAAATAGAGTTCCTGAAGAAATAAGCTTGAAAGACATAATTGAAGCCATAGATGGCCCAATATATATAAACAGATGTCTTAGTGATCCCAGCAACTGTAATATCGACCATGCATCTTATTGTCTGGTAAACCGTGCATTATCCAAAATACAGGACAATTTGATTCATGATTTAGAACGCATAAATTTTAAAGATATACTGGAAGGTCAGTTTCAAAATGTAAATGGAGTACAAAAAGCTTAGTTTCTGCTTTCGTACTCCATAACTTTAAATAAAAACCTTGGTATTGAAGCAAGTCTTTTTATTCTCCAAGGCTCTTTAATTACCCTGTACAGCCATTCAAGTCCAACTTTTATCATCCACTTCGGAGCTCTCTTAGTCTCTCCTGCAAATACATCAAAGCTCCCGCCTACACCCATAAATATACTGCATGGAAATCTGTCCATATTTGTAGATATAAAAACATCCTGCTTTGGGGAACCCATGGCAACAAAAATTGCATAGGGTTTCTTCTCTATTATATCATCTATAATGTCATCACAATTTTCCAAATCAAAATAGCCATTATGACTTCCTGCTACATTGAGATTTTTATAATTTTTCTTTAAATTCATAATACATTTATCAAGTACATCCTGTTTCGCTCCTACAAAATATACCGGTTTTCTTTCTTTCTCACATCTCGATATTATATCCTTCATCAGGTCAATCCCTGCTATTTTGCATGAAACCGGCCTTCCAACAAATTTGGATGCCAGAACGGTTCCAACCCCATCCGGTATTATGACAGAATGCTCACCTGTAAAAAATCTAAAAAGTTTAGGGTTCTTTATTCCATTATAAAGAACCTCAGGATTTCCTGAAATTATATTTACTTTTTCAAAATCTTTTATATAGCCAAGAAGTTCATCCTTAGTTCCATTAAATATATTATATTTCAATATACTGGTAAACATATTATCAATAAGCTCCTTCTCTTTTAAACACTGACAAAAATGTTTTAAAAAATATCTTTATATCGAGCCACAATGAAAACTTTTTTATATACATCAAATCATAATATACTGTTTTAGAGAGTTCAATTTCACCCCGGCCACTTATTTGTGCAAGTCCTGTTATTCCAGGTGTAACAAAAAGCCTTTGCCTATATGCTTCAGGATACACTTTAACTACATCCGGTATCTCCGGTCTTGGACCTACAAGACTCATATTTCCTATAAGTACATTTACAAGCTGCGGTATTTCATCCAAACTTGTTTTTCTAAGAAATGCTCCACTTTTTGTAATTCTATTATCTTTTTTATCTTGAAAAATAAAGTTTGCAATATTTTCAGCTTTTATGTTTAAGGTCTTCTTCTTTTCCGCATTAACCACCATTGTTCTAAATTTATATATAATAAAGTTTTCTTCATTTTTTCCTACCCGTGTCTGTTTAAAAATTACAGGTCCTTTTGAATCAAGCTTAATCCACACACTTATTATAAGAAATAAGGGGCTAAGAACAATTATTCCAATAAACGAAAGTATAAAATCCATAATTCTTTTCAAAGCAAACTGAAGTTTCCTTTTCATTATGTCGTTTTTTCTGTCTATTCTAATATCCTCGGGCTGCATAATATTCCTCCAATTTATTCATGTAATTTAAATCTATAAGTTAAATTATACAAAATTAAAACGACTTTGTTAACATCAAATTTAAAACTTTCCCGAAATTCTATTCTTTATACTTCCAACCAGCTCGGAATATTCTTTGATTTTAAGTGCATAAAGTATTATAAAATAACTTCCTCCTCCAAGAACAAAAGATATTAAAATTGACATTATGCTCCTTATCTTATTATTTTCAAACTGAATATTGCAAAATGAATTTATAACAAATATTAATACTGACATTGCAGCTGACGCAGCACATATCTTTATAAAATTTAAAAATATTATTCTTAAATTCATTCCATTAACTTTTTTGTTGATTTTCCAAAACATCAACATTGTAGTTACTACCGAAGATATTGTAATTGCAAGCGTAAGTCCCGATACTTTCATATATTTTACTATAATCAAGTTTATTATTATATTTATTACTATACCGGCAAAACTGTTTATCATTGGAGTTTTTACATCTTTTAAAGAATAAAATGCTTTGTTCAATATATCTCTTACACCATAGGCAATCATTGCCGGACAGTAAAATAAAAGTGCTTCGGATGTCAAATTCGCAGCATTTTTCGTAAAAGCTCCTCTTTCAAATATCACATTTATAATTGGATCTCTCAGCATTGCTATTGCAAAAGTAGCCGGAACCATTATCATCATTATGGTTGTAATCGCACTTCCAAGAGATTTTTTATATTGAGTCAAATTTCCCTTGACAACCAATTCCGAAAGCGTAGGATATACAATCATCGCAATACCTATTGCAAAAACTTCATAGGCAAGCGTATTTATCTTATTTGAAAAATCAAGTATTGTAGTTGCGCCAAAATAAAGATTAGTTGCAAAGCATCTGTTTACAAAAACATTTAACTGTACAACAGAGGTACTTATTACAATCGGAATCATAAGTTTAAACATCTTGAATACTTTCTCATCCCGAAAATTACATACCGGAAAATATCTGTATCCGAGTTTTTTGTATTTAGGTACATTTATTAGAAGTTGAACAATAAATCCTACAACAGTTGCTATTGCAAATCCTTCCATGCCATATTTCTTTGCAAGCAATGCAAGATATAATACGTACACTATATTTGATGCAAATGACATGGCCGCCGGTTCATAGAATTGCTTATGAGATTGAAGCACACCTGTAACTATACTTTGAATAGTTACAAATACAAGTGAGAGAAGCATTATCCTAGTTATTTCAACAGAACTTGCAAATACACTAGGCTGCGTCGTAAATCCATGTCCAACTACATATATTATCTGTCTCGCAAACAATATAAGAATAACACTCGCAACTAAAGTTACTATGGAGGATATTGTTATTATATTATTTACAAACCTGTTTCGTACATTGATACTGTCTTTTTCTATTGATTCTGCATTAAATGGTATAAAAGTCGTAGTAAGCCCGTAGCTTACCGTGATAAGAAGATTTATCATTCCTATACTAAAATTATATATGTCAGATATATATGTGGCGCCAAACTTCTCAGCGATCATGGAATCCCTTAAAAGTGCAGTAGCTTTTCCAGCTATTATAAATACCATTACTATCATGGAACTCTTCATAAATGTTTTCTTACGCATCTATCTCACTCCACCCAACATATTTAAATAAGCACTGTAATATTTTTTCCAGAATTCTTCAAGCGAAAAGTTTTTTCTTATACACTCATAAAGATTTACGCCCATGTTTTTCAGCTTATCTCTATTTAAATAGGCTTTTTTCATTGCTAAAAATATATCATTTTCATCTTCCGGATTAACAAGATATCCATTTTCCGGCTTTACTATAGATTCTATATTTGAAATTTTTGAACATATGACAGGCTTTCTCAAAATTGCACTTTCCAAAATCACTATAGGCGGGGAACCCCCTTCATTAAAAGACGTTAGTACACTTATATCCGACATATTTATAAAATCAGCTGCATTCTCCCTGAATCCTGCAAAAATTACCTTGTCTTCAATTTTCATATCATGTACTATATTTGCAAGCCTTTCCTGAAGTTTGCCGTCTCCAACAAGCACAAGTTTCACATGAGGATTTTCCTTTTGTAGGATGTAAAACGCTTTTATAAGCTTCTCATGATTTTTAACCGGATGCATTCTTGCTACCATGACATAAACAAAATCATCTTCATCAATATTAAATCTTCGTCTAATGTCTTTGACAGTTACAGAAACTTCAACATTACGAATGTCTATTCCATTTCCAACTATATACTTGTGACCTCTAAATCCATTATCATCCAAAAGATTTTTTATACTTTCGGATACACATATATAATTATCAAATTTCAAAAGTCCTGCTCTGCTAAGCGGAGTGTAGAGATATTTTTTTAATTTGTTGTTTAAAAAATCATATCTAAAATCACTGTGGACCGTGGATGTACATAAAACATTGATACTTTTGTGTATTAAAAAATATAAAAAATTAGACTTTGCTCCATGAAAATCAACTATATTTATTTTATTTTTAGATATATATTCCAAAAATTTTTTGCCGAACATTTCCCTGAAGGTAAAACACTTTACTTTTATATCTTCTTTAACTGCATTGTCATACATATATCCTCTTCCTATGCAAACTACCCAGCTTTCCATATCAAATATATCATTCTTGCATATGTTCAAAACGTGTTTTGCTCCACCGCCATTGTCATTCCCGGATATGACCTGAAGTACCCTAATAATATAAATCACCTTCCATGTGCTGTCTATACATTACAGATTCAAAACATGCTATAAGTATCCAGAAAAAGGCTATTACTTTAGGTGCTGAAAAGAAATTATCTATAAGATTCATACACACAAAAGCTGCAAGTGAAGCAATAAAACCTCTAAAAAATGGTGTATAAAATTTATCTTCAACCTGTCTTGTAAATTTAACTATTCTATAGAATACAGATATTATCATAAATACAAAGACTGCTGTTCCAAACACACCGAGTTCTGACTGAACTTTCAAGATTATATTGTGTGGATGAAAATCTTTTGAAGGATAATACTCTATCTTTTGCTTTAAAAGTACCTTGTATTTATCATACAATACACGATAATTTCCATTCCCCACTCCCCTTATGGGATGATCTTTTATCATAAATCCAGCTATATCCCATAGTTTTATTCTTGACATATTCTGTGCAGGGTCTGTAAATTCAGACAATCTGCTTGTAATTTGGGGAACAAATACAGATATCCCCCCTGCGGCAATAAGTGCTATGATAAATTTCCAACTGTATGTAAGTGCAAGAACTATACATCCAATAACAAAGCCTATCCATGCATTCCTTGAAAAACTCATTACAATATTTAAAAACGCCATAGCTGCAATAACTGCAAAAATAACTTTCTTTCTTCTGTTTTTTTCACTTATCGCAAGTACGATTAAAGGGAAAATGGCCATAACCATAAATACTCCAAGATTGTTTGAATTCTCCATTGTCGAAAATATCCTGTCTCTTACTCCATTTTCACTTTTTTGAATAAATCCAATGCCACATATGCCTTCTATTATACCTATGAGTGAAACTATAAACGTTGATACCATATACAGCCTCAATATCCAATCGACTATAATTTGTCTAGTCGACATTTCATATTTTATTATAAAGAACATCAGAATATATGTAACAAATCTTGCTGTTTCAGACAATGCTATAGTCTTCCCCTCAGCATAAGATACCGATATAAGCATAATCAACGCAAGTAAAAACATGAATATACTGGTTGAGTTTCTAAAAAAGTCCCTCAATCCCCGCATAAACCTTTTTCTTGAATCTGCAAATAAAATTACAGAAAGCGCATAAACTACTATGGCGAGTGCAAGTATTGCATCACCGTTTAAAGGTAATCTACCGACTTTATATTTCCCAGGCAACAATGGTTGAAACAATACATAAAAATATATTAAAATACATACTAATCTACTTCCTATATTCATGTAAAGCACCTCTTTTGGCAATCAAAAATAATCTCAAAGTTACTTATCTTGACATACTCGTATTATTCTTAATAGATTTTTTAGACTTAAAAATATAAAAATTAAACAATCCATTTATAAAACCAACACCATATCCAAAATGAATTATAGGAAAAATCCAGAATATATACTTCCATATTCTTCTTTCACGGTGTATAAGCTTCAATGATGCTACAACATCCCCAAATACATAAATTAAAACTTCCAGTACCCACAGATAGAGTATCCATCTATAAAATATTCCAAGTACTATACCTAGAACATTTGTTGTAACAAACAATGCAGGCACAATATGTCTCAAAGATGGCAGACCACCATGCTTTTGCATTACACGGACCTTCCAGAAGCCGTACTGGTAATATTGCTTCCACAGTTTCTTTAGTGAAGCTCTGCTGTAATAGTAGGATTTTATACTTGGTGAAAGTAAAATCTTATAACCTTTTTCGGTTATCCTAAAATTCAACTCATCATCTTGATTTCTTACAAGCTCTTCATCAAAATAGCCTATTTCTTCAAGTACTTTCTTCCTGTAACATC
This sequence comes from Clostridium pabulibutyricum, assembly GCF_058242705.1. Taxonomy (NCBI): domain Bacteria; kingdom Bacillati; phylum Bacillota; class Clostridia; order Eubacteriales; family Clostridiaceae; genus Clostridium; species Clostridium pabulibutyricum. Next base: position 59,642 of record NZ_JBZAYZ010000006.1, read on the forward strand.
CAAAAGCCACCGTATCAACATACGTTTCTTCCGTAGCATACCTAAAGAGAGCATTTCCAACTCCAAAAGGTGAACTCATTGCCATGGAAATCGCAAGGCCCTTGTCATTTCCATTTATAGTTTCAATTGGACCTCCAACACATCCCACATCATGAGTTGTAAGTGAAATTACATTTTCTTTCACAAAATTCTGATCTGCATAAGCATGTGCACCAAAAATTATTATCACATCAGAGCTACTATGCTTAATTCCCGCATTCATTCCCTTAGGTGCAGAAAGTCCTTTATTGTCTATAAGTTTTATATTACCATATTTTTTTTCATAATCCCTAACTATGTTTCTGGTGCCATCGTCTGACATTCCATCACATATTAGAACTTCATATAAATCACTGTCATACGTCTGATTTATAAATGAATCTATACACTTTCCTATATACTTTTTCTCATTTCTGCATGGAACTACTACAGAAACAGTTAATTTCGCAGCTTTGTTCATACTGATCCTTCTCCCATATCCGAACGTCTTTTGCAATTATTAATTTCAATTAATCCCAGAACCAAAAATATCATAATCGTTCCAGTTATTACTCCTTTATGATTAAACTCATTTCCAGTTAAAACAGAAGCGATAATATACGTTATTAAAGATACAAATAATCCCCTGTTTTTACTGTAATTTTTAAAGACAACCTTTATTCTATTTACAATAATCAATATATATGTTAATAACGAAACCAAACCAAATTCCACACCTATTTGCAATATTAAATTGTGTGCATGCTCAAGCATATAATGAGCTGCTGTAATTTGCCATCTTAAATCTTCCGGCATCATTAAATATCCCCTGAGTGCAAATTCCTTATAATATTTTGGAAATTGACTCATGCCTACCCCAAATGGATAATCTTTAATAATTCTGATATCTGTATATATTGACTGTATTCTGGCTGTAGCAGACTCATTTCCTAAAAGACCGGATACATTATTTCCTCTTGTTATTATAAACGTCATCACAGGTTTAATTAATACAACCCCTATAACTGTCATGGCTATAACTAATTTTCTGTATTTTTTGCTTATCAGAATTAAAAATACTGCTATAAGTGCACTAATCCAAGCGCCCCTCGTAAATGTTATAAGCAATGCTATAACTTGTATAAAAAGTGATATATACAAAAATTTTTTTTCTGATTTGTTTTTCTTATTATATAAAATATATTCTAGTACAAAAGGCAGTACAGTAACTAAAATTACTGCAAATATATTAACATTGTGATATCCGAATGTTAACAATGCCCTGTTTTTATGTATAGCACTTAAAGATACCCCATCCTTGAACATTTGCACAAATCCATACAAACTGCTCAAATCAATGCTAAAAATTATAGAGTAAATTAATTTTTTTATATCATGCTTTTCAAAAAGAGATATTATAATAAGCATAAACATAATAGGTGTAACTACACCTAAATATGTATCACTCAAACTTTCCCAAATATTAAAAGAATAACTATCTGAATTATATACAAATATTACAAAGATAAGAACCAATATATAAAATTTAAATTCACTCTTATCTCCATTTGTCACTTTGTATTTTATAGTAGCACATATTTGTTTTATATTGTATAAAAAAGCAATAGTAATATATATAGTTTCAAAAGATATCTTAAATACAAAGAAATCTATCTGAAGGAACTTACGTGCTGTAACAAAAAAAGGCAAAAAAATCAAAAACAACAGTATGGACTTCTTTGCATCTTTAAACAATAAATATATTACATTTAATAGCAAAAAACTAGCCAAAAACAACATAAAAACATCTTTTTTGCTATTTCCATTAATATTAAAAATAGCTACTATAACAGACAATAAAAAACTACATCCTAGTACCTTCTTATTGTACTGTGACATTTTTTGCAAGTAATATTTCATCTCTATTGCTCCTTACTAAACTTTATTTTTTAAATGTATCCAGTTGAATTTTTCTGTCTTTTTCAGTTGAACTGCAATATTCTTTATAGGAATTATTGAGCTCTTTTATAACCTCGTCTATCGACTTTTTCCCTTTAATGGCATCTACAGATAATTTCACTGTGCTAGCTGAATTCCTAGATACAAATATTGATGGATCTAACACCTCAGTCTTAAAATTTGAAACCTGATTATATTCTTTATAAATATCATTTTTAATCTGTGTGTTATTAATAGTAGGAGATATAGCCATTCTTGTACTTAATATTTCTCTATTAGAGTTTTCTGAAGTCAACCATTTAAAAACTTCATTTACTGCTTTTCTTTCTTTTTGATTTTTTTCTAATACGTCTTTATTGATACATGCAAAATTTGCATTGGATAAATAATACTGCCTATCTCCATCAGAAGTGTTGAATTTTGGCAGACTGCTCGTGCCAAGATCAAAATTTAAAGGCATTATATTAGTATAATATCCTTTATCCTCAAAAGTAGATAAACCCATTGCTACTTTGCCTTCATAAAAATCTATTCTCAGGTCTTTTTTACTCTTTTTATCAAAATTCTTATCCAGTAAATTTTCTTTATAAAGTTCTTTATATGCACTTAAAATGTCTTTAGATGAATTGAATTCATATTTTCCATTCTTGTAATTCCAAAATGATGTATATATATTATCAAAATTAACGCTTGGTTCACCTATTGATTCTTTAAAATCTTCATATTCTATGATTGGAAATTGGAATGGTACTACATTTGGGCACTCTTTTTTAATTTTTTTACTATACTCTATTAACTCATTCCAAGTTTTCGGAGGTTTGTTTGGATCAAGACCTGCTTTTTTAAATATATCTTTATTCCATACAAATTTTACATTTTCTTCATTTAATCTTATACCAACCGGTTTACCATTAAAATATACAAAATTGTCCGACTTGATATTATCAACATTACCCAAATTTTCAATATACTTATCTTTAATTAATTCAAAAAAAGCATACATCATTATGTCCGGTCCCTTTTCAGCGGCCAGGGATGTTTTTAATACATTAGCATAATCCCTGCTATCATACACATTTAGCATGATATAAATATCTTTGTGACTTTTATTGAATTTCTTAACCTGGTATTCTCGTGTATCTGAAACTCTATCTTTCGGCAGCCACAATCTAACTATGGTTTTATTTTTTATAACTTCAGTATCATCACTGACTTGCTTCTTACTCAAATCCAATTTATAGGATACGGATATTACAATTAATACCAAACAGATTATACTAGCAATTATCATATATAACTTTCTGTATTTTTTATCCATATTTAACTCCTGTGCATATATTTGGCTATATCATTTATTATCTCTAAAATTTTATAAGAAGCTTTACCATCGCCAAAAATACTCTTTTGATTCTCACTTGGCTGAAAATTTAATATAGCATCTAATATTTTATTTTTGTCCGTTCCTGTAATTATATTCCAACCATTTTCAACAGTCTCCACCCATTCTGTCTCATTTCTCATGGTTATACATGGTTTTTTCATAAAGAAAGCCTCTTTTTGAACCCCACCACTGTCTGTAACTATTTTCTGGGAGTTCATCTCTAAAGCAATCATTTCAAGATAACCTACTGGTTCTATTAATTTTATGTTATCGCCAAAGTTCAAATTATAACTTTGCACATACTTTTTAGTTCTCGGGTGAAGTGGTAATACTACAGTTTTATTACTCTCATTCAATGCTTCTATTATATTTTTCAATCTATTTATATCATTTGTGTTTTCTGCTCTATGTATTGTTGTTAAAATATATTCTCCGGGCTTTGCAAAAATTTTCTCCAGTATGCCTGTTTTCTGCTCTGCTAATTTTTTAAAATGCAGTACTGCATCAAACATTACATCTCCTACATTATAAACGCCTTTACTGATGCCTTCAGTTTTAAGGTTTTTTTCAGCTGTTTCTGTCGGTACGAACAACAACTTCGATATGTGATCTGTAAGTACCCTGTTCTGCTCCTCCGGCATATCCATATTAAAGCTTCTAAGTCCTGCTTCAACATGAGCTACAGGCATCAACAATTTACTTGCACACAAAGCCGCCGCCAATGTTGAATTTGTATCCCCGTAAACCAATACCAGATCCGGCTTTTCTTTTAAATATATCTTCTCTAATTCCACAAGCATCCTGCCTGTCTGTTCGCCATGATTTCCTGATCCTATTCCCAGGTTATAATCCGGTTTAGGTATCTTAAGTTCCTCAAAAAATATACTGGACATATTTTCATCATAATGCTGACCGGTATGGACCAATATTTCCTCATGTTCTTTTCTTAATATGTTAGACACTGCTGCTGCCTTTATGAATTGAGGCCTAGCACCAACCACAGTTAATATTTTCATTAGTATCACCTCCAAAAGTATAACCCTGACTACTTGTCACTTAATTCCGCATACATATTTAAAAGCACCTTTCCTTCACTTTCCCAGGAATACTTGCTTAAAACAAATTCCCTTCCGTTTCTGCCAAGCTTTTTCATTAATTTTCTATCCTTCAATAGATTTTGTATTACTCCAGCTATATCCCTGGGTTTATTAGGATCAACCCCTAAAAAACAACCTTTAAATACATTTCTCCAGTATTCAAAATCCGACATAACCATAGGCAATTCACAAGCCATATATTCAAAAGGTTTATTGGGAAGTGCCGATATATGATTATCAACAGGCCAGAAATTCACTATACCAATATCTGATTTTTTCATATAGGAGTATGCTTCCTTTTGCGGTTTCAAGCCGAAGTAGTCCACATATTCCCATCCTTTTGTTTTCATACATTCTTCTTCATAACTTTTATTTTCCCATTTACCTAAAAGCCATAGTCTGACTTCACCTTTCAAAAATGACATTGCCTGTATAATTTCTTTTATACCTCTTATTTTGGTCAATCCACCAGCATATATTACAACGGGTGTCTTTTTTTCCATATCTATAGCGTTTATGGAATCTATATCCGAGATAACAGGGAAATTTCTCACTATTACTGTTTTATTTAAATTAAAATTTTTAGCAATGTCGTCTGAAACACATACTATTCTATCAAAACTTTTTGCCGCCTTTTTCTCATATTTATTAAAAATACTAGATACTAATTTTCTTATAATATCACTTTTCAGCCATTCCTTAGTTAATATCTGCTTAGGCACGTCTTCATGTACGTCATATATAACTTTTTTACCTAATTTCTTTAATTTTACACCTACCGGTATTAATTCTGGATCATGGAAATGATATATATCTGCATCAATTTCGAGAGCTTTTTTTAAAGCTATCTTTCTTTTTTTTAAAAATCTATACAATCTACCATTTTCATGTGGGAGATGAATTATTTTTACATCGTCTGAAATCTCATCCTTATCATTCGCTATTAATAAATACACATCATAATCACTTTTTGCAATAGTTCTGCACTCTTTATGATATATTCTAGTATCAAATGTTGGATGTGCTGTTGATATATGACAAATTTTAGTTTTCATTAATGTTTCCTCTCTCAATCACTGATTTTCAAGAAGCTGATCTTCCGGTACATCTCTAAATACCTTTGCCGGTGAACCTGCAACTACTTTAGCTTTTTCCACATCTTTAGTAACCACACTTCCTGCAGCTGCAAAACCATCTTCTTCTATTGTTCTCCCTGGCAATATTACAGCTCCAGCACCTATTCTTCCACCTTTTTTTATTGTAACCCCTTTAAAATGCTTGAACCTCTCTTTGGATCTTGCTGCATAATTGTCATTTGAAGTCACAACGCCAGGTGCTATAAATACATAATCTCCAACTTCTGAATAAGCCGTTACATATGCATTTGTCTGTATTTTGCAGTTGGAACCAACAGTACAATAATTCTCAACTGTTGCTCCCTTGCCTATTATTGTCTTTTCTCCTATAGTTACATTTTCCCTAACTACTGCAAGATCTGCCACAAGAGTTTTCTTCCCTATTTTAGAACCTGCATAAATTATAGAAGAGGCTCCTATAAGGCACTCATCTCCTATAAAAGCAGGCGGAAGTGGTTTTTCTTCTCCTTTGAATATACTGTTCGCCGCCCTCATTGGTTGTTTTCCTATAATTGCATTATCGTCAATTCTCACATTGTTTCCCACTTTTGACGATTCATGCAGTATTACATTACTTCCTATAATACAATTGTCACCTATTACAACATCATCTTCTACAACCACAAAATATCCTATCTTTACATTTTTACCTATTGTTGATTTTTCAGATATAAAACATCTATCCATTCCTATTGCTCCTTTAAAGTGCATCTACTATTTATGTATTTTATCTACATTTACCATATCCATTGTTGAAAAGTCTTTAAACGGAAATTTAACAGGCATACCTGTTAGTCTTGATTTGTAAGCAGCAAGAATTATAGACATGCCTTTCTTGCCTTCTTCTCCATTTATCAGAGGCTCAGTGTCATTATTTATAGCATCTATCATATTTTTGAAAAGTGGAATATGTCCAAATCCATATACCGTATCAGGATTTCCCTCCTGTTGTTTTAGTATATCTTCCTCATTATCTTTTCCATCATCAAATCTCCATGTTTCAATAGCATTTACTGCAACTCCACCTATGCAAACAACTCCCTTCTCTCCAAAAATACTCAGGGTCTCCTCAAGATTTTTTGGATAAACGCAGGCAGTTCCTTCTACTATTCCAATAGCACCATTTTTAAATCTTATTATTACAGCTCCAAAATCTTCGGCTTCTATATCTCTAAGGAAAGTATCACATTGAGCATAGACACTGTCTATTTCTCCACCCATCATCCACTGAAGAAGATCTATATCATGTATACACTGATTCATTAAAGTTCCACCGTCAAGTTTCCACGTTCCCCTCCATGGTGCCTGTTCATAATAGCCCATGTTTCTATTCCATAGAATTCTTGCAGTTCCATTTATCAACCTTCCAAATCTATTTTCACAAATTGCTTTTCTGAGCTTTTGAATAGGCTTGTTAAATCTATTCTGATGACTTATACACAACTTTACATTGTTTTTCTTTGAGCATTTTATCATATCATCGGCGTTATCTATTGAAAGTGCCATAGGTTTTTCAACTATAACATGCTTATGCTTATCCATGCAATACATTGCAATTTCAGGATGGTATCCACTTTCAGTTGCAACTGTGACTACATCTATATCTTCACTGTCAAGCATTTTTTTATAGTCTGTATAAACCTTCACATCTGTCTTCGTTCCCATCTTGTCTATATACTCTTTTTTTCTAGTTTCAGCTTTTTCACAAGACAAATCACACGTACATGCAAGTTCTGACTCCTGGCTGTTGTTTACCAGAGCCTCTATATGTTTATATGAAATTCTTCCACAGCCTATAATTGCAAATCTTAATTTTTTCATCGACACACACCTCACTAAAATTACTCTTTTAATAATATAAGTCCTATAAACTAGGACTTATTCTTATAAAATTTATAGTTTATGAATCTTGTTTCTATTATTTTTCACATCTTTAGTAGCATTTCTAGTATCATATATAAGCTTTGCTCTTTCTGCAATCTCTTCATAATCATAACAACTGTGGTTTGTAGTTATAATTACAATATCCGAATCATCTATAATTTCTTTCCAATCTACACTTTTGTATTCCTTTCCCTTATATCTGAATTCAGGTACAAAAGGATCATTTACTACAACATCAGCACCATTTTTCTCAAGGTGTTCTATAACCTTTAGAGCAGGTGATTCTCTCATATCATCTATATCATTTTTGTAGGCAACTCCCATTAGAAGAACCTTTGCACCATTCATTGCTTTTTTCTCATATTTATTTAAAAGCTTCATTGCAGTATCGACTACAAATTCAGGCATCGAGTCATTTATATCTCCTGATGCTTCTATAAGTTTTGTATGAAAGTCATATTCCTTTGCCTTCCACGACAAATAGAAAGGATCAAGCGGTATACAATGTCCTCCAAGGCCCGGGCCCGGATAAAACGGCATAAATCCATATGGCTTTGTCTTTGCGGCCTCTATTACTTCCCATATGTCTATGTTCATTCTGCTACACAGAATAGCCATTTCATTTATAAGTCCTATGTTTATATTTCTAAAAGTATTTTCAAGTATTTTTTCCATTTCAGCAACTGCTGGGGATGATACTGTAAACACATCACTGTTAAGTACATTCCTGTAAAGTGCTGCTGCAACTTCTGTGCATTCTTCAGTGCATCCTCCAACTACCTTTGGAGTATTTTTAGTCTTATACTGTTTATTGCCGGGATCCACTCTCTCAGGGGAAAAAGCAAGGAAGAAATCTTCTCCACACTTTAAGCCACCTTCCTCAAGTATAGGCTTTAATACCTCTTCAGTAGTTCCTGGATAAGTAGTGCTTTCAAGTACTACAAGCATACCTTTATGAAGGTATTTTGCAACACTTTTAGTTGAGTTTACAACATAGGAAAGATCCGGCTGTTTATAAAGGTCAAGTGGTGTAGGTACTGATATTGTAACTGCATCAACTTCCTTTACAAATGCAAAGTCTGTAGTTGCTCTTAATTTTTTCTGATCTACAAGTACAGAAAGGTCTGAATCAACTATATCTCCTATGTAATTATGTCCCTTATTCACCATTTCAACTTTTTTATCTTGGACGTCAAATCCAATAACATCATATCCCATTTTTGCTTTTTCAACTGCCAATGGAAGTCCTACATATCCAAGCCCTACCACACCAAGCTTTGCAGTTTTATTATTTAATTTAGATATCAATTCTTCTTTTAATTGTGACATTGTTTTTCCTCCTGAGTTTCAATAAATTTAAATAAGTTCGTCATATATCTTTATAACTTTTTTAGCATTGTCATTCCATGTAAAATGTTCTTTTACTGTAATCATTCCATTATTTCCTATAAAACTTCTTAAATTCTCGTCTTCTATTAACTTTTCAAGAACTTTAACAAGTCCCTCGACATCTTTTCTTTTCACAAGAAATCCATTGCGTCCATCTTGTACAGCATCTTCAATTCCCTCGCCTTTTATTCCTATTACAGGGATACCCATAGACATTGCCTCTACATAGGCAACACCAAATCCCTCCTTATAACTCGGAAGAGAAAATATATCATAATCAGGTATACATTCTATTACCTTACTGTGTTCCATTTTACCTAGAAAGTTTATATTGTCTTCCATTTTTAATTTATGTACAAGTTCTTGAAGCGAAGTCTTAAATTCTCCATCACCTATTATATCATATTGTATATCTGGATATCTGGATCTTAATCTTGCTACAGCCTCGATATTTATATGAATACCTTTTGTCTCTATTAAGTTTGAAATACTTAATATTTTTATTTTTCCATTGTTCTTTATTAATTTACTCTCTTTAATGTTACTTATGTTATCTATATTTACACCGTTGTTTACAATATTGATTTTCTCATAAAAATCTTGAGATTTCACCATATTTTTAAGCTTACTGCTTACAGTTATTATAGAATCCACATTTTTCAATACACCAAATACTGCTTTTTTACACTTTTCATTTCTGTATATTGTATTTTGAAAATCCTGTCCATGCACTGTAACAACATGTGGAACATTAAAATCTTTATTTGCATAAACTGCTGCATATCCATCCGGAAGTGCTACATTGGAGTGTATCAAATCAAATTTAAAGTCACTGTATATTGATTTTAAATTTTTTCTCAGCGACCTTCCCATAAAATATCCTGATCTATGAAATAATATTCCTCTTGGAAATTCCAAATATCTTGGATAATACACCTTTATACCACCTATCACATCACTTGACGGTATACTTAAATATTTTTTCCATTTACTGCTCAAAATTCCCAGTGGAAAAGGAACAAACGGCACAGGACTTACAACCTCAACACTGCAGCCGTTGTCCACAAGAGCTCTTGCCTGTTGATACACAAATATTCCAGACATTTCATTGAAAGCTGAAGGATACATGTGTGAAATTATAAGTATTTTCATATTTCCTCCATGCATCGTACCGTTTCCTCTTTTTTTCTCTTTCTAGTGTATGTAGGAACTTTTTTCTCCATAAGTTCAAAAATACTTTCACTGTCCTCATGCACTACATTTCTAAATTCTCCAATTGAGTCTTCTATAAACCTTATATCTATGTTGTTTGTTTTCTCCACAAAAATCTTGTCATGTTCTGTGGATGTAAGCGCAATTTCATTCATCAATGGCTCTTCATAAAGTTTTTCTCCCGGTCTGAGTCCTGTATATTCTATTCTTATATCAACGTCGGGCTTATATCCCGAAAGTGTTATCAAATCTCTAGCAAGGTCAGCTATCTTGACTGGTTTACCCATGTCGAGAACAAATATTTCCCCGCCCTTTGCTATTGCACCTGCCTGAATTACAAGCTGTGCTGCCTCGGGTATAGTCATAAAAAATCTGTTTATATCCGGATGAGTAACAGTTACGGGTCCTCCATGAGCTATCTGCTTTTTAAAAAGAGGTATTACAGAACCGTTGCTTCCTAAAACATTTCCAAACCTGACAGCCACATACTCTGTAGAACTTACCTGATCAAATGCCTGAACCATCATTTCACAAAATCGCTTTGTTGCCCCCATTATATTTGTAGGATTGACTGCTTTGTCCGTGCTTATCTGTACAAACTTCTTTACTTTGAAATCATTACAGCATTTCAACACATTGTAAGTTCCTATTATGTTATTTTTCACAGATTCACCAGGATTCATCTCCATAAGCGGAACATGCTTGTGAGCAGCTGCATGAAATACTACGTCCGGTTTATATCTTGAAAATATGTTTTTCATTCTATCAAAATCTCTTATGGATGCAATTATAACTTTTTTGCTCAATTCCGGATGGGTATAATTCAACTCCATTTGCACACTGTATGCATTATTTTCATATATGTCCAATATTAAAAGTTGTTCTGGATTAAATTTAGATATTTGTCTGCAGAGTTCTGAACCTATAGATCCTCCTCCTCCAGTGACAAGTATAACTTTATCTTTTATGTATTTTTCTATATTACAGCTGTCAAGTCTTACTTCTTCTCTTCCCAGCAAATCTTCTATATTTACATCCCTTAGCTTGCTTATATTTACATTGCCATCAACTATTTCGTATATGCCTGGAAGAGTTTTAAGCTTGCAGTTTGTCTTTTTGCATATGTTCATAATATCCATCTTGGATTTCATATCTACAGACGGAATTGCAATTATTATTTCTTCTATGCCTTTCTCCTTGCATACTTCCATGATGTCATCTCTTCCTCCAAGTACTTTTACACCGCTTATCATCTTATTTCGTTTTGTTACATCATCATCAATAAGTCCTATGAGATTGTAGTTTAAATTCGTATGTCTCTTTATCTCTTTTATCAATATTGAAGATGCATCTCCCGCTCCTATTACGAGCAGTTTTTTGCTTTCTTTGCCTGCTTCTTTTTCTCCCTTGTTCTGTTCGATTATTCTGGCAAGAAACCTGCTTCCACCAAGCGTCACTACAGATAATATCCAAAATATTATATGAACTGTGAATGGAAACCTGAAATACCTGTTTTCAAAAAATTTAAAATTTACAAAATGACTGTAAACTATAAATACAACATTTGAAAGTGAAATCGAATAAATAATAGATAACAACTCTTCTGTCGATGCATATTTCCATATGCTGTCATATAGTTTAAAAAACTTATTAAATATAAGTGTTATACCTATTACTGGAATCAATGACAGCTTCAAAAATTCCATATATTCATCTGGTATCGTGAAATCAAATTTCAAAAGCAGGGCAAAATACAAGGAAAATATCAGCAAAACCATGTCATATATAATAAGCTTTTTATCTTTCTGCATATAAACACTTCCTAAAGTTATTTTACTTAAGCTCGTAAACTCTCTTCTCTATTTTACATCATAGTAAAAATTATTCAATATATTTTATTTATGAATTTGTAAACTTATTTTTACTATCTTCTTCATGCATTTGTTTACTTACATTTTTGAAGAGTTCAGTATCCTTGAGATTAGAGAGGTACCTCATAAACGGCTTTTTAATATCATCTCTTTTAAGTGCATATTCAACTGTAGCCTGCAGGAACCCGAGTTTGTCTCCAACGTCATATCTTCTTCCCTCGAAATTATAGGCATACATAGCCTCCACTTTAGCCAGCGTTTTAAGCGCATCTGTAAGCTGGATTTCCCCTCCCTTTCCGGGAATTGTATCTTTTAATATCTTGAATATCGTAGGTGTTATTATATATCTTCCAAGTATGGCCACATTGGAGGGTGCATCTTCAACTTTGGGTTTTTCTATAAGTTCTTTTACTTTATATACCCTATCTTCTATATACATTCCTTTCATTATTCCATATTTGTATACATCTTCTTTAGGTACCTTCTGAACACCTATAATTGAAGTTTTATACTCGTTGTAACAATCTATAAGCTGTTTTAAACATGGCTTTTTGCTGTCTACTACATCATCTCCAAGCATTACTGCAAAAGGTTCATTACCCACAAACGTTTCCGCACAGCTTATTGCATGTCCAAGACCTCTTGGTTCCTTTTGTCTTATGTAATATATATCAGCCATATTTGAAACCTTTTTAACGAGATTTAAAAGCTCGGTTTTGTTGTGATTTTCCAGTTCATTTTCCAGCTCCACAGATTTGTCAAAATGATCTTCTATGGCTCTTTTATTTCTGCCTGTTATTATAAGTATCTGTTGTATACCAGATGCAACAGCTTCTTCAATAATATATTGTATGGTTGGCTTATCAACTATTGGAAGCATCTCTTTAGGCTGCGCCTTGGTTGCCGGTAAAAACCTGGTTCCAAGTCCAGCTGCCGGTATTATTGCTTTTTTTACATTCAAATCAAAGTCTCCTCTCAAAATGATTTAATTTTACAACTTCATTTAAACATATCCTGAAGCTGAAGTACGACTTCATCCTTGGGATCTAATTTTTGTGCTATTTGGAAATGTATTTTTGCATTTTCAGTATCCCCCATGTTGAAATAGCACATTATTAGATTAGTACATATTTCAACTGATTTAGTAGCGTCAAAAGCTTTTCTCAGATATGCTACAGCTGTTTTATAGTCTCCTATGGAAGCGTAATTTATTCCCATTTCGTTTACAACTTCAACTACACTGCTGTCTATATTCAAGGCATCATTTAAATAATATATTGCCTTCTCATAATTTTCAAGCATTCTATAAGCAACTGCTATGTAATAATAAATAGATGGATGATCTCCAAATACGTCAAGAAGCGGGATAAGTATTTCAAGAGATTTTTTGGGGTTTGAATCTAAGATTTCCTTTCCCCTGTCATATTCCACTACTGATTTTACCGATTGTTTGAAATCAACTACTTCAGGAGTTTGCTCGCCACCTCTTTGTATATAATTGTTTATATAGAAAAGTGATTTTTCATAATCCTCATCCTCCCGTGAAATTACAGCATGATAAAAATACGGCAGGGCATAATCTTCAAACTTCTCGGCATTTTCTATAATTTCCAGTTCTTCCGCCTTATAATCAGAATCAAGCTTTCTAAGATAATCCGACATAATTATTAATTTGTCATACACTTCTCTGTCCGAATCAATTAAAACAAGTCCTTTCAAAAGTATATAGGCATCTTCATAATTCTTTACTCCAACGTTTTTGGCTATTTTTCCTTTTATAAAATCCGATGCTTTCGGTATCTTTTCAAGTATTGAAACATAAATATCATTATATTTAAAATATTTATCGGCACCCATTACATAAAACATGCCTTCTATAAAAAGACCAGCCGGTATTTTATCCATGTTCTCCTCTGATTTTACCCTGTCAATTATCTTATCTGCACCTACAGGCAGATAAACTTTTTCCTTCAAATCCAAATCGAAGATTTTTTTAAGATTCACCTTATCTATATTCAAAAACAGCATATTCGACAACTTATCCTTGAAATGTACTTTTATATCCATAAATCCTCCACCTACATTTTATTTACATTTGCTCAGCAATTGCATGCATCACTTATTATAGTTTGAATTCTTTTCTCCAGTATTTCAACTTTTCTGCTGGAATCATGAAGATCACTTCCTATTACAGAGAGATATATCTTTATTTTAGGCTCGGTGCCGGAAGGCCTCACTACAAACCATGATTTATCTTCAAGTACAAATTTAATAACGTTTGATTTTGGAAGATTTATTATCTTTTCGTCTATATTTATGAGGTCCTTCTCAATACCCAGTCTATAATCCAATTTTTTTATTATTTTAACATTGTCGAGATTATCTTTCATAGAATGTCTCAGATACTGCATTATTTTCTCTATCTTGTCGCGTCCCTCTTTCCCTTTCAATTCCATAGACACAAGCTTTTCTCTATAGAACCCATACTTTTTGTAAAGTTCTACAAGAGCATCATAAAGGTTCATTCCTTTTTGTTTGTAATAGAGAGCCATTTCACATATGAGTGTTGCTGCAATTACTGCATCCTTGTCACGGACAAAGTCCCCTGCAAGATATCCATAGCTTTCTTCAAACCCGAAAATAAATTTTTTCTCTCCGGATGCATTGAATTCCTTTATTTTTTCACCAATATACTTGAATCCTGTAAGCACATCGATAACATCTATTCCATAACTTTCAGCTATTTTTTCTGCTGCTTCCGTTGTAACTATGGTTTTGACTATGATTCCATTTTCAGGAAGCATACCCTCTTCATCAAGAGAAGAAAGTATATAATTTGTAAGCAGCATGCCTGTCTGGTTTCCTGTAAGTACTTTATATTCCCCTTCTGAATTTTTTACAACAACACCTATTCTATCACAATCTGGATCAGTACCAAATATTATATCCGGTTTTATATCCTCTGCCATATTTAACGCTATGTTGAATACTTTTGGATCCTCTGGATTTGGATATTCGGCTGTTGGAAAATTTCCATCAGGTTTTTCCTGCTCCAATACTACATGTACGTTTTTATATCCGAGTTCTTCAAGTGCCCTTCTTACCGGAATATTTCCAGTACCGTGAATAGGTGTATATATTATTTTCAATTTCTCTGCATTTAATTTTACAAGCTCTTTTCTTATCCCAAGACCTTTTACTCTTTCTATATATGACTTGTCAATTTCATTTCCTATTATATTCAGCAATTTCCTTTTCCTTGCCTCATCTGCATCCATTGTTCTTACTTCCCTAAATCCATCAACTTTTTCTATATAATCAAAAATTTCCTTGGCAGATGCATCTGTAATCTGCCCTCCATCCTCACCATAAACTTTATATCCGTTGTACCGTTTAGGATTATGTGATGCAGTTATAACAATTCCCGCCTTGCTTCCCAGTTTTCTGACTGCATAGGAAAGCATGGGAGTCGGTCTTAAAGTTTCAAACAAATTTACAGAGATCCCATTTGCACAGAGATTCAAAGCAGCCTCCGCTGCAAACTCACTTGAATTTATTCTAGAATCATATCCTATGGAAACCGATATTCTTCCCTTATACTTACTCAAAAGATAATTTGACAGGCCTTGTGTTGCTTTTCTAATAGTATATATATTAATTCTGTTTGTTCCCGCTGCCATTACTCCTCTTAGTCCGCCTGTTCCAAACTCCAGGTCCTTATAGAATCTATCTTCTATCTCCTTTTCATCTTTTATATTTTTAAGTTCCAACTTCGTTCTGTCATCAATCTCACTGGAATTCAACCAATCTTCATACTTATCCTTATACATATAAATACCTCCCGTAGTTCTATATTAAAATAATCATTTGATTTTAATTCAACATAATAAAATAGTTCTATCTTGGAATAATAATAATGTAATATTTAACATTTATAATTATACTATAAATAATAAGCAAAATCACTTTCACAAAAACGTGTTTACTAAATAATAACATATATATTTTTGAAGTATAATTTTCGAAACCGTCATTGAATTTATAAAACAATTAACATATAATGATAATTAGTTTTCAAGAAAAAAAGACTACCCTTTGAACTTTCAATGCCTGAAGGGTATTTTCATTAAAGAAGGTGCTGCAGGATTGTATAAATTAAATCAAAATGAAACTCCCCTATTTGATGCATTGATGGAATATAAAAGCAGAAATATGATCCCCTTTCATGTCCCAGGACACAAACAAGGAAGAGGCGCAGACACGGAATTCAAGGATTTTATGGGTGAAAATCCATTTAAAATAGATGTCACTGTTTTCAAAATGGTCGACAGCCTCCATCATCCCACTGGTCCGATAAAAAAAGCCCAGGAACTGGCTGCGGACGCATATGGATCAGATGCAGCTTTTTTTTCAATTCAAGGTACATCCGGCGCCATACAAGCAATGATTATGTCGGCAGTACGGTCTGGAGATAAAATACTAATACCAAGAAATGTTCACAAATCCGTAACAGCAGGAATTATTTTAAGCGGTGCCATACCCGTTTACATGCCTCCCGAACTGGACAAAAAACTTGGAATAGCCCATGGAGTCACTCCTGAAACAGTTTCCCGGGTATTATCCGAAAATACTGATGCAAAAGCAGTCTTGATTATAAACCCCACTTATTATGGTGTGGCTGCAGATATAAAAAAAATTGCAGATATAGTTCACAGTTACAATATACCGATAATTGTAGATGAGGCTCACGGCCCACACCTGGATTTTAACGAAAAACTTCCACTTTCTGCAATGGACGCAGGATGCGACATGTGCTGCCAGAGCACACACAAAATAATAGGAGCCATGACACAGGCTTCCCTTCTTCATGTAAATTCCAGAAGAATTGATGTAAGACGGGTGCAACAGGTATTATCACTGCTTCAGACTACATCTCCTTCATATATACTTATGGCTTCCCTTGACTGTGCCAGAAGGCAGATTGCAATACACGGTCATGAACTCATTGAAAAATCAATAGACCTTGCAAATTATGCCAGATATCATATAAACAAAATTCCTGGATTTTATTGCTTTGGAAATGAACTTATTGGAAATTCAGGTGTGTTTTCACTTGATCCCACCAAAATTACAATAAGCTGCAGAGATCTTGGAATCACAGGATATGACCTTGAGACAATATTGTCAAACAAATACAGAATACAAATGGAACTTTGCGACATATATAATATTCTTGCAGTAGGGTCATTTGGTGATACGCACAAAAATATGGATGCCCTTATATGTGCGTTAAAAAAAATCAGTATCGAATATTATGGAAGCAGGAGAAAAAAGCCTGATTTCATTGATATACCCGAGATTCCAAAACAAATAAAAATACCAAGAGAAGCTTTTAATGCCGATAAAAAATCCATTCTATTAGAAAACAGCGTTGGAATGACAAGCGGGGAATTTTTAATGGCTTATCCTCCCGGAATACCTATACTCTGCCCGGGTGAAGAAATAACACAGGAGATAGTCGACTATACAAAGCAGTTGAAGGACAATGGTCTTTATGTACAGGGAACCGAAGATCCCGAAGTAGAATATATAAAAGTTGTGAACTAATAAATATCCACCAGATTAGCTGGTGGTTTTCATTAATGACAACAATTAAAAGCGGCACCATTTAGGTACCGCCTTTTTTTACTTCAGATCAAAAGGAAAGTTATTCTCACAAAATACTTCTATATTATTCTGAAGAAGCAGCTCACAGGTTACTCCATTTCCATCTATAAGTTTTCTCTTAAAACTTCCATCATAAATTTTCCCCAATCCACAGGATGGACTTTTCGATTTCAATACCGCTTTTTTTATATTCAATTTTTTGCATATTTCAAGAGTTTCAACTGCACCTCTAAAAAATTTTTGAGTTACATTCCTTCCATAGACATCAACTACACTTGCATTTCCCTGTAGTACATCCCTTCCAGATCCATCCTTCAATTCAGATGGAAATCTCGGAGTTTCCAAGCCTCCAAGTTGTTCTGGACAAACTGGAATTGCAATTCCGTCCCTGACCATTTCAAACACATCTTCTTTTAAATTGCTTTTTCCATCATATCTTGTATTGATTCCGCAAAGACATGCACTAACCAAAATCATATACTTCCTCCCGATTCATAGAAAATTTACTTTAACTGGGCCACCGTGACTCCGGTGCCACCTTCACCATATTCACCAAGTCTGTAGCTTTTCACATGGGAATTGCGTTTCAGCATTTCATTTATGGAATTTCTGAGAATTCCAGTTCCCTTGCCATGTATTATAGTAACTTCTTTAAGTCCTCCCATATATGCATCATCAATATACTTGTCTGTAGTATAAACTGCTTCTATAGAATCCATGCCTCTTAAATCCACTGAGTTGGACACCGATTTCATATTAAGTTTGAGGGCTCTTTTTTCCGATTTTTTCTGTTTGCCTAAGGTTGCTTTTGGCATCTCAAGGTCTTTAATGTTCACATCTATTTTCATTATTCCCGCCTGAACCTTAAGCCCTCCTCTTGCATCCGGCTTTGTAAGCACAATTACATTTTGATTGAGCTGTGGTAAAAATACTTCTTCCCCACCTTCTACATTTTTAACCTGTCCTCTTCCAGTCTTATTTTTATGAGAATAAAGTTTGTTTTCGGCCTCCTCGAGTTTTTCACCAATACTTTTTCTCTGCATCTCAAGCTTCCTTCGTACATCACTTTTAAGTCCCGTCTCCTCGAGCTTTCTCATTTCCTTCAGTATTGTATCCGCCTCTTGTTTTGTATTTCTTATTATATTTCTTGCTTCTCTGCGTGCCTCTATAACGGCATTTTCCCTTGTATTCTGAAACTTTTTATATTTTTCTTCATATCTTTCTTTGAATTTTTCAGTTTCAATTTTAAGATTTCTGGCATCACGCATATACTTTTCCGCTTCAAGATTTTTATCTTGAAGATTCTGAATCAAATCTTCAAACTTCAATGCATCACTCGATATGTTCAATCTGGCATTTTCTATTACAAAATCAGGCAGACCGAGCCTTTTTGATATTTCAAATGCATTTGATTTTCCAGGTGCACCCACTATAAGTCTATAAGTTGGTCTTAAGGTTTTTATATCAAATTCAACCGAAGCATTCTCCACCCCTTCGGTTTTAAGTGCATACACTTTGAGTTCGCTGTAGTGAGTTGTTGCAACTATAGAAGCATTTCTTCTTTTCAATGTTTCAAGTATTGAAACCGCAAGTGCCGCTCCTTCTGTGGGATCAGTACCTGCCCCAAGTTCATCAAACAGTACAAGGGACTTCTCATCCGCTTTTTCAATTATATCCACTATATTGGTCATATGCGAGGAAAATGTAGATAAACTCTGTTCAATACTCTGTTCATCGCCTATATCCGCAAAAATCTCAGTGAAAAAACCTACCTGTGAATTTTGCGATGCAGGTATCATAAGTCCACTCAAAGCCATAATATGCAAAAGCCCGATTGTTTTCAGCGTAACGGTTTTTCCTCCCGTATTGGGACCTGTTATAACAAGCGATTTGAATTTATCTCCCATATGAAGATCCATTGGAACAGCTTTTTTTATCTCTATCAATGGATGCCTTCCCTGTATTATATTTACTATGCCGCTTTCGCTTATCTTTGGTATTGTACAATTGCCGTCTCCCGCAAACCTTGCCTTTGCAAATATAAAGTCAAGTTCCCACAGTATTCTGGAATTCACTTCAATCGCTGATATGTCATCATATATTTCACCCGACAATTCCGAAAGTATTCTATCTATTTCATTTTTCTCCTCAAGCATAAGCTGTTTTATTTCATTATTCAGATTTACAAGTCCCATAGGCTCTATATACAAAGTAGCCCCGCTTGAGCTTTGATCATGTACAAGTCCTGGAACATACGACTTGTATTCAGCCCTTACTGGAAGAACGTATCTTTCACCTCTCATTGTATAAAGGGAATCCTGCAGATATTTAGAATAGCCTCTTACAAGCGATCCAACCTTATCTCTTATAGAAGAATTTTTGTTTCTAAGGCTTCTTCTTATGTTATATAATTTTGAACTCGCTCTGTCAGAAACTTCATTTTCATTTTCTATGGATTCAAATATTTTCTTTTCCAGTGTTTTAAATTCCGTAATTCCGGAACATATATCCTCTATTATTCTAAACGGCTTTTCGTTTTCATCATGTTCAATATATTTTTTAAACCTTCTTGAAGAACGAAGCACAGCACCTATTCTTAAAATTTGAACAGGTGTAAGCACCGACCCTTTTTTTGCCATTGTTATTCCGACCCTTACGTCACAAACTCCTTCAAATGGTGGATTGCCTTTTATTATAAGCAATTTAAATGCCTCATCTGTTTCTTCCAGATGGTTTTCAGCTTCATATATATTTGAATATGGCTGCAGCATTTCTATTATATCCCTTGCTGCATCAGTATTGGCATATTCTTTTAAACTTCGTTTTACTTTATCAAATTCAAGAATTTTTAGAGATTTGTAATTCATATTGTTTAGCAAAGCCCCTTTCACAAACAAATATAATTTATTCTATTCCTTTTTTATAATGTCCCCTTGTAAATCCAGAAAAATCTCCGCTCCATTTTTCCATCAAAAATGCATCAATTATACTCTTGGTCTGCTCATACGTTTCATCTGTAAAATCTATTCTAAAACTATTCACTCCTGCATCTTTCAATTCTTCTATATTCGATAACAAATTTGTAGGTACACTATTATATATATAACACCTGCAAAACTCATCAACCTCTACGGGAAACCCCACATTTTTCCTATCAACAAGCAAATATTTACTGTCACTGCATGCACCTTTACATTCCTTCAATGAACTTTTTTCTCCAAACGTACTTCCTATAACACAATATTCACTAACCATAAGTTGGGCTCTTCCATATACAAGCATCTGAGATGGGTGTTTTTTATTTTTAAGCATCTTCTTTATTTCATTTTTACTTAGTTCCACACTTATACATGCCGAATCTATAAATGAGTCATAAAATTCAAGTGAGTTTTCATTTGTTATATTAAGCTTATAATCGCCTATAATATTCATGGTTCCTTTAAATTTATTTATTATTCCAAGATTTGATGTAATAATTCCCTGAATTCTATCAGAATTTTTTTGAATGTAACTGCATATGTACTCAAATTCACTTTTCACTATGTTTGGTACCACAATATACACTTTTTTGTTTTTTATATCTTCAAGGCTAAATTTACTTTTCTTCATAAATGGATTTATACATATAAACTCAAGCTTTGACTCAAGAACCGCCCTCAGCTGTTCCCTATTTGAAACCACTGCCATTTTGAAAGGTGCGCTGCTTATTTGACTATTAGCTTTGTCAATTTCAAATACATCCGCCGTTTCTCCTGCTGAAGTTTTATTCTTCTCCAATATGTATTTTTGAACACTTTCAAGAAGACTGCGCCTAATTGAATTCAACGCAGATATAGGAAGAAATCCTTCTTCAAAACATTCAAATTGTATATTTGAAAACACAAAAGGAGTCTTTCCCGTTTTGCAGAAACTTGATTTTATTCTAACTTTGTCAAGGGGCATCTTCATGGCTTTTTGCACAATATCGCCCTCTACAGTAAATTTTCTTCCAAGATATGAAGTTTCAACGATTATAGCTTTTCCTACCGTAAATTGAATTTTTAAATTCAATTCTATCTTCTTATTATAAGGATCATCATATATACTTTTAAGCTGCTTCATCTGTTCAACATCCGAAGTTTTATAAAGCATATCACCTTTTTTATAATTAGATGGAAAAAGATTTACCTTTTCCCCTATAAAGGCTTTTTTCATTTCTTTATTATGCTTTAATATCCTAAATACATTAAAACCACTTTTATCATTTCTAATTCCATCACCCAAGGATATGTCATCTTCAAGTATAATTTCCTTGTCATTTGAAACTCTACCTAACCTAATTCCCGTATTTTTGGGATACAAATAAGACATCATATCTCTTCCTGTATTTTTAAACAAATATGCCTTTGTGAACCCCTGCCTGTTAAAAAGCTTCATTAACCTTTTTTTACTTTCTTCCGTATTCTTGTATGATTTATATGAGTCAACAGCTTTTCTATACTCTAAAGTAACTCCTGCAGCATATTCAGGTTTTTTCATTCTTCCCTCAATTTTAAGTGAACAGGCACCACTTTCAATTATGTCCTTTATATTCTCAATGGTACACATGTCCTTTGGACTTAAAAGATATCCCCTCCTTGAAACTTTATCAGAATCCCTGACTATACTGTATGGAAGTCTGCAGGGCTGGGCACATCTTCCGCGGTTTCCGCTCCTGCCACCTATCATACTGCTCATAAGACATTGTCCAGAGTAACATACACAGAGAGCTCCGTGTATAAATATTTCTGTTTCAGCAGCAATATTGGTTGATATATACTTTATCTCTTCAAGAGAAAGTTCTCTTGAAAGAACAATCCTGTCAAAACCAATGGATTGAAGCATTAACGCTCCTTCCATGTTGTGCACCGTCATCTGAGTCGATGCATGAAGTTTTAAATCAGGCAAATATTTTTTGACACCATATGCAAATCCAATATCCTGGACTATAATTCCATCTACACCAGCTTCTTCTAAAAAGGCTGCATAGGAAAGTGCATCTTTAAATTCAGAATCTTTTATAACAGTGTTCACAGTTACATATACCTTTACAGCATATGTATGACAGTATACAACTGCAGACTTCATAGATTCATTATCAAAATTTCCAGCATATGCTCTTGCTGAAAATTTGTCTCCGCCAATATAAACTGCATCAGCTCCAGCTTGAACTGAAGCATACAAGCTTTCCATATTTCCTGCAGGCGACAGAAGTTCTATGTCTTTCATATTTTCATCTCCTTGCACAATATTTATTATATAGTAATACTTTGTATATTCAAAGATATATATTTTTTTTCAATAAAATTGTGACTAAATTTTACTAACTTATATATTATATATTAAAGAAGTTAAGGGGATTTCCTATTTTTCATTTAAAATACATTCTAAAAAAAATCACAACTAGAATGTTTAAGCATAATATATAATGTAAATATTGTATACTTCTTAAAAGGAGGAAAACTATGTCAATAAGCTTTAAAAAATTTGTACCTCGTCCCGGTCTTGTAAATAAACAAGGACATCTGCCGGATCCATCAGAACTGGTTTGCGTTGAGGTACCTAAAGTATTTGACCAATGCTTGATCAAAAGATGCATATTATATAAAAAAGGACCTGATACAAATAAAACTGATTGTGAACTTAGAAGCAACCCTTTAGAAAATCCTAAAATATATGTGGGATGCAGGGATTTTAAAATCACATTGAAATCCGTAGACCAAATTCCAATAAGAGGTGAAAAAGGATTCAAAAAATTAGTTATCTGCTATGTCATATCTTTCTATGCAGATTACATTGACTGCAATGCAGTAAACAAATGCGAATTTTTTGAAATAAACAGAAAAGATGTAATTGGGAAATTTTATTGTCCGGATTCACTATCCCAAATATGCGACAGCCATATAAACTCAGAAACATCCCAAAACTTCAATTCGAATGTGATAAAACTCGAAATGGTGGCAGATGCTCTACAGGGCAAATTAATTGAATGTGACAATTTGAACTTTCTAGACATAACTTTAGGCTATTATATTGTTGTAAAATGTGAAATAACAGTTCAACTGCTTATTCCTGCCTATAGTTACTGCCCTGTACCTAAGGAACCTTGTGCACCTGAACCTGAGGAAAATGTATGTGAAAAGTTCAAAAAATCGCCTGTACCTAAATTCTATCCTGACCAGCACTTAAAACCACTTTTCAATGACTCCGAACCTTGTTCAGACAGCAACGACGAAGACGATGATGAAGATGATTTCGACTAATTAAGTTTTGCAATTTTATACATCAACATAAGTAAATAATAAACCCACGAGTATATTTATTTTTAAATTAAAGCCGGAAATTCACCCATAATCTAGACATATTATAATTAAAGCATAACTAAGAAAACTATGTTAAAGATTAAGCCATAAATGTACATTAATTATCTTTCCATATATTTATATGTTTCCTGTCACTGTATACCTCTTTACACTATATATAATTCATCTCCAAACATGTGTATTGAGGTATATAATTTATTCTCTCTTTTTAAACAATTTTGTTACAAAAGACTGGTTTTTTTCAACTTCAAGTTGTTCCTTGAGTTTTGCATTTTCGTCCATGGCAGCTTTTAACTCTTCTGTAATGATCTTTATATATCTATTATTTTTATTTAAATTACTTTTTATATTGTTTATTGAAGCATTTTTCTTTGCAACCTGCCTTTTGGCTTCATCAAGTTCCTTCTGGATATTTTGCCTTACTTCCATAAAAAATTTTAGGTTTTCCTTTAATTTTTTTCTTTCGTCAAGCATTCTATCTATTTTTTCCTCATATTCCCTTTGAATCAATTTCTTTTTCTTCATATGTGAACTGAAAGACTCTATTTTTTCTTTTAATACATTGTTTTCATAACATATTTCTTTGAACTTTTCTTTTATTTCATCGATACTTTCTTCATCAGCCTTTATCTTCAAATTATCAGTTTCTTCTTTCTCAGGCAAGTTTTCAAAATGAGCCTTTGAAAGTTCCTTAAAATTGACTATATGAACCTTATCATCTTTTTTAGCATACACGATTTTGGGAATTTCATTATTGCCTCGACTCAAAAGATTAACCGTTTCAATATCAACCTCCTGTGGCTTCTTAAGTCTTAAAGGACCATCCCATTTTCCAAAGCTGTACTTTGAAAGAAATATATACTTTTTGTCATTCCAAGCAGAAAATAATTTATTATGAGCATAAATCATTATTGGATTCAGTGGTTCTTCTATACCTTTGTAAATTTCAAACTCTCTCATCTTCATATTGTTTCCAACAAGAACATGTTCAAGTGAATACACATTGCCATCTTTTAATTTATTAACAATATTGAATTCATAGGGCGTGTTTATAACTTGAAACATTATTTTATCTCCCTGAATTCCATATAATCTTCTTGCCGAGCTCCACTTATTCTGTCTATATGTCATATAATTAAAAGATTGTTCATTTCCTATATAGGATATAAAAAAAATATCTATATTCTTTTCCTCATCAATCTGTATTCTATAATTTACATAGACACTTTCGGACAATACTATATGCTGAATAGTACTCAGCTTTATTTCTTCTCCATTCCACAGACAATGTTTTAAAATTCCATGATTGCTTCCATCCATTTCACTCATTAAATAAAATATGTGCATTTTCCCCTGTAAAATTACAATTTTCAAATCTTCTATATTAAATTTATCTGCATTTATATCATATAGTTTTTCTCCAAACCATTTTTCTTCTTTCTGCGTACAATATCTAACTTCCTGTTTATTATTTATATATACAATATTAATCATTTCGTCCTGAAGGCATATTGAAAATTCAACTACATTCCTGTCAATAATCCTTTCGTCACCAAAAACACCATTATCACATATCTTATATACAAGTTCATATTTATCATTCAAATAAACCTTCAATATATTATCTTGCAGGTCAATTATCCAAGGACACTTATTCTTCATGATATATTCCTCCTTTCTACTTATATTCTATAAAATTATATTAAAATGTATTACACAAAATCACAATTGCAGAAACAAATCATAGAATGTAATGTAAGCATTGTATATCTATCTTAAGATAATATTAAAAGGAGGAGAATTTATGTCCATTAATTTCAATAAATTCGTACCGCATCCCGGTATTGTAAATAAACAGGGCTATTTGCCCGATCCTTCTGAATTAGTTTGCATTGAAGTACCTAAAGTATTTGATCAATGCTTAATCAAAAGGTGTCTTGTATACAGTGAAGGCCCGGACACAAAAAAAACAGATTGTGAATTAAGAAGCAATGCTCTTGACAATCCTAAAACTTACATCGGCAGCAGGGATTTTAATATAAATTTGACATCGGTAAACAAAGTACCCCTTTCAGGGAAAGATGGATTTAAAAAAATGAATATTTCCTATGTGATCTCTTTTTACGCAGATTATATAGATGAAAATAATGTAAACAAAACTGAATTTTTCGAAATTAGCAGGACAGATGTAATTGGAAAATTCTACTGTCCTGATTCAATTGCCGAAATTTCAGACACTTTTACACAAGATACTTCCTGCAAAAATGATTCAAATATAATAAAACTTGAAATGGTAGCACAGGCTCTTGACGGAACCCTTACAAAAGATTCAGCCGGCGACTGCGTGCTCGATATTATACTTGGATATTACATCGTAGTAAAATGTGAGCTTAAAGTTCAGCTTCTAATTCCATCCTACAACTATTGTCCTATTCCAAAAGAACCCTGCGATGAAGAACCTGAAGAAGATCCATGCGAAATATTCGAAAAAGCTCCTGTTCCTAAATTTTACCCTGATCAAAACCTTGAACCTTTATTTCCCGACTACGACGATGACTTCAACTATGATTAAACAAACAAAGCCTTTTTAGTTAAGTTAACCTTTGTCATCACTTTTTTTAACAAAATTCATATATTATATTAGAGACTCAATAATATATTCATTCAATCTGATTCATATAAATAAAGGAGGATTTGATTTATGAATTCAATGTCAAAATACTATAAAGATGATTGCGATCCCTGCAAAAGCGAAAGCAGTCAGAAAAAAAGCAATTGCCAGGCAATAGTAAAATGCGGCTGTCCCGGTACAGTCACAATACCTGCCGCAGCTGTAGCAGGCACTACATTTACAGTTTCCTCATTGACCTTAAATACTTCCGGTTTAAAAGATCCATGCGTAAAACTCGAATTTGCAAGTAACCTTATCGCTTCTGTTGCATTTACCGGTACAATAAACTTTCAAGTATTCAAACAGTGTGGAAATCAGCTGACTCCCGTGCCTGTTGGGCCTTCATGGTCTTTTAACCTAGTTGCATTACTTTCCAGCCAGACATTTTCATTCTTTACCTGCGATTGTGATTCTTGTTTTAACGATTGCTGCACTTATACCGTAGTTGCTACTGTAACTAGTGCTGTTACCGTAGGTACTCTCACAATCAACAATGCAACTCTTGGTGCAGTGGCTGCCTGCGGAAGTTCTTCATGCTCCTGCTAACTTAAACTTTTAAAACCCGGGATCTTGAATCCCGGGTAAATTATTCACCAAGAACTTTACATATTCATACATAAATAAATTTTAAAACCTCAAAATCCCAAATCTCATCTTCATACTCAAGTCATATATAAATGTACCCAATTTTATAACAAAATCATATATTATACTAGTGCATTTTCATATTGGCACTATGACAAAAGACAATAAAAGGAGAGATAAAATATGCCCTTTATACAGATCACTCCTAGTGATGACTCCTATATATTAAAATCCAATCCCAACATTAATTTTGGTACTTCAAGTCTATTGTTTACAGGATCATTCGTGGGACCAAATGATATATACAGGAGCCTGTTTAAATTTGATTTGTCTTCCATTCCACCAGGAAGCAATATCGTACAGGCATCACTAGAACTATTTGTCTACAGAAAAGATTCTCCTGATGCAGTATTGTCACCTCAAACTGTAAGTGTTTATACAAATTCAAGTGATTTTTCAGAAGATACAGTTACGTGGAATAATGCACCTGGATTAAACCCAACAATTTATTCTATTAATGTAACAGATGCAGATCTAGAAAACTTTATAAGCATTGATATAACAAATCTAGTATATGACTGGTTTAATAATATAACCACCAATAATGGAATAACATTGGTTGGAATAGAAAATTTCGCAAGTGCTGTACTAGGTTACTTTTCTAAAGAATGGCAAGTTGAATCTCAACGTCCATTCTTAAATGTTGAATATTCTTCCTCAACACCTACCGGCTGCACATGTGCCACTGGGGCAACAGGAGATACCGGAGCTACTGGTAATACTGGGGCTACTGGAAATACCGGAGCCACTGGCAATACCGGAGCTACCGGTAATACTGGAGCTACTGGAGCCACTGGTACAACAGGCGCTACTGGTGACACCGGTGCTACTGGAAACACTGGTGCTACAGGAAATACTGGGGCTACTGGCGACACTGGGGCTACTGGTAACACCGGAGCTACCGGAAATACTGGCGATACCGGAGCTATTGGCGATACCGGTGCTACTGGTCCTACTGGAGATACCGGCGCAACAGGCGATACTGGAAACACTGGGGCTACCGGAGATACTGGGGCTACTGGTGACACTGGGGCTACTGGCAATACTGGCGCTACTGGAGCTACCGGAAACACTGGAGATACCGGAAATACCGGGGCTACTGGTAACACTGGGTCTACTGGTGCAACAGGTAACACCGGAGCCACTGGAGCTACAGGAAATACTGGTGTTACTGGCGTAACTGGGGCCACCGGCGACGCTGGAGCTACCGGCGCTACTGGTGACATTGGGGCCACTGGAATCACTGGGGCTACTGGCAATACCGGAGCTACCGGTAACACTGGTGCAACAGGTGATACTGGAGATACTGGTCCTACTGGAGATACCGGCGCAACAGGCGATACAGGAGCCACTGGCGTAACTGGTGCTACTGGAGACACTGGAAGCACTGGAAGCACTGGTGATACCGGCAATACCGGGGCTACTGGAAACACCGGAGCTACCGGAAATACTGGCGCTACCGGAGCTATTGGCGATACCGGTGCTACTGGTCCTACTGGAGATACCGGCGCAACAGGCGATACTGGAAACACTGGGGCTACCGGAGATACTGGCGCTACTGGCGACACTGGGGCTACTGGCAATACCGGTGCTACTGGAAACACCGGCTCTACTGGTAACACTGGAGCTACTGGTAACACTGGGGCAACAGGTGATACTGGAGATACTGGGGCTACTGGCAATACCGGTGCTACTGGTAACACTGGGGCAACAGGTGATACTGGAGATACTGGTCCTACTGGAGATACCGGCGCTACAGGTGCTACCGGAGATACTGGCGCTACTGGTAATACCGGGGCTACTGGTAACACTGGCGCTACTGGCGACACTGGGGCCACTGGAATCACTGGAGCTACCGGAAACACCGGAGATACCGGAGCCACTGGAATCACTGGCGCTACTGGTGACACTGGGGCTACTGGAATCACTGGAGCTACTGGTAACACTGGGGCTACCGGAAATACTGGTGCTACCGGAAATACTGGAGCTACTGGAAGCACTGGAGCTACTGGTGACACTGGGGCTACTGGCGCAACAGGCGACACCGGAGCTACCGGAAACACCGGAGCCACTGGAAGCACTGGGGCTACTGGTGACACTGGGGCTACTGGCAATACTGGCGCTACTGGAGCTACCGGAAACACTGGAGATACCGGAAATACCGGGGCTACTGGTAACACTGGGTCTACTGGTGCAACAGGTAACACCGGAGCCACTGGAGCTACCGGTCCTATTGGAGATACCGGGGCAACAGGCCCTATCGGTGCCACTGGAGTAACAGGAAATACTGGTGTTACTGGCAACACCGGCGCAACTGGAGCTACCGGAGATACTGGTGCTACTGGAAGCACTGGAGCTACCGGAAACACCGGAGATACCGGAAATACTGGTGACACTGGAAGCACTGGCGCTACTGGTGACACTGGGGCTACTGGTAACACTGGAGCCACTGGAAATACTGGCGCTACCGGAGCTACTGGTACAACAGGCGCTACTGGAGCTACTGGCAACACTGGGGCAACCGGCCCTATTGGCGATACCGGTGCTACTGGTAATACTGGAGCTACTGGAATTACTGGCGCAACAGGGAACACTGGAGCTACTGGAAATACTGGCGCTACCGGAGCTACTGGTACAACAGGCGCTACTGGCGCTACTGGCAACACTGGGGCAACCGGCCCTATTGGCGATACCGGTGCTACTGGTAATACTGGAGCTACTGGAATTACTGGCGCAACAGGCGACACCGGAGCTACCGGTCCTATTGGTGACACAGGCCCTACCGGTCCTACTGGAGCAACCGGCGAACTGGCAGGAATTCAGATTCAGCTTGACGATTCCCAAGATGACACTGTTGACAATGGCAACCCAGTTTTATTTAACACAACTTTAAGCGATAATAGTCCCGATATTTCCTATAACCCTGTTAACGGAGAATTTACAATCTCTACAAACGGCGTCTACTATGTCAGTTGGTGGGTTTCAGAAAGCAGCGGTGGGGATTCAACAAGCATCTCCTTCAATATAGAAATAGACGGAACTGCCGGCCCATCTGCGTACTCTGAAATAACTTCCGGGCAAATCAGCGGCATCGCTATTGTGGTCGTTAGCGACGCTCCTTCAACCGTTTCACTGGTAAATCAGTCAGGAGATACTGTAACCTTTTCAGCAACCTCCGTTCAAGCCGGAATCACAATTATTCACACCGCTTAATCAAACCGAATGACAATAAATCTTCATTTGGAAAATGATTCATTTTTAGGTATTGTATGATCAGTATACAGACTGCTTTAATCAATATTAAATTTAAAAATACTGCTGATAAGATTATTCTTGTCAGCAGCTTTTTTATTTTATAAAAATATATTAGAAATTCAGCCTTCATCTTTTTTCATTGAATTCATATTATAATAGTATAAATCTTTGGAAGGTGAATATATGATAACTATTGCCTTATGCATGATAGTAAAAAATGAAGAAAAAACACTTGAGAGATGTCTCAAATCAGTAAAAAATATAGTCGATGAATTTATAATAGTAGATACCGGTTCCAGCGACGAAACCAAAAATATAGCAAAAAAATATACTGATAATATATATGACTTTAAATGGATTGATGATTTTTCAGCTGCAAGAAATTTCGCTTTTTCAAAAGCATCAAAAGATTACATTCTCTGGCTTGACGCTGACGATACAATATTACCCCAAGATGCAGAAAAATTTAAAAATCTAAAAAGTAACCTGGATCCTTCAGTCGATTCTGTAACAATGAAATATAATATAAGTTTTGACGAATATGGCAATGCTACAATGTCATACAGACGCAACCGACTGGTGAAAAGAGAAAAATACTTTAAATGGATAGGATTCGTTCATGAATATTTAGAAGTATATGGGAATATATTTAACAGCGACATAAGTGTAACCCACAAAAAAATAAATTATTCTCCAAAACGAAACCTGGAGATATTTCAGAATAAATTAAAAGAAGGAGTAAAATTTACTCCAAGGGATACATTATACTACGGAAATGAGCTATATGACCACCGCATGTTCAAAGAAGCCCTAAAATATTATAATAATTTTCTCGATTCAAAGCGTGGATGGTACGAGGACAATATAAATGTTTGTGGTAAAATTTGTGATTATTATCAATCCATTAATAATGAGGAACTATGCAGAAGATATGCTTTTAAAAGCTTTGAATACGCTATTCCAAGAGCTGAAATCTGTTGCAGACTCGGTTTTTCCTATTTAAAAGAAAATAAAATAAATGAAGCCACATTTTGGTATGAAACAGCTGCAAATTTAAAAAAGCCAAAAGAAAGCCTTGGCTTTTTTAATGATGCATGCTGGACATGGCTTCCACATCTTCAACTATGTGTATGTTATGATAAGCTTGGAAAACACAAGCTTGCATTTAAACACAATGAACTCGCTGCAACATTCAGACCAAACGATAAAAGAATACTTTTTAACAGAAACTATTTTAAAAAAATAGGAATAAATTGATTTTAACTTGGAATGAGAAGAACAGCAAGTATGCAAATACCTGCTGTTCTTCTCATTCCATTTTTATAAGCGTTGGATTTTTATCCAAAATTGATTCATATTGTCCCATCAATCCATATTTTCCTTCCGGATCTGCTTTCATATATCTTTCATACTTAAGTTTTCTAAGTTCCGGCGTAGACCATCCAAGATGTTTTAATTTTACATAACATACGCACCCACTTAACTCGAATATATTCTTTGGCATTCTTCCGCAATGAAGTGGTAGCTCATTCCACGTATATTCAAAATCGGGCTGATATCTAATCAGAAGTGGTCTATAATATTTATGAGCACTCCAATAGACATCTTCCCGGTAATGATTTTCATCCCACATATCGTATAATCTGAAAGAATAATAATCAAAACTAGGTTGATCTACAAGATCTCTTATGACGCCACATATTCTGTCTTCAAAGATTTCATCTGCATCAAGAAACAATATCCAGTCTGGTTTGGTATCAATGGTTATATCCCACAACTGCTTTCTAAGATTAATTTCATTGTCGAATCCATGTTTCTCATTATGCACTATCTTGATAGGGATATCTTTAAGTGCCTCAATACATATATCAATAGAATTGTCCTCACTTGCATCATCCAAAATCACAGCATTATCCACATATCCTGATGCATGTTGAAGAACTTCTTTCAAAAATTTTCCGCTCTCATTTCTGACAAGCATTGCAAGTGTTATCTTATTTCTATCTTGTTTGTCCACTCTTATCCTTTCATTTAAAAGATCTAATATAGTAGATCCAAATAATTGTTTCTTGTCTTCATTTAAAACTTTTATACTCCTTACTAAAACTGATTCCGTATCAAACAGCATAATGCAATAAAAAATCCTGGTCAATTTTTTTCCTGCATCACTGTAATTTAACTCAAATTTAGTTTTTATTTCATCACCACAAACATCAATATTAAATATTTTCACATTACATAAACATTTGTTTTTAATTATATATTTTATTATATTCTCTTTTTCTGCATCAAATCTTTTTCTATAACTTTCATTCATATATTTTTCCACTTGAAATTCACCTATTTTTTTATAATCATATGAATACAAGTTTTCTATAAACTTTCTGGCAAAATTTTCTTCATTCACGCCTCCATAAGCTCCACACATACCCGTTAATTTAAACCTTTCTACTTTTACAAGATCCTCACTTCTATATAAATGAAGCGCCGGATACTTTGTATCAACATATAACTTAAAACCGAGGGCAGCAGCTCTTATACAAAAATGCCTGTCCTCGCCCCAGAATGAAAGGTTGTATATTCTTCCAAAGTTGACTCCCGACTCCATGGCCTTCCTGCTTATCAAAGTGCAGGCTCCAAGTCCACCGACCTCATATATACCAGGCTTTTTCAGCCTTTGTAAAAAGCTCCTATATCTTCTGTTATATTCCTCTGCTGTAAGAACTTCTTCCCTCTCCTTTTTTACAAAAGAATATTCATCACTTACCCATACTTGAGGTGATTTAACTGTATTTTTGCCCCAACTGGTCCAAAAAATTTCAGATATTATATCTTTCTTGCTGCCAACAAGACTCATTAAAGTATTTGGTTCAAGAATTAAATCAGAATCTATCAAAAACAAATGATCATAATAGTTGTTCTTTGCATATTCTATAATTTTATTTTTATATCCCGCTATTTTCCAAACAAGACTGTCTTTCCAACAATGCGTGTCACCTGTTGTTATATACTTGCCAACTTTGTCTCCGGATTCAATTATAACTTTTTCTTCTTTATCATGAGAAAATGAAGTTAAAACATCACTTGACTCTTTAATTTCATTATCATCTATAAAAAAATAATCTACGGTAACGTCCTTTTTTACTAACCCTTTCAAAAAAGCAATAAAATTTTTCAATATTTCAGGTGACTGTCTTACAGTACTCCCAATGAGTATCTTCTTATTGTTATTCATCAAATTCCTCCAAAAATTATAATAAACAATTGCTCTCAATTTATATAATATTCCCTGCCTTGAAATTTGATATAAATAAAAAAATCCGAACTAACATTTCCCATTAGTTCGGATTTTACACTGATTTGTCACTCAGAAGAGGATTTTTCTTTTTTCTCTCTTTTGCAAGATTTATCTGATTTTCTTCCAGTTTATTTTCAAGATCCATCAATTTATATTTAAGGGAATGCACTTTAAACTGATACTCTTTATTCTGAGATTTTACTGCAGTATTTTCATCAACATATCTTTGTTTTGACTTGTCTGTTTCCTGAATTTTTTTCTTCAACTCGGCTATTTGCTTGTCCCTTTCTTCAACCTTGTCTTTCGAATATTCTCCATTATCATAGTCTTTTAGCTGTTGCTGCAACTGTTTATTGTATTCTTCCATATGCGTCAGCTGGTTTTTCAATGAATTTACTTTTTCTTCATACATGTCCTGAATCTTTTTAAATTCATGAGATTCCTTTTCAAGTTTCTTATTTTGTTCTTTTATTTTAAACATGTCATCAGCTACATTAACAGCAGACAATATTGCCGCTGAAGAAGTGCTTAACTTGTTGTTTATTTCCAGCACATTTTTTACTTTCTTGTCAACATAACTAGCAATTCTATGTAAATATTCTTCTTGTTCTTCTCCTTTTAAATTATACTCTATACCATTTATGACAACTGTCACTACATTCATTTGAACACCCTCTCAGATACAGCCAATTTCAATAATCATAACATTATTTTATCACAAATCCAGCATATATTAAACTGCTAATTAGAATTTAAGTTAATTTTTTACTTTTTTTAATTTAAAATACATATAAAGATTACTGTTTAAATAATTATATATTTACAGTAATCTTTATATTGTTTTTATCTCAATTTTGCATCAAATTTGTTTTCAAGCGCCTTAAGTATCTTATCATGAACTTTATTAACTTCCTCATCTGTTAAGGTTCTGCTGTCAAGTCTGTAATTTATAGCATAAGCTATGGATTTTTTACCTTCATCTATCTGCTTTCCAGTATATACATCGAAAAGCTTTATACTGTCAAGAATTTTACCACTATTATTTTTTATTATGTTTTCAATATCCTGAACAGGTACGTCTTTATCGACAACCATAGATATATCCCTTGAAACTGCAGGAAATTTTGGAAGCGGCCTGTATTTTTTATCTCCACTTGAATATTTATATATTAAATCGAGGTTTATCTCGGCAATATAGCATCTTTCTCCTACTCCATAATTGTCCATTACATCTGGATGAATCTCGCCAACTACACCAACCTTCTGTTTTCTTATGTACAAGTCAGCAGTTCGTCCTGGATGAAAAGTCGGATTTTGAGTTTCCCTCTTAAATGAAAACTTCTCTATTCCAAATGCATCAAGAAGATTTTCAACTACACCTTTTAAAGTAAAGTAGTCAGCGGTTCCATACATTCCTACAGTCAATATATTCTTTTCATCTGGAAGTTTGCTTGAGTCATCACCTGGAATATATATCTTTCCAATCTCAAATAATCTTACATAATCATTGCTTCTTGAATAATTTCTACTCAATGATTCCATCATTGACGGAATCGTAGTTGTTCTCATTATGCTGTAATCTTCACCTAAAGGATTCTTTATAACAACAACATCTCTGAGGCTGCTGTCTTCTGGTATACATATCTTGTCAAAAACTTTTCTGCTGAAAAATGAATAGCTTATAGACTGATTAAGTCCACTTGCAATAAGTGTATCTATGACTTTGTCATCCATCTCCTGCTTTTTGTTTTTTCCACCTCTCATGCTTACACTTTCTATCATAGTGGACGGTATTTTATCATATCCATATATCCTTGCTATTTCTTCGGCAACATCTTCTCTTATGTTTATATCACTTCGAAAAGTAGGTACGTGGATATCAAGAGTATCTTCCTGGATATCTGTTTTAAGTTCAAGCCTTTCAAGATATTCAGCCATGCTTTCAATAGATATGTCAATTCCGAGGAACTTGTTTATCCACTTATAATCTACTTTTACATGATGTGCTTCAACCTTTTTATCATATATATCAATAACGCCTTTTGAAATTTCTCCTGCACAAAGTTCCTCTACAAGGTGGCAGGCTCTATTCATAGCAACTTCAGCCAGATTCGGGTCAAGATCCTTTTCAAATCTGGATGAAGCCTCTGTTCTAAGTGCAAGTTTGTGTGTTGAAATTCTTATATTTGTTCCATCAAAATTTGCACATTCAAATATTACATCCTTTGTATCATTCTGTATCTCCGAGTTCAGTCCTCCCATAATTCCGGCAATTCCTATGGATCTTTCTCCATCTCTTATAGTAAGTACATCACCATCTAAGGTTCTCTCTTCATTGTCCAAAGTAGTAAATTTCTCTCCATCTTCAGCTCTTGCAACAACTATTTTTCCAGAACCTATCTGCCTTGTATCATAGGCGTGCATTGGTTCTCCAACTTCAAGCATTACAAAATTGGTTATATCAACAATATTATTTATAGGCCTGACTCCTGCTTCAAGAAGACGTTTCTGCATCCATGAAGGTGACTGTTGTATCTTAACGTTTTTAATCATCCTTGCCATGTATCTTCTACAAAGCTTATCTTTCACTTCAACTTGTATTTGATCTTTTATATTGTTACCTGACGACTCACTGTAATCAAGCTGTGGTTTCCTGTACTTTTCATTTAGTGTAGCTGCAGTTTCTCTTGCTATACCAACAACACTCAAACAATCAGGCCTGTTTGATGTTATTTCAAAATCTATTATACTTTTTTCCATATCAACAACTGACTTTATGTCCCTGCCTACGGGCGTATCATAAGGAAGTATCATAAGTCCATAAACCGGCTTATCTCCTGCTACTCCAAGTTCTTCTTCTGAGCAGAACATCCCATTTGACACAAGTCCCCTCAGTTTTCCTTTTTTTATCTTCGTACCTCCATGTATAGTTGCACCATGAAGTGCAACTGGAACTATATCCTGTTCCTTCATATTATCCGCCGCTGTTATTATCTGGATAGGTTCCTCCATACCTATGTCAACCTGGCATACTGAAAGTCTGTCTGCATCCGGATGCTTATCTATCTTCACAATCCTGCCTGTGACTACTTTTGTTATTTCATCTCCTGTAGTTACAACTTCTTCAACTTTTGAACCGCTCAATGTTAATTTATCTCTCAGCTCATTTGCCGAGATATCTATATCAACATAATCTTTCAACCATCTAACTGGAACTTTCATAAATTATTCCCTCCCTAACAAAAATCATAGAATATGAACTAAAACTGATTTAAAAATCTCATATCACTTTCATACATGTTTCGTATATCATCTATTCCATATTTGAGCATTACCATTCTATCAACACCCATTCCAAATGCAAAACCACTATACACTTCAGGGTCTATTCCACAATTTCTAAGTACCTGTGGATGAACCATTCCACATCCCAAAAGCTCTATCCATCCTTCTCCCTTACATACTCTGCAACCTTTTCCTCCACATACAAAACATGTAGCATCCATCTCGGCAGAAGGTTCCGTAAACGGAAAATGGTGTGGTCTGAATTTGGTATTTATGTCATCTCCAAACATTTTTTTTGCAAACATCTCCAGGGTACCCTTAAGATTTGCAAAAGTTATTCCCTTGTCAACCACAAGTCCCTCCATCTGATAAAATATAGGAGAATGCGTAGCATCCACTGCATCTGAACGATACACCTTTCCAGGAGATATCATCTTTATAGGAGGCTTTTGCTTTTCCATGGTTCTTATCTGTATCGGCGATGTCTGTGTTCTCAACACCATGTTGTCATTTATATAGAAGGTATCCTGCTCTCCTCTTGCAGGATGGTTTTTAGGTATATTTAGTGCTTCAAAATTATAATAATCCAATTCAACCTCGGGGCCTTCCTCTATACTGAATCCCATGGATATAAATATTTTCTTCATCTCCTCAAGAGTTTGTTCAAGTGGATGCCTTCTACCTATAACCTGCTTCTTTCCGGGCATTGTTATATCTATCTTCTCATCTTCAAGTCTGCTTCCCCTAGTGCTGGCTTTTATCCTATTTGAAACTTCCTCTATTTTATCCTCAAGGCTTTTTCTAACCTGATTTGCAAGCTTTCCAACAACAGGCCTTTCTTCTTTTGAAAGAGACTTCATCCCCCTTAGTATTTGAGTAAGTTCCCCTTTTTTTCCAAGATACTTAATTCTTATATCATTAACATCAGAATCTTTTAAACTTTTTTTGAGCTCAAGAATAGCATTTTCTTTTATCTGCTCAAGTTTTTCCTTCAACATTACAACATCTCCTTTCAAAAACATATAGAATTTTGTAAAATAAAAAGAGCACCTCCCTCAAAGGGACGAACTCTATATCCGCGTTACCACCCAAATTGATATCATAAAATATCCTCTTGTAAAAATCTAACGAATTTATCCGCTGACCGCTACTTTAAATTCACAGCCAGAGCTCGGGAATGAACTTCAATACAAAACAAGTTAAGAAACTCCCAGCTTAAAATTTCTCTTTCTGCAAACAGTTTTGAACCTACTCTTTCCTTCAAGGCAAAGTATTCTATTTTTATACTGCATATTGACAATATTACAATTATTCCGCCTCAATGTCAATCGAAATTCTATTTTAATCTTTGCCTCACAACTTCAAACATCATTATGCTGGCGGCTATGGAAACATTCAGTGATTCGGCTCCACCTGGCATTGGTATTTGTACATTCACATCGGAAATCGCCCTAACATCACTGCTCAGTCCATTTCCTTCATTCCCAACTGCTATTATCAAATTGTTTGAAAGATTGCAGTCATAAAAACTTTTATCCGAATCAAGAGTACTTGTAATAAGCTCAAATCCTCTTTTTCTTAGTTCTTCTGTATATTCAAGCTTGAAGTCATGTATAACAGGAACATGGAAAACAGAACCCATGGTGGCTCTCAATGTTTTTTCATTGTATACATCTACAGTTCCTCTGGTTGTAATTATCCCAAGCGCACCTGATGCATGAGCACTCCTTATTATAGTACCCATATTACCCGGATCTTGAATCTTGTCTGCAAGCACATAAAACCCCGAGGTTTCTTTCACTTCAAGCTCCTTGTTTTCCACCACCGCAGCTACTCCCTGTGAATTCTCCGTACTACTTATAGAAGAAAACACATCTTTTTTCAGGCAATATACTTTTTCCATTACAGAATCACGTATTGAACAATTTTCAATATGATTCAGCCACTTTTCTGAAACTGCCTCATCTATAAAAATTGCTGAAATTTCAAATTGAGACATCAGAGCTTCATCCACAAATCTAAAACCTTCAATCAAAAACCGATTATTTTGATCTCTGTACTTTCTATTCTTCAATTTTTTAGCTTCTTTAACCTGATTGTTGTTTCTACTATTTATTATATTCAAAAGTTCCACCCGGGCTTCTTAAAAATTTAACAATTGATACATAAAAGAGTGCAGAAAATCTACACTCTCTATGTAAAAATGCTATGCAGTTAATTGTTTCTTTGCTATTTCAACCAATTCTGTAAATGCCTTCGGATCATTTATTGCTATCTCTGAGAGCATCTTTCTATTCATATCTATACCTGCAATCTTTATTCCATTTATGAACTTAGAATATGAAAGTCCATTCAATCTTGTTGCAGCATTTATTCTTGCTATCCAAAGTTTTCTAAAATCTCTCTTTTTAAGTCTTCTTCCAACATATGCATTTCTAAGTGCTCTTATAACTGACTCATTAGCTGTTTTAAACAATTTGCTTCTTCCGCCATAATAGCCTTTAGCCAGTTTTAATACTTTTTTATGATTTTTACGAGCATTGACAGCTCTTTTTACTCTTGCCATTTTTTAACCTCCTTCTAAGATTCCAAACTATACGTAAGGTAATAAATTTTTCATATTCTTTTCCTGAGTTTTTGAAACATATCCTGCTTTTCTAAGATTTCTCTTAACTTTTGAAGTCTTAGCTGTTAATTTATGGCTTCTAAAAGCCTTTGCTCTTTTAAGTTTTCCTGTTCCTGTAAGTTTAAATCTCTTTGCTGCACTTTTTTTTGTTTTCATTTTTGGCATATCAATTCCTCCTCTCGATTTAATTATGCTTTATTAGGTGATAATACCATTGTCATATTTCTTCCCTCAAGTTTTGCCCTTTTTTCTATCGAACAGATATCTTGAAGCTTGGAATAAAAATCATTTAATATTTTTCTTCCAGTAAATGAGTATTCTGCTTCTCTTCCTCTAAATCTAACTGTAACTTTAACTTTATCTCCTGATTGCAAAAATTTTCTAGCATTGTTTGCCTTTATGGAAATATCATGTTCTTCAATTGAAGGACTGAATCTTACTTCTTTTACAACAACAACTTTTTGGTTTTTTCTAGCTTCCTTCTCTTTCTTCGCCTGTTCGTAAATAAATTTCCCGTAATTCATTATTTTGCAAACCGGCGGCTTTGCATGCGGTGATATCATTACCAGATCAAGCTCTTTTTCTTCTGCAAGTTCAAGTGCCCTCTGGAAAGGTATAACTCCAATTTGTTTTCCATCATCTTCAATAGTTCTTACTTCTTTTGCTTTAATCTGTTCATTTACAAGAAAACCCTTATTAATAATTTTCACCCCCAGGTCATACTAGATATATAAAAAGAGACGGCGCACGCCGTCTCTCAAAATCCAATAGGAAATTTCAACCCTAATGTAAAATTCACATAACCTTACTGGCTGTGCCGTAAGGTGAGAAACGGCTAGTTTCTTCTTAAAATTTAACCTTATTCAGTATACTATACTCACACTCACATGTCAATATACTTTTTAATTTTCATTTGATTTTGATCTTACCTCATCCTTAACTTTTGCTGTAAAATCATCAAGCGACATTGTACCTATGTCACCATTTTTCCTGCTTCTCACTGAAATATTTCTCTCATTCATTTCCTTGTCGCCAACTATAATCATATAAGGTACCTTCTGCATCTGTGCTTCTCTTATTTTATAACCTATCTTCTCATTCCTTATATCAGATTCCACTCTTATATTATTTTTCTTTAATACATCTACTATATCTTTCACATAATCAGTTTGAGCATCAGTTATATTCATAACCTCTACCTGTACAGGTGAAAGCCAAGTTGGAAAGGCACCTGCATAATTTTCTATAAGTATTCCTATGAATCTTTCTATTGACCCAAATACGACTCTGTGTATCATGACAGGTCTGTGCTTTTCTCCATCAGCACCAACGTAAGTAAGATCGAACCTTTCAGGCATCTGGAAATCCAGCTGCACTGTTCCACACTGCCAGGTTCTTCCTATGCAGTCTCTAAGATGAAAATCTATCTTAGGGCCATAGAATGCTCCATCACCTTCATTTACCTTATATTCAAGCCCTGCAGCTTTTAGAGCCTCTCTAAGTCCATTTGTTGCAGCTTCCCAATCTTCGTCACTTCCCATGGAGTCCTCTGGTCTTGTAGAAAGTTCTACAAAATAATCAAAACCAAAAACTTTGTAAAAATTGTCTATAATCTTTATTACATTGAGTATTTCATCTTTCATATTGTCTTTTGTCATGAAAATATGAGCATCATCTTGGGTAAAACATCGTACTCTCATAAGTCCGTGAAGTGCTCCCGATTTTTCATGCCTGTGGACAATTCCCATTTCACCATATCTTATAGGAAGATCCCTGTAGGAATGTATCTTGTTCTTGTATACAAGTATGGAACCAGGACAATTCATAGGTTTTATTGCATAGTCTTCATCATCTATTTTTGTAAAATACATATTTTCCTTGTAGTGATCCCAGTGTCCGGACTGATGCCAAAGCTGCTCGTTTAATATAATAGGTGTCATTATTTCATCATATCCTGCTTTTGAATGAACTTCCCTCCAATACTGCTGAAGCGTATTCCTTATAACCATTCCCTTTGGATGGAAAAATGGAAATCCCGGTCCCTCTTCATGTATACTGAAAAGATCAAGTTCCTTGCCTATCTTCCTGTGATCTCTTTTTTTAGCTTCTTCAAGCATGTGAAGATAATCTTTCAATTCATTTTTCTTTTCAAATGCAATTCCATATATCCTCTGAAGCATTTTGTTCTTTTCATTTCCTCTCCAATATGCGCCTGCTATGGAAAGAAGCTTTATAACCTTGACTTTTCCTGTAGAAGGCACGTGAGGTCCTGCACAAAGGTCAACAAAGTCACCTTGTTTGTAAAAAGATATAGTCTCATCTTCCGGAAGATCTTTTATAAGTTCAACTTTATACGGTTCCTTTGCATCCTCCATTAATTTTACTGCTTCATCTCTCGGCAGTTCAAATCTTTCAAGCTTCTCATTTTCTTTTATTATTTTATTCATTTCAACTTCAATTTTTTCGAGAAGCTCCGGTGTAAATGAAAAGTCTGCATCAAGATCATAATAAAAGCCATTGTCTATTGCTGGTCCGATTGCAAGTTTCACATCTGGATACAGCCTCTTCACTGCCTGGGAAAGTATATGCGATGCAGTATGCCACAATATCTTCTTTCCGTCTTCATCTTCAAATGTCAATATTTCCAGATTACAGTCTTCATCTATTGGTTTCATAAGCTCAACAACTCTGCCATCAACCTTTGCGCCAACAGCTTTCTTTCCAAGAGAAATACTCAGTTTTGAAGCTATATCACCTGCAGTTGATCCTTTTTCTACTTCGATTATTTTTCCATCTTTTAAAGATACTTTTATCATAATTTTCCTCCTTGAAATATATTACAACGTAAAAAAACCCCTCCCTACAATGGGACGAGTTTGCCGTGTTTCCACCCAAATTAACAACACATATAAAGTCAATCAAATAACACATGTGCCATCATCTCTATACCTTTAACGCAGGATACGAAAATGTCTAATAATAAAAATCATAGGCTTGATTTACTTTCAACATTCAACTCAAGGGGCGGTCTTCAATAAAAATTATCTAAAAAACCTCTCAGCTAATAAGTTTTTATCTCTTAAGATAATTATTTTACCTACTTTTCCTCTATCATCGTTTTTCTATGTTAACTATTTTATTATTCTGAACTGCATATGTCAATACAAAACCCGTTTATTTTTCAAATAACTTTCACACTCTGCAGCTTTTACATATACACACCCTGTCTTCAAAAACCTTTTTTATTGTATCTATTATTTCATTGTTTCTGCAGTTTTCTATACAATGTATTCTTATTTTCTCCGGTGAATTTGTTATAAGAACACTTATCAGCAAATCTTCAGAACTGGTATCATTTTCTGTTCTAAATTCAACAAGCTCTCCAAATAATTGCTTTGTTATATCGTATCCTTCACCATCTTTTATTATATAACTACCATCATTCTTTATTTCTATATCAAGACAGTTTATTTTACTCTCCTGTATGTCAACAAAATACCTAAGCAGTTTTATAAATTCATCATATTCCTTTTCAACCATGTACTTTTCAACAACTCTATCAAGTATAGCTTCAAGATCACCCAGTAAATCTTTTATTCTAAACAGTATAAATCCATCAACGTTTATACTTTCATTCTCCCCTATACATGATTTTATTTTTTCTATAATGGCATTCTTCTTGTTTATGCAATAAACTGCATCTTGATCTGATATTTCAATCTTGCCCCTTACATAATGCATACTCTCTTCTATAATTGTCTTTTTTTCACCTGACTGCAGGAAAAAATATGATTCTCTTATAAAATTATCTGCGTAATTTTCATAAAATTCATCAACTACTATATCATACAATATATTCGATATAAAAATATAAAATATATTTTTCAATCTGTCACTTAATTCTGAACTGCAAAACAGCTTGAGGAAGTGAGTATCCGATTCCATTTTTTCAGATAATCCCATATTGATACCCTTATTTTTAAAATATTCTACTACAGATTTTATTCCATTTGTTATATGTTCTCTTTCATTTCTGTATACTAAAATTAACAGCGGCATTTTCTACACTCCCTTCTGACATAGTATGTGCCTAAAAAAAATCTGTATTCAAAATTTGTTTGTCAAATATCGACAACGTTCTTTGTAAAAATTGCAATTTGCCTTTTCAATATTTCTGTTCAAATTTTGATATATAGCTTATAATATTTAAAGCATCTAATCCAGAGGAGGGGTTTCATGGAATACGCATTGATTGATTTTAGAACAAGTGACAATGAAAAGAAAAACCTGAACAAACTCGGTTTCAAAACAATATTGTGCCCACCATGTAAAAATGTATGCTGGCAAATATGCGGGCATCCTGACATATCTGTTTTCTTCATAGACAAAAAAACAGCCGTAGTAGACAAAAACACAGATATTGATTTCCTAAAAAAGTTGAATTCTATAAATATAAATGTAATTCCTGCCAAAAATCCACTATCACA
Source organism: Clostridium pabulibutyricum (assembly GCF_058242705.1). NCBI lineage: Bacteria > Bacillati > Bacillota > Clostridia > Eubacteriales > Clostridiaceae > Clostridium > Clostridium pabulibutyricum. Next base: position 103,864 of record NZ_JBZAYZ010000006.1, read on the forward strand.
AAAGTATCCAGGTGACATATCCTTAAATGCACTAAACCTTGATAAAATTTTTGTACATAATTTAAAATATACCGATCCCTCTATAACAAAAAATTTGGGCAGAAAAAAACTTATAAATGTAAATCAAGGTTATACAAAATGTTCTTCCTCCGTTATAGGAAAAAATAATGTAATAACAAGTGATCCTTCCATATACAATGCCCTGTCAGAACAAGATATCGATGTCATGCAGATACCCTTCGGTGACATACTCCTTGACGGCTTTGATTATGGATTTATAGGCGGGTGCTGCGGTTCATTTGAGAACTATGCAGTGTTTTTTGGAAGTTTGGAAAACTATGCATATGGTAAAAATGTACTTGAATTTTTAGAAAAGCACAATATAAAGCCCATATATCTAAGTAATGAAAAACTTACAGACAGAGGGAGCATATTTTTCATATAAAAAATGCAGAAACGATTTTTACAATCAAGCTTTCTGCATTTTTTAATATATTTTATTCTTCTTTCCAGATCATGTTCGCGAGAGGAAAAGGCTCAAGTGCTCTGTCAAGTATCCCATGAACATATGCAATCAATATACCATAGTTTACTATAGGCACCTTCATACTCTCTGCATAATTTATTCTGTTAAGCATTGCTTTACTGTTCAGCATACATCCTCCACAATGTACAACAAGAGAGTACTTTTTTATATCATCTGTAAAAGAAACCCCTGATGAATACTCAAAATCTATTTTTTTACCTGTAACTTCTCTTATCCACCTCGGTATTTTGACTGTGCCTATATCATCCGACTGCCTGTGATGAGTACATCCTTCGGCAATTAGCACCCTGTCTCCGTCCTGAAGTTTGTCTATTGCTTTTGCACCCTTTACAAGCTCCACGAGATCTCCCTTGTACCGTGCAAAAAGTATAGAAAAAGACGTCATAAGTATGTCCTTTGGAGTATCTGCAGAAACTTTCAAAAAAACCTGTGAATCTGTAATAACTATTTTAGGTTTTACCCCGAGTTTTTCAAGCGTATATCTCAATTCGTATTCTTTTGTAACAACTACAGTGCAATCACTCTCAAGAACATCTCTTATAGTCTGCTGCTGAGGAAGTATAAGTCTCCCCTTGGGTGCTGCCTTATCTATCGGAACTACAAGAACCACAAAATCACCCGGTTTTATAAGATCACCGACTATCCTGAATTTTTCTTCTGTCTTAGGAAGCGAATTTACAATTTTAAGTTTTAAATCTTCTATTCCTTCACCGGTTCTCGAAGAGACACATACACAAGGCACATTAAAATTGTCACCAATACTGGATATTTCATTTTCATCCAGTTTAAAAACATCCGATTTGTTCATAGCAATAACTAAAGGTATATTTCTAGTCTTTATATTCTTTATCAAATCCCTATCATACTGTGTAATATTCAAAGCAGAATCCACTACGACAATTGCTATATCTGTTTTTTCAAGTACCTTCAAGGTTTTTTCCTTTCTAAGGCCTCCAAGCATTCCTACGTCATCAAGTCCTGCAGTATCTATAATTACGCACGGACCTATTGGAAGGATTTCCATTGACTTGTACACGGGATCTGTTGTTGTTCCCTTCACCTCAGATACTATCGCAATATTTTGGCCAGTGATTGCATTTATTATACTTGATTTTCCAGAATTTCTTCTTCCAAAAAGAGCTATATGCGTCCTCACAGAACGTGGTGCTTCATTAAAACTCATTTTATTACCTCCAATAGCTATTCCCCAGGTATACCCGGTTTTGTAAGTTGGTACGGATTTATTATATTGTCTATTTTATCTTCAGGCAATATTTGAAGTTCATATAATACATCTTTTATTGTTTTGTTTTCCATGAGAGCTTTCTTTGCGACCCTGCCTGCTTTGTCATAACCTATGTAATGTACAAGTGCAGCAGTCTGGGCAGTTGACATTTCAAGATTTCTTCTGCAATTTTCACTATTTATTTTTATATCCTTTATACACTTGTTATTGAATATTTCAACTGCCTTTTTTAATATTTCAAGAGATTCCAGAAGTGAATCTGCTATAAGAGGCATGAAGGCATTGAGTTCAAGCTGACCGGAGGAACTTGCAATGGTTATTGCAGAATCATTTGCAATTACTCTCATGCTCACCTGTCCTACCATTTCAGGTATAACCGGATTGACTTTTCCAGGCATAATAGTTGATCCAGCCTGAACCTCGGGAAGTATGACCTCGCCTATCCCCCCCCTTGGTCCAGAACCAAGAAGCCTTAGATCATTTGAGATCTTTAAAAGATTTACTGCAAGAGATTTCAAAAGTCCGGATACTTCCACAAATACATCGCAATTCTGCGTAATATCCATTGGATAATCCGACCTTGAAATTCCAAAACCAGTTAAATTTTGAAGCTTATCCGTCATCTCATAAATAAATTTTCTTGAAGCATTGAGTCCCGTTCCTATTGCAGTACCTCCTATATTAATTTCTCTCAACCTTTCTTCTACCTTGTAAATTCTCCATCTGTCTCTTGATATCGCCTTTGAATAGGCTCCAAATCCCTGACCAGCCATCATTGGAAGTGCATCCATAAGCTCCGTCCTTCCAAGTTTTATTATATCTGAAAATTCATCTTCTTTAGCTTGAAGTACCTCCTGAAGCTTCGAAAGAACATGGCTCAGATCTCTTATGCACCTTATGGATGCAATTCTAAGTGCCGTAGGATAAACGTCGTTTGTAGACTGTGACATATTTACATCATTCAAAGGATGTACAACATCATAGTCTCCTTTTCTGCCTCCGAGTATTTCTATGGCTCTGTTAGCTATAACTTCATTTACATTCATATTCGTTGAAGTTCCTGCCCCACCTTGAAATGCACTTAAACCAAACTGACTGTCAAACTTTCCCTCAATTATCTCTTCGCTTGCTTTCACTATAGCAGATGCTTTTTTATCTGAAAGTTGCCTAAGGTCACAATTTACCAGAGCTGCCGACTTTTTTATAAGTGCAATTTCCCTTATAAGCCTTATGTTTACAGTTCTGTCACCCAAATTAAAATTTTCAGCAGCCCTTAAAGTATTTATACCAAAATAGTCCGAATTCTGTATATATCTACTTCCAATAAGATCTTTTTCCTCTCTAAACTCCACATTGTCACCGCCTTAAAACATCAAATCAACGTACTTATATTATATTCTACCATCAAATCTATATCAATTCCGCCTCAAGTCAATAAAAATCACCAATAATTTTGGGCCCGGTATAAAAAACCGGGCCCTTGGTATATTTAATTAACCTCATTATTTTCCTTATCTTCAGATCTATCTTCGGATATAACCTCAACATTCGAAGTTTCACCTTGTTGTGCCTTAAAAACTTGTGACAGTTTTTTATTTATAAGTCCAATTCCAAACAGTATTACTGCAATTCCAAAGTAAACTACCACAGTTTCAAACAATGACGGCAAAAGCTGTGATGGTAAAAGCTGTGAAACAACAGTGGTTTGAGAATACCCTTGACTTACATATTGTTTTACGGTCTTTGTAAATAATGTTATGTTTGTCACAAGGGACGCAATTCCAATAATTGCAGCAATTATTGATGCAATATAAAAACCAATTGAAGTACGACATTTTTTAGATTTTTTATTCTTTTTTTCTTTTTTGGTGATGTTCTTATCTTCAACTTCCATAATAAATTGTCTCCATTCCGCCTCTTAGGCTTATATTATTCTACTAATGCATGATAATTACTAATATATGTTACTAAATAATTGTTGCATTAAAGTGTCAATTTTGTTAACAATTATTTAAGCCATTTCTATTTGCAAAGTTCACTTATCAGCATTTTAATATTTTCATCTATATCTGGAAACTTCAAATCAAGCTTTTCAAGTACATTCACAATAACTTTCATGACGATAAAATCTCTAAACCACCTTTTGTCGGAAGGTACAACATACCATGGTGCATGGCCCGTACTGCAGTTTGACAATATATCCTCATAGCATTTTTGATATTTATTCCAGAAATCTCTTTCCTTTAAATCAGCTGCCGAAAATTTCCAGTGCTTTTTTTCAACAGTTAATCTTTCAAGCAGCTTTTGCCTCTGAAACTCTTTTGATATGTTTAAGAAAAATTTAATCACTATGATATTATTATTATTCATATATTCTTCAAACTTGTTTATTTCATCAAATCTTCTGAAAGCAGTGGAATCATCTATAATTCCATGTACCCTGGTAACAAGTACATCTTCATAATATGATCTGTTAAAAACACTTATATTTCCTCTCATAGGCAATTCTCTGTGAACCCTCCACAAATAATCGTGTCCAAGTTCCCTAGGTGTAGGTTCTTTAAAACTTACTACATTAATTCCATTTGGATTGATTTTATAAAATGCTTTTTTTACAGTACCATCTTTTCCACTGCAATCCATTCCCTGAAAAATTACAAGAAGTGCAAATTTTTTTGATGCATAAAAAACATCCTGAAGTTTTAAAAATTTGTCCTGCAAAATGGAATACTCATCTTTAATAGATTCTTTAAACAATTCACCGGAATACGCCGGATCAAATTCATTTAAATTTATTCTTTCACATTTGTTAATCAAAATTTTATTCATATACTTAAACCTCACTATTTTGTTTGTTTTAATAGTTTATCCTATGGAATAAAAATATATGTATTCAAAACAATATGAAATAACACATACAATTTCCATCCATTCCTCAACTTCCCTTACATATTTTGATGTTAATTGTATAAACTTAAAGTGTAAGCAGTAAATATTACTATATAAAGGAGTGAGTGTTATGGCATATAATAACCGTATAGTTGTTCCAGGAGCAAGAGAAAAATTAAACCAGTTTAAGATGGAATCAGCTTCCGAGGTTGGTGTAAACTTGAAGCAGGGTTACAATGGTGATCTTACTGCAAGAGAAGCTGGATCTGTAGGTGGAAATATGGTCAAGAAAATGATTCAAGCCTATGAGGAAGGTCTCAAGTAATAAAATGCCTATTTGATTTTTAAAAAGAAATGTCTGATTTCAGCTTTTTGCCGAAACCAGACATTTCTTAGTTTTAGTAGTATTTGTCTACAGTATGTCCTTCTTCTTAAACTCCCATATACCGATAAAAGTAAACAATAGAAAAATTCCAATGGAAACTCCATACATATATAATGGAAAATCAAATTGTACGCTTCCACCATTTAAAAGCACACGTCCTGGATAATCCCAGGGAAAGAACATCCAATATTTTGTATTGTTTATAAGGATGGACGGAATTGAAAAAAAAACTCCAACTCCAAGCGGCACATAAATATTCTTAAACTTCATACTCAAATAATATTGAACAGACACAACAGGCATCGATGCTATCATGCAGAGAAGAGGACTATAAATAACACGCATCGGCATTTTTTCCCCGTGGGGTACTACAAGCAATCCCAATGTAAGCATAATAATTATAAATACTAAAAGATTCAAGAAAATCATATTACATGCAACTGCAAGCTTTGAAAGGTAAAGTTTTTCCCTTCTAACTGGCAGTGTAAGCATTCTTTTTAAACTGTCACAGCTATTTTCTATTCTAAATAAAATGGCTGTAATGATAGTTATTAAAAGTGCCATAATAAACAAACCGTAGAACATGGAACTTTGAGTGTAAATTTGCATCCATACATTTTGTCCTTTTTCTGTAAAAAGTTCCTTGTATCTCATAAAATTCACAACACCAAGTATTACAAAAAATATAGGTGTTAACATGGTTATATACAATATTTTAGAATGTTTAAGCTTTAACATTTCAACCTTATATATTCCCTTCATAGTTGTCCTCCTTATTTTATATCTCTTTTATTAAATTCAAAAATTCCAACTGCAAGCCATAGTATTCCAGATGCTATGGAAAAAGCCAGCCCAACGTATGCATCTCTTTCATCTCCAAAGGGTACTGTAATCAATATGTTTGAATATGGAATGACCTTTGACAGTATCTGGCTCTGTGCAAACATATATGAACCTATGCTTCCGCAAAAACCAACTGCCGCTGCTGCAAGAGAATTTTTAATAAAACAGCTTATAAACTGCTGAAGACTCGAAATTCCCAAAACCGCGCAAAGTTCAAAACATACATATTTAAAAATCAAAAAATAATCGGTTTGAACCTTGAATACAGAGCTAATTATGATTAGACCTATTCCGTTTAAAACAACCATTAAAACTGCCGAGGAATATACAAGTATCCATTTTGAAATATAGATTTTTCTTCTTTCCACAGGTCTCGACAGCAGTTGTTTCCACATGTTTTCACTGTATTCAATATAATTTACAACAATTGAAACTGCAACTATAGCAAGACTAAGCAGTAAAAACCAGCACGTTCCAAGATGCGACTCATATATGAACACAGCTGTTTGTCCATAAATTCCAGTTTTAGATAGATCTTTTAAATGTACAGGAGACATCAAAAAATCATATCTCACATAAAAATCTGCAAATAAAACCAAAAAAGACAACAGAGGTATTAAAAATACACCTTTCCACAACACCGATCTCCTGTACTTCATAAACTCCGCTTTCATAATTGACGTAAATTTCATACATTTCCTCTCCCTTCTGTAAGGTCAAGGAATATATCCTCAAGAGATTTTTTGACTTCAACAAACTTGTATATTCTGCTGCCCTTCTCTACAAGACTTTTTAAAAGTTCATCGTGTTCTATTTTCTTTGGTTCCACATATATACATTCATCTTTTATATTATATTTGTAACCACATTTATTTAAAATATTTTTTGTTTCCTCAATATTTTTGCTTCCTATGCAAATATTGCCCTTACTTTTTGAATGAAGTTCATCAAGTGTTCCTTGAAACAACATATCCCCCATATTTATAATTCCTATGTCATTTGCCATAAGTTCAATTTCACTTAGATTGTGGCTTGATATTACAACAGTCATATTATAATGTTTTGGTAAATCTTTTATAAGGTTCCTTATCTCGTGTATTCCTGCAGGATCCAGCCCGTTTGTAGGTTCATCCAGTATCAAAAGTTCAGGTTTTGCTATCAATGCCTGAGCAATCCCAAGTCTCTGTTTCATGCCAAGCGAAAATTTTCCAGCCTGTTTGTCCTTCCATTTTGAAAGTTTTACAACTTCAAGTACTTCGTCAATATATTTATAATCAAGTTCCAAAATTTCAGCTGTTATTTTAAGATTTTCATATGCTGTCAAATTTGCATAATATGAGGGGGCTTCAACCATTGAACCCACTCTTTTCAAAATCTCCATTCTATTGGTTCTTATATTTTTCCCAAAGATTTTAATTTTCCCTCTGGTTGGTTTTATAAGACCAAGCATCATTCGGATGGTTGTGGACTTTCCTGCACCATTTGGACCAAGAAATCCATATACTCTTCCTTTTCTAACTGATAAGTTTATACCCTTAACTGCGTGGAAACCTTTAAAGTCCTTTGCAAGATCACTAGTTTCTATTATATTTTCAAACATAACCTTTCCTCCTCAAATTAGTCATATGTATATGATAACGGCTGTCACTTAAATCTGGTTTATCAGTACCTTAACAGAACCTTAAAGTTTTAAATTATAACAACATAATTTTTGTGTAATGATATAATTAAGTCATATTTATTTTAGACGGAGGTTATTATGCCAGATGAAATTTTATCTAAAAAAGTTCTATTGATTGATGATGAAATTGAGCTCTTAAATCTTATGGAAACTGTTTTAAAAAAAGAAGGATTCAGTAAAATATACAAGGCTATGGACGGAGCAGGCGGTATAAATCTATGTACCAAAGAAAAACCTGACATAATAGTTCTTGATATTATGCTTCCAGACACGGACGGTTTCGAAGTGTGCAAACAAATACGGGGCTTTTCTTTTGTTCCTGTAATTTTCTTGTCTGCAAAATCAGACGATATAGACAAGATTCTTGCACTTGGACTTGGCGCTGATGATTATGTAACAAAACCTTTCAGTCCAAAAGAAGTTGCCTTTAGAATAAAAGCTCATTTAAGAAGGAACATATATTTGAAAAAAGAGATGACGAGAAGCAAAAGTTTCGTACAATTCGGTGATGTAACAATCGATCTAAAAAATGCTGAAGTGTCAAAATCTGAAAAAGTCGTAATTTTAACTCCAAAAGAATATCATCTTTTACGCTATATGGCTGAAAACCCCAATCAAATACTTACCAAGGAAATGATATGCAGTAAAGTATGGAAAGATGAGTGCATAGGATATGACAATACAATAATGGTACATATACGAAAACTTAGGCAAAAACTCGAGGACAATCCATCAAGTCCCAAATATATAATTACATTTAGGGGCCTTGGGTATAAACTCAGGATTCCATAAAATCGAGGTGGCAAAATGAAATTATTAAACAAATTCAAAACCAACTGGACACTTACTACAAAATTCCTGCTTACACTTGTATTTATAATAATCATGAATCTATTTTTCAACATTGTAGTATGTAGCCAATTCCTTATATACACTAAAAAAACAATACTAACCTTAAATCCGCAAAAATTCACATACAATTTTTCGGAGTATGTAAAATTTAAAAATTCACTTCCTTTTATAAATGAAACCGGCAAATCAAAAATTTTAAAAAATCATCTTTGGGTTCAAATGATAGATGAAAACTTCAGTGAAGTATACTCTTTTAATAAGCCTCAAAAAGTCCCTGTAAAGTACATACCAATTCAATTTTCCCATATGTACAAATACGATATAGCTGGATATTCAGTATTTGTAAGTGAAAAAAGCTTTCATGGAAAAAGTTTTTCCTATATAATAGGTTTTCCTGAAAATACAACAGGAAAATATACTTTAATATTCAATACTCGCAACATTAAACTATTTTTCTGGAATGGAGTCTTACTTGTTTTATCTTTAAACATACTTGCTACTGTGCTTTCAGCCTATTTTTTATTCGGTAAAAAAATGGGAATACCCCTGCAGAAAATAATAAACAGCATAAACAATCTTTCGAATGGAAAATATAAAATACAACATGTAAATTCCGGTGTGTATAAAAACATATTTTCAAATTTAGATAATCTAAACGAAAATTTAAAAGAAGCAAAAGAAAAGCGTGAAGAACTTGAAAAAATAAGGAATACATGGATTTCTTCCATATCTCATGATGTAAAGACTCCCCTTTCTTCAATAAAAGGTTACGCTGAAATTATGAAAGATGTAGATTACAGCTTTTCGGAGGAAGAAATACGCACATACGCTGAAATAATATATAAAAAATCCTCCTACATACAATCTCTGGTTGATGATTTAAATATGACATACAAGTTAAAAAATAATGCCGTACCTTTAAAAAAGGAAAAAGTAAATATTGTACCGTTTGTTCAAAATATTATTGTTGAAATTTTAAATCATCCACTTTATTCCGAAGAAAATATAGAATTTTACTGCAGAAACCAAGTCATGGAAACTTTCATAGACAAAAAACTTATGAAACGTGCCATAGATAATTTGATTATTAATGCTGTGCTTTACAATGAATCCAAAACAAAAGTAGTAGTTTCAATTTATGAAAATAAAAGCATCAACATAATTATAAAAGATTATGGAAAAGGGATATCCAAAAATGATCTAAAACACATATTCAACAGATATTACAGGGGCACAAATACAAACTCATCCATTCAAGGTTCAGGATTGGGAATGGCTATATCAAAACAGATAATAGACGCCCATGAAGGCACTATATGTGTGGATAGTGCCTTAGAGCATGGAACAACAGTAAACATAACTTTAAAGACATGATTTTTAATATATTTTATCTACATTGTATCCATTTTTATTAAGTTCAGCTACAATTGAATCTATATGTTCATATCCGCTGGTTTCAACAGTTACTTCAAGGGCTACGTGCTTTAACCTATCAACTGCCTTGAATTGATTGTGGTCAAGCTTTATTACATTTGCTCCCTGTTCCGACAGTATTTGTGATATCTTTTGCAGCTGCCCCGGAGTGTCCTTTAATTTTACTGAAAAACAGAATATTCTTCCCCGTGATACTAGTCCGCTGTTTAAAACAGAAGATATTGTAACTACGTCAATATTTCCTCCACTTATAAGTGAAACAACCTTCTTTCCCTTGAAATTAAGTTTTTTAAGTGCCGCAAGAGACATTACCCCCGTAGCTTCTGCCACAAGCTTGTGTTTCTCGAGAAGTACAAATACATCTTCCATAAGCTCTCTGTCACTTACAGTAACTATCTCATCGACATACTCCTTTACGATTTCAAAAGCAATATCTCCTGGTTGTTTCACCGCAGCCCCATCTGCAATGGTATCAACTTTATCCGCATAAATAAGCTTTCCGGCATCAAAAGAAAGTTTCATGGGATTTGCCCCCTCTGCCTGTACTCCTATGATTTTTATGTCAGGATTTACAGACTTTGCTGCAACAGATATTCCACTTATAAGTCCGCCTCCACCTATCGGTACCAATATTGCATCAACATCCTTAAGTTCATCTATTATTTCAAGTGCTATGGTTCCCTGCCCCGCCATTACATCTATATCATTAAAAGGGTGAACAAAAGTGTATCCATTTTCTTTTTCAAGCCTTTTAGCTTCTTCATAGGCCTCGTCATATATTTTTCCTTTAAGTACCACATTCGCCCCATAATCTCTCGTGGCCTGAACTTTTATAAAAGGAGTTGTCTCCGGCATTACAATTGTTGCCTTTATTCCAAGCTTCTTAGCGGAATATGCAACTCCCTGTGCATGATTTCCAGCAGATGAAGCTATAAGCCCTCTTGATTTTTGTTCATCGCCAAGCTTGCTTATTTTATTTGATGCCCCCCTCAATTTAAAAGCACCTGTAATCTGAAGATTTTCAGGTTTTATGTAAACTTCATTTCCACATTCCATACTAAACACAGGACTGTATATAAGACTTGTTTTTACACATATATTCTTTATCCTCTCTCTAGCTTCCAATACATCATTCAATGTTAAATTTAATTTCATAATTAAAGCCCCCTTTTCTGTACAAAATTATTTTACGTTTGTTATTCTTTCACTTGTTCTATCAGATTTCATATCTAAAGTCACTACACTTTTTTGTTTTAAGGTAAGCATTACAACTCCTGCAATCACAAGCGATACAGCAAGATATACGTAAGCTGCACTGTATGATCCTGTACTGCTTTTTATAAATCCTACAAAACTAGGTCCAACCCAGCCTCCCAAATTTCCAATTGAATTTATAAGTCCTGTAGCACCTGCTGCTGCAGGCCCTGAAAGAAATGATATTGGAACACTCCACCAAACTCCCATTCCAACATATACACCTGCTGCAGTAACGCATGTAAATATGAAACTAAGTACAGGATTTGACACAATGGTACCAAAAAACATCCCAACTGCCCCAATAAAAAGTGGAAATGCTATATGCCATTTTACCTCACCTGTCCTTGAAGTGGAATTCCCATTTGCTATAAAACCTACAAGTGCCACTGCCATAGGTATTATAATTAAAAAGCTCACATTTGAATTACTCATGCCGGATACTGATTTTAAAACTGTTGGCAGCCAAAATCCAAATCCCCAAAAGCCTGTAACCCACATAAAATATATAAAACACAATTTTAAAACAGTCCTATCTTTCAATGCTTCCCAAAGAGTGTACTTTTTAACAGAGTTTTTAAGTGCTATTTCTTTTTCATACTCTGATTTTATTTTTTTCTTCTCTTCCTCTGTAAGCCATCCTGCATCTTCAGGTTTATCTTTAAGCCAGAAAATAAGAATTATTCCGAATATAAATGCAATAAGTCCTTCAAGTACAAAAAGCATCTGCCATCCTTGAAATCCAAAAGCCTTTATTTGAAGAATCAAACCTGCAAGAGGCGATCCTATAATGCTTGAAACCAGCATTGAAGTAAGAAGAACTGAAAGCGCCTTTGGCCTTTCCTTTGCATTGAACCATCTTGGTATTACAGCAGAATAGCACACAGGATAAAAGCTTGCTTCTGCCGCTCCTACAAGAAAACGCACAATATAAAATTGAAGTTCCGTATGAACAAATCCCATAAGACTCGTAACCATTCCCCAGGTAATCATTATTCTCACGATCCACTTGCTTGGACTTCTTTTCTCTGCAAATACAGTCCCCGGCACCTCAAATATAACATATCCAAAAAACAAAATTCCCGCACCCATTCCAAATACCTGTGCACTAAAACCGAGATCTTCATTCATTGTAAGCGCCGCATAGGATATGTTAAGTCTATCTATATAAGCAATCATAGATCCTATAAAAAGCGGTAAAATAATATTCAAATACTTTCTTCTTGTCACACTGCCCTTAACAGACATATTTCTAAGCCCCCTTAATTCTAAATGATACTATTGCCCCAATTTTTCTAAAATTCTAGATTATATTCTTCCTCCTTTCTTTTTTATATCATGTAAATTACAAAAGTAAAAAAATCTTTCATCCTCATAAACACATTAAAATATGTTCATAAGGACGAAAGATCTACTTCCGCGGTACCACCTAGTTTACAATTATCTAAAACAAATAATTGTCCCTTCAATCAAGTCTGTATTTTAAAACAAACCCTAACCATATATCGCCGGTGTACGTCCTTGTCTACTTGACAAAATGTCTTTCTACTCGGAAACTCCAGAGTGATTTCCACATTCCCTTAACGCTGATTTCCACCACCCATCAGCTCTCTTCTGTCAAATCAGGAACATTTCTTTCTCCATCAAAGTTTAATTCATTTAAGTTAAAACAAGTATATTATTTTTTTTATTGCTTGTCAAATATTTTTTAAAATAAAACATTTTAAGATTTGGCCTTATAACAAATTATCAGCATAAAATCCCTTAAGCGTCAGTGATATTACCTCTGTCATTTCTTGTTTCAAATCCATTTCCCCACATTTCAAACACCACTCATACACCATTCCTCTGGCTATAATAAAAAGTATGTTTACTGCCTTGTGAGAAGAAATATCACAAGGAAATTCACCATTTTTTTTACCAGCTTCTATTATTTCTTTTAAAACATTCTGCATACCACGCCCCTCAGTAATAAACATCTTGTTGTCAGGCGTATATAGATTTCTGACCATGTCAAGACCGTTCGATATATTAAATTCGGCATATTCGCAAAAAAAATCTATGATTTGATCTGGACACCTTTTATGCTGCAATCTATTTGAAGCATAATCTATGAAGTAATCGTCTCCCCTGTTAAAAATTTCTCTGAAAAGTTCGAACTTCGATTTAAAATAATAGTAATACGTACCAACTGAAACCCCGGCCTCTCTTGCTATTTCTTCAATTGTTACACTTTTAAATCCATATTTTTTTATAAGACTTACGCCGCAGTCATAAATTTTATTCTTGGTCATCTCGGCTTGCTTTGCACGCATGGTCTGCTTCTTCATAGTACTCTCCTCTTTATGTTGAAAATAATAGTGAATATTAAAAACAGGAGCAATTTCACTCCTGTTTTTTAATATTATACCACACTTTTATATATATCTTGCAACTTCATAGGCATCCCATATAGCATACATTATATTGGCAACCTTCCTCGCATCCCCAACAATATGTATGTTTGGAATCTCATACTTAAGCTCCTCATACAACGACTTCTCAGAACTATATCCAACAGCCAGCACTATACTGTCAGCCTGAAGTTCTTTCTCGATTCCGTTTATATCAACCACAGCACCTTTTTCAGTAGCTTTAACAACCTTCGAAGATGTAAGAACTTCTATACCATTAAAAGGTATAAGTCTTTCAAGCATTTCGGAATTGGCATGACAAAGAGGACCATTCACGGCAAGAAGTTTATCCTGAAGTTCAACTATGGTAACTTTCTTTCCTTTTTTTGCGAGGGATAAGGCAAGTTCACATCCAACAAGACCTCCTCCTACCACAACTATCCGTTCTCCATAATTTACTTTTTCAAGCAGCACATCTGCAGCTGAATATACTTTTCCTCCACCGAGATCGAACATCTTTGGAACTGAACCTGTAGACACTATAACTTCATCTGCATTAATTTTCTTTACATCATCAAGTGTAATTTTAGTATTTAAATGAATTTCAACTCCAAGCTTATCCAGTATATTATCATACCAGGCAACAAGTGCAAGATCATCTTCCTTGAAATCAGGTGAACCTCCCGGAATAAGGTTGCCTCCAAGTCTATTTTCCTTCTCGCAGATTACAGGTTCATGACCTCTTAGCGCAAGAACTCTTGCTGCCTCGCATCCTGCAACTCCTCCACCTACAATGAGGACTTTCTTCTTCTTTAAAGCAGGCCTTAACTCCATTTCTTTTTCCCTGCAGGCAGTTGGATTTACAGCACAGTTCAAAGCTGAGTATTCCTGTATACGTCCCATGCAACCCTCATGACATGAGAGACATGGACGAACATATTTGTAATTTCCAGACTTAACCTTGTTTACATAATCCTCATCTGCAAGAAGTGGACGTCCAAGACTTACTATATCACAGGCACCATCCTCCACAGCTGAAAGTGCAAGTTCCGGGTTATCCATACGCCCTGCACATATAACAGGCACCGTTACAGACTGTTTTACTATTTTGGCATAAGGTATATAGAGCCCTTTTTTCTGATACATTGGCGGATGATTCCACCACCACGAATCATAAGTTCCAACATCAACATCAAGAGCATCATATCCATAAGATTCAAGAAGCTTTGCAGCCTGTATGCCTTCTTCTATATCTCTGCCTTTTTCTTCAAATTCTTCCCCTGGAAGACCTCCCTCTCTCCAGTCCTTTATAAAGCTTTTGAGACTATATCTAAGAGTTACAGGAAAATCCTCTCCACATCTTTCTTTTATTTCTTCAACAATCTCTCGAGCAAATCTTAAACGGTTCTCAAGAGAGCCACCATATTCATCTGTTCTGTGGTTGAAAAAAGAAATAGCAAATTGATCTATTAAATAGCCTTCATGAACTGCATGTATCTGTATTCCATCAAACCCGGCACGTTTTGCATTAAATGCGCCATCTCCAAATTTTTTTACTATATATTTTATTTCCTTTACGGTAAGTTCCCTACATGTCTTGTCAAGCCACCTATGCTGTATAGGCGATGGTGCAACCGGTGGGAATTCCCCAAGGTTTGTAGGAATAGTAACCCTTCCAAAACCTCCACTTATTTGCAAAAATACTTTTGAGTCATACGCATGTATTCTCTCTGTCATTTCCCTTGCAGTACGTATAAATTGCACCGGATTGTACGTAGAACAGGGGCAATTCGGCATTCCATGTTCTTCGACTTTGTTTTCAGCAAATGTCACCCCCGTAATTATGAGACCGGTACCGCCTCTTGCACGTGCCGTATAATATTCTATACCCCTTTGGTTAAATCCTCCCTGGTCATCTGAAAGTCCGAGAGGTCCCATTGGCGCCATGGCAAATCTGTTTTTTATTTCAAGTTTTCCTATTTTCACAGGTTCAAATAATTTCTTGAATCTATAATCCATATTGCACTCCTCCTTTTTTACAATAAATTCACTGAATATATTCAGTTAAATTTATTTTATACTTTAAAATCTTAAAGGTCAATGTAGACAACTTATTAAATTCACAAACAATGATATAATTATATTATTATTTGCAATAAGTGAGGTATAATATGCTAGAAATATTTATTTGCAACGACAATAAATCTTATAGAGATAAAATTAAGCAAATTATTGAAAACACTATTTTAAAGAAATCTTTGGATTTGGGCATGCCCATATGCATCAACTGGAATTTACTTTTTGGATGTTGACTTAAAAACAATATTACGGGAATAAAACTTGGTGAAAAGATAAGAGATTTAGATTCCTAATGAACTATCTTGTATTTGAATACAAAGTTGAAGCAATAGACTATATTGCTAAAGATGAGGATAACTTTAAATCACGGGTAACAAGTTGTCTTATAAAAGCTTACAGCATATATACTAGAAAAAATTTGAATGAAGGATATATTAAAGTAAATGAAAATTCCAGAATAATAAATATAAAACTATGTGATATCTTATTTGTTGAGACAAGCAGTACTCCTCACAAAATAAAAGTACATGAGCTAAACAGGCAAATAGAATTTTATGGAAATCTTAAGGATATGGAGGTTAAGCTAACTCAGAATTTTTACAGATATGTTCTTCCCTTCATTTGAGATTAGCTTATTATGTTGCATTTCAATATACATAATAACTTTGGAAATGTAACTCCAATAAGATTTTTATGGGAATGTCTTTTTAAAAATGAAATCATAAAAATGTTACATTCCAAAAAGTTATATGTACTTATAGCCTTTGTCATATTCATGATTTCAGCAATATGTTATATGACATATATGAATAAAGGCCATATAATATCTTTGCTTATGGTAAACGGAGTATCAGCTGTCTATCTTTTAGTTGCTTATTTCATAGGAAGAAGATTGTTCAAGAACATGAACTTTATCTAAAACTTAGAAAATATATTAAAAATAGGACATTTTAAATCCCCTGCCATCTGTTTTTATTATTATATCTTATTCCAAATTGATCTAAAACTTTCATTACATGATGGTTTATAATATCATCTATGGTGACAGGATTATTATAAAATGCAGGCATAGGAGGAAGTATCCTTACTCCTAGCCTTGAAAGCTTAAGCATGTTTTCAATATGTATGGTACTTAAAGGAGTTTCCCTTGGACATACCACAAGCTTTCTTCCTTCTTTTAGCATAACACCTGCACATCTTGATATAAGATTATCATCATAACCCTGTGCGATGGAGCCTAATGTTTTCATACTGCAGGGAAGTATAACCATACCGTCGGTTATACATGAACCGCTTGATATCCTGGCTCCAAGCTCCCTATAGTCATAGTTAAAATCTGCAATATTCTTTATATAGTCAACATCATATATCGTCTCAGTTTTTATATTTTCCTCAGCCCACTCACTAGTTACAAGATGAACCTTTACATTTTCAATGCCTTTCAATACTTCAACAAGTCTTACTCCATATATAACTCCAGTAGCTCCAGTAATCCCTACTATAATTTCCATATATCCTTCTCCCGCACAGTTAAAATCAAATACTCTTTTTTAGTTTTTTACATAAAATTTTCGCCATTTCACAGGAAATATTCTTCACAGACAATATCTCCTCTTTTGTAATATTATCAAAATGTATCCCACAGCATATTACAAAACTTTTTCCAAATTCCCGTATAAATACATCTGAAAGACTCTCAGTTATAACTTTTTCTTTATGACCGGAAAATGCAGTTGTTTCAACTATTCCATCGTGGAAAACCGTAACTGCTCCTATATGTTCCTTTCCACCAGTTAAAACAATGCACAAATCTTCTCCCATTTTTAATGCTTTTAATTTAAGATGTATTCTATTTACTCTTTTTTCTATGTATATCATAAATTCTATTTACTTTCGTGCACTATTTCAGGAATAGGAGGCATTTCAGGTAAATTTTTTATTTCTTCTCTAGTTATTTTGAACTCTTTATTGTACTCTTTAGCATCTTTAATATAGCTGTCTTCTGTAGACCTCCATGAAAAACAGCAGTCCTTGCATATATATACTTCCCAAACATTACCTTTCGGTGAGCTTGCCATCACTTCCACATTTTCAGATTCACATCTTGGACACATCATTTTCAATTCCTCCTTATTTAGTTGAATTTTTCATGTAGTTGAACCAGTACTCTGATTTTGGAGGCGGTGTAAGTGGATTTACTTTTCTCCAAGTATCAGGATATACCGGAGTTGTGGCATCTATTATAAGTTTTGTATGCATTCCAGTTGGATCAGATGACGGATCAAGCGGCATTCCAGGTGCATTTGGAATTAAAGCCACATCTTTATCCGGCCTTACTCTAGTTGTCATAGCCCACATTACCTGTGACAAATTAAAGGGATCTACCGTTTCATCAACTACTATGATTATTTTTGAATACGGCATTCCATGTGGCGTGGATAAAAGTCTCATGGCAACTGATTTTCCGTAACCGCCAAATCTCGACTTAGTTGAAATTATAACACCTATTCCATGAGTATACATTGCATTCACAGCAGAAACTTCGGGGAAATCCCTCTTAAGTTGTCTGTACAAAGGAAGGCTTGTATTTAATCCAACCAAATAATCAACTTCTGTCCATGGCATACCTATATAAAGGTTCTCAAATATAGGATTTTTTCTGCATGTTATAGCAGTTATTTTTATCTCCGGCTGAAGTCTGGCTCCTGAATAGCTGCCTGGGAATTCTCCAAATGGTCCTTCTATTTTTCTTGACCTCGGAATTATATACCCTTCAATTACTATTTCACTTCTTGCAGGAATATCCAAATTCCCATTCTCACTTTTAGTAAGTTCTATAGGTTCACCTTTGAGTGCACCTGCAAATTCATACTCTGATTGTGCATATTCTATAGGTGTACTAGCCATAAGATTTAGAACAGGATCGTTACCTATACATATTGCAACTGGAAGTTTCTCATTTCTCTGTTCTGCTTTTTTGAGGTGAACGGCTATATCATGAAATTGAAGTGGCTGTATTCCCAAAAGATCCTTTCCCTTTACCTGTATTCTATATGTTCCAACATTTTGCTTTTCAAAATTATCAGGATCATCCGGATCCCTTGTAACTGTAAGTGCTTTTGAAAGATAGAATCCTCCATCATATTTGTTTACTCTAAAAAGTGGTATTATATCAAAAATGTTGATGTCTTTTGTAATTTTTATTTCTTTAACAGGTGCATCGTCAATCCAAACTGGTTTTACAGGATACTTGGACCACCTTTTATCAAGTTCAAAAAACTGGTCTTTTACAGAAGTGTTTTTCGGAAGTCCCATCATTAGGGCACTATTTTGCCATGATCCATGTACATTTAAAACAACACTGTTATTGTACCCCTTTATATTTTCAACTATAACAGCAGGTCCATTGTTCAAATCCGGAGCGGATTTTCCTATAGCTGCAAGGTCAGGTTCCGGCATGACTTCCTCTTTTATGCGAATTAGTTGGTTTTCTTTTTCCAATACTTCTAAAAATTCTCTTAAATCTTTATATGCCATATTTTACTCCTTTATACTTTTGACATTATTGTAAATTGATATTATAAATTATATAATTAAATACAAAAAATATCAATTAATTATATAATTAGGCTAAATATAATATATATACTTATTTAATTTATTTTTTCATATAAGGAAAATTTTATTGCTTAGAAACCTTCAAAGTAATATAATTATATTGTTTATACTGTATTTATAATTTAAATTTTAATATAATTAATATTTTATATTTAAAACATTTTTAAATTGGAGGTAGTAATATTGTTAGAAAATAATGAAACTATATTCTCAAATCCATATTTTACAGAAAATGAAGATAACCTGCTTCTCCACTTTCTCGGAAAAGCCTGCCCGATATTTCAAAAAGGATTTTCCCTCGACTGTGCTATTGGAGTAACTGACAAAGAAAAATTTTTATGCTATTACAACGGTGATGAACTAAACTGCGGTGATCTTGAAGGCAAAACTATTCCTCCTGGAGGATTGATAACAGATGCACTTGAATCTGGTCAAATAGAAAGCGGTACAATGCCAAAAGATACTTACGGCGTTGCGTTTAAAGCATCTGTCATACCAATAAAGGATAAGGGCGATAATATAATTGGTACATTGAACATAGCAATAAATTTAAAAAACCAGGAGACATTGTCTGAAATAAGTGATACCATTCAATCTTCTTCGGAACAATTAAGTGCTACATCCCAAGAAATTGCATCATCTGCACAGGACCTTTTAAGCAAGATTCTAGAAGTTCAAAACTACACCGATAAAATAATGGAGCAGATAACTGGTACTCAAAAAATATTAGACTTTATAAACGAGGTTTCAAGAAACACCAAACTTTTGGGGCTCAATGCAGCAATAGAGGCCGCTCGTGCCGAAGAATACGGCAGAAGCTTTTCAGTCGTAGCGAATCAGATTCAAAAGATGTCGAAAGAAAGTGCTGATGCTGTAACAAATATAAAAAGTATGCTGGATTCAATAAATACAGTGGCTGAAAATCTTCAGCGGAAAGTAAATGAAACTACAGATATATCAAATATTCAAGCTTCTTCCACAGAACAAATAGCAGCTTCAGCAGAAGAGCTTAGTTCCTGCACTGCAAATATCTCTGAGATTGCTAAAATAATCTAAATTTTATATAATAAAGATCTATAGTTAATTTAAAAGGAGATAAAAATATGGATATTAAAAACATATCTGTCCTTGGCACAGGTACAATGGGTCACGGAATCGCCCTATTATCTGCAATATCCAAACTTAATGTGAAAATATACGGCAGGTCAGACGAAAGCCTGGCTCGTGGATTCTCTCTGTAAAAAAGAAGTAATTTTAGCTACAAATACATCCGGTCTCAGTCCTACAAAGATAGCCGAAGGTACAAAATACCCTGAAAGAGTTGTTGTTGCCCATTTTTGGAATCCGCCTCAGCTCATACCCCTTGTTGAGATTGTACCAGGTGAAAAAACCTCTAAGGATACAATAAGCAAGACAAAAGAATTAATTGAATTCATAGGTAAAAAACCCGTATGCATGGAAAAGGAGTGTCCTGGTTTTATAGGGAACAGACTTCAGCTTGCTCTCTTGAGGGAAGCCATGTATATAGTGGAACAGGGATTTGCAAAGCCCGAAGAAGTAGACAAGGCCATTGAATACGGTCATGGAAGGCGTCTTCCTGTAACAGGCCCGCTTATGAGTGCAGATCTTGGCGGACTGGATATATTCTATAATGTATCTTCCTACCTTTTTAAAGAACTTTGTGACTATAAAGACCCGTTTGACATGATGAAAGATAAAGTAGCTCATGGCAATCTCGGAAGTAAAAGCGGTGAAGGATTTTATAAATGGTCAAAGGAAGCTACGTATGAAAAGCAGAAAGATAGATCTGACGTGCTTCTTTACTTCCTTGATAAAGATAAAAACAAAAATAAACTAGAAAGCCACTAACACTAAAGTGGCTTTCTAGTTTATTCACTTCTAACCTTTTTAATAAAATTACATTTTGAAACTACAATATACATTAATATTGTCAAAATCATGTCAGGCAGGGTATTTCCTAAAAATATATCAACATGCATTAAAATTCTATACAGTATAAATCCCAAAAACCAAATAATGATATTCTTCATATTAAATCTTTTATTGGAAAAATCATTTTTAAATATGAAATAATCTGCAATCTGAATAGCTATCATTGGAGCAAATGCCGAGCCTATAAAATATAAAAAATCAGTTATATCATCCATGGGATAAATACTAGCTAGAATTACTCCCAATATAGTTACAAATATCCCAAAAAACTTACTTTTGAAGTTTTTATATATCGTCTGCATGGATACACCGGCAGAAAATGCATCCATGAATGTTGTCGTAACTGTTGAGAAAATTATAATAAGCAATCCTGCAATACCTGAACCTGCTTTAATTATCACACTTGCAATATCGCCTTTTCCCGTATATATTACAGCTGCCATTCCTATTATGTACATCCATGTGCTTGTCAAACCATATATAATAACACTGACAACAGTTGCTTTAAAAGGTTTTTCTGCTTCCCGTGTATAGTCACTTATAAGTGGAAGCCACGAAAGAGGCATCGCAACTGCAAGTTCCACAGCAGCCCCAAATGTCATTGCACTTTTGCCCATAATAAACTCTGAATTCCCTGTAAAAATATATTTACAAAGCCAAATCGTCAATACAAACAGAGCAGCCATTGCAACTGAATTCAATTTGCCGAGATTGTTTATACCAATTGTTATCCAAAGTATAATCAAAATTCCTATTATAATACACCAGATCCACATTCCAACACCCATGATCCTGTTTGCTGCAACTGCACCGTCATATATCATAATTGAAGTCCATCCAGCAAGCTGAATTACATTAAGCACCGAAAACAATATGCTGCCTTTGTATCCAAAGCTTGATCCAACAGCCTCCATAGAACTTTTTCTTTTCACTCCGCCTATAATACCTGAAAGGAAAAGCATGAAACAGCCAATAATATGCCCTACTATTATTGCAGCAATTCCTTTCTTGAATCCAAGCTGTGCAAAATAAGTACCTGTAATTATCTCTGCAATTGAAATACCTGCCCCAAACCAAATAAGCCCATTGCTGAAGAGTGAAGTTTTTTTATCCGCCATACTTGACTAAAACTCCCCTCTAAATGCAAAAGCATGGTTCATAGGCCCACTTCCTCTGCCAAGATTGAGCATGTCTCCAAGTGCACCTGATATATATTTCTTTGCTTTTTCAATTGAATTTTCAAGATTGTATCCTTTTGCAAGGTTTGACGCTATTGCACTGGATAGGGTACACCCTGTCCCATGAGTATTTGGATTTTCTATGCGCTTTCCATAAAACCATTTAAAAGTTCCATTACCGTACAGAAGATCATTTGCATCATTAAGATGATGTCCACCTTTACAAAGCACTGCACAACCATATCTTTCATTTATAAGTTGTGCAGCCTCAACCATATCATCCTCAGTCTTTACATTAATCCCTGAAAGTACTTCAGTCTCAGGAATATTTGGGGTTATAACATCAGCCATAGGTATTAATTTATCCTTTAGAACATCTATGGCATCATCGCTTATAAGTTTTGAACCACTCGTAGCTACCATGACCGGGTCAATAACTATATTATTCGCCCTAAAATTTTTAAGTTCTCCAGCTATTGTACATATTAACTCACCTGAAGATACCATCCCTATTTTCACCGCATCCGGATAAATATCGGTAAAAACAGCTTCCAGCTGTTTTTTTAAAAATTCAGGAGTGACATCCATAATCCCAGTAACACCGGTAGTGTTTTGTGCAGTAAGTGCAGTTATAGCACTCATGGCATAAACTCCATTTGCAATCATTGTCTTAATGTCTGCCTGTATACCGGCGCCTCCACAGGAATCACTTCCTGCAATTGTTAATGCTGTTTTCATGTTTCTTCCTCCATTTCTGTGTATTTTATGCAGCAAGTCAATGCATTAATTTTAATATAGCGACAAAAGGTGGTGCCCCCAATTTGCCGCTTTCATAAATTCATGAATACATTTCAGATAATACACAAAAGCTATGCACATACTCGCAGAGTATATACACAGCTCTAAGCTTCCATGTAAAACATATCCCTACGTTGGCATTATCCAAATCAGGTTATGGGTTTAAGCAAATTCAGCTTACTCTCAGCCCGTTTTTTTACGAGCACCCCTATTGTATTCACAATTTAATTATACTATATGCAATTTAAAAATCAAGCATTTAACTACTCAGCCAATTTTCTTCCAAACTCCTTGCACTGTTCTTCTGAATCATCTTCAGGACTTCCGTTCACAATTAATCCATCATCTACAACATCAGAGCCGTAATCACTCTGTACCTTTTCTGTCCAATCTTCCATCCACTTGCCTGTTCCCCAACCATACGAGCCAAACAAACCTACTTTCTTACCTTTTAAAGCAGCTGCAGCAGATTCAACAAATGGTTCCATTTCAGCTTCTTCTACAACTTCGTCTCCCATTGCAGGCGAGCCAAGTGCTACTACGTCAGCTTCCTCTATATCTTTAACCGAAGCTTCTGAAACATTTAAAAGTTTTACTTCAGCTCCTTTTTCCTTTGCTCCATCTGATATTAAAGAAGCCATAGACTCCGTGTTGCCTGTTCCCGACCAATATATAATATTTACTTTTTTCAAAATAACCACCTCCGAGTATATTGATAATGGATTTCATTATCAATTATTATATTATATATTTTTTTGCTGTTTGTCAACATGCTAAAGCATAAATTTATAAAATTATTCTGTTTTTTTCTATATTTAAAAAAACTTTCCATGGTATTTATTTTACCATGAAAAGTTTTTCCCTAATGAAAGCAAGGTCTCATGCTCGCCGCACTTATACCCATTGTTGAAAAATTATGCAGAAATGCAGATGTAGTAGGCCTTATAAAACCAGTCAATCCCATTAAAAGGAGTGATGTATTAAAAATTAATATGAAATTATAATTATTCTTTATCTTTTTCATTAATTTTTGACTTAAAATCCTTATAGTTACAAGATTCCTTAAATCAGATGACATCAATGCTATATCTGCAACTTCTCTCGCAATGTCAGAACCATCCTTCATCGCTATGGAAACATTTGCCGCAGCCAATGCAGGTGAATCATTAACTCCATCTCCAACCATTATAACCTTGTGACCTTTTTTCTTTAACTCTTCTATAATCCTTGCCTTATCCTCTGGAAGCACCTGGGAATAATAATCATCCATTCCTAGCTTCTCGGCAACTGCCTTTGCAGTTTTTTCACCATCTCCCGTCAGCATAATTACTTTCTTTATTCCCGTACCTTTGAGACTCTTTATTACATATTCAGCCTCATCTCTTATAGGGTCGCTTATACAAATAAATCCAGCCGGATGGTTTCCTATGGCAAGATATATAATAGAATAGCCATCGCCTTCACGCTCTATAACCGATTGCTGCTCATCAGACAATTCCACTCCCTCGTCTTCGAAAATAAAATGGTAACTTCCAACCAATACCTTTTTATCTCCTATGAATGAAGCTATTCCATGAGCCATAACATACTCAACCTTTGCATGCTCCTCTTTATGATTAAGTTTTTCATCAGCCGCCTTCTTTACTATGGCTCTGGCTGCACTATGTGGAAAATGTTCTTCAAGACATGCTGCTGTTTTCAAAACATATCTTGAATCGAATCCTGCGAAAGGAACAACTTTTTCAACAGTAGGACTTGCAGTTGTCAAAGTTCCTGTCTTATCAAATATTATGGTATCCGATTCCTCCACAGCTTCAAGATACTTTCCACCTTTAACCACTATCTTATAATTCGACGACTCTCTCATGGCCGAAATAACCGATATAGGGGTTGAAAGCTTAATTGCACATGAATAATCTACAAGAAGTATTCCCAATGCTTTCGTTATGTTTCTCGTGAAAAAATATGTAGCAATTGCTCCGATAAACGTAAATGGAACAATTTTGTCAGCAAGCCTTTCGGCTTTTCCCTGTATGTCTGCCTTTAAATTTTCGGATTTGTCTATCATCTCTATTATTTTACTTATTCTGCTTTCAGAACTTAATTTTTTTACTTCAACTATAATTGATCCCTCTTCTACAACAGTCCCTGCATAAACTACATCATCACTTTTTTTCTCCACTGCCAGAGATTCTCCTGTCATAGAAGACTGATTAATCATTGCATCTCCATCACGTACAATACCATCAACAGGTATCATGTTCCCCATATTGATTCTTATATAATCACCAACTTTAAGATCATCTATTGATATAAGAAACTCCTCACCATCTTTTACCATCCATACACTTTCAATATTTATTGCCAAATTTCTTGCAAGTACATTTTTGGTCTTGTTCTTTGTATACTCTTCAAGAAGATTGGATACATTCAGAAGGAACATTATGGATCCTGCTGTTGAATACTCTCCCTGTCCAATCGCGGCTGCAACAGATGCAGCATCCAGTACATCAACATTTATACGCATATTGAACAAACTTTTCAATCCATTTCTTAAAAATTTAATGGATCTGTAAAACATTATGAATTTTCCTATATTCACCGGTAAAAGGAATTTTATAAACATTCTACCGCTAATCATGCCAAAGAGTGATTTTCTGAATTCAATATCAATCTGCTTTGACGTATCAAAACTTTGATCACTAATTTCAGACAGTTCACCTGGATTCAAGGCACTGATCAGCTTTAAAATTTCACTTTTAAAACTTTCTTTATAAAATATTAAAATACTCCCTGTAATATGGCATGATTCTGCTTTATAGACATATACATTCCTATTTAAAAAACAATCTATTTTATAGCTATCTTCTAAATTAAAAGCAAATCTTCCACATCTAACCCTCAATCTCCCCGGCATATCGTGGACTATACTATAATTCACCATATCATCTCTTTTCAATAATTGAGGTTTCATAACTTGATTATTATGGAATGCATGAAACCATCACATATATTTTTCTATTTTTCGCTGCTACAGCACTGCTTGTCCTTTTCAACCTGTTTGCTAGCTTCGTAACACATATCCTGTGCATCTTCCCTTATCGTTTCATATAAATTTTGTGCATCGTTTTTTATTTTCATACCACCGGCCAATGTCTTGACATAAAAATTCTTCGCCATCTTACTCTTTAAAAAACCCAATCCTAAAGTTCCAAGTGCAACTCCCGCTGTAAACACCACGGATTTTTCATTTTCAAACAATTTTTTCATCTCATCGCTTCCTTTTTATGATAATAATTTTCATTCTCATAATATCATCATAATTATAAACTAGTCAACACAATTACTGAACAATTTTGAAATAAAATGGCAAGTCCCCGATAATTTTCATCATCAGGGACTTTTAGCTTATTTTTGAACTTCTGCTGAATAGATATAAAATTCCTCGTTGTCCTCTTTATAAAAAGTAACAAATCCCATTTTCTTCGCAAATTCAGCAAGCTTCTCTATTCCAACAAGCATACTTGAATCTACTTTTTTTTCCACTCCACGATGATTTGAATTTATAGTTTCCTTTCCTTCTACATGTGCTATTATGATTTTCCCATTTTGCCTTAACAAATCAAAGGACTTTTGGAAAAATTTCTTTTTGTCAATAAAATGAGGATAACATGAATATGCCATTATACAGTCATATTTATCATCTGAGTTATACTTGTAATAATCACTTATTTCAAAATCTAAATTTTTATATTTGTTTTTTTTCTTTGATATTGATATCATATTTTCAGAAACATCAAGCGCAGTTATTCTTCCTGTCTCTCCAACTTTATCCTCAATATATGGTATGAGAACTCCTGTACCACTTCCAATATCGAGCACATTATCCCCTTTTGATAAACCTGTGCTTTCAATTACATGTCTTATTTTCTCTTCTGGTTTGCAGCATATATCGTCCCAGCTTTCAGCCATTTGGTTAAAAAATTCTCTATTGTCCATTTTCAACTCCCCTTTTAATTAAATTTTTTTGAAGAACACTAACTACAATCGGTATAAATACAAGCTGAATTATGATACCTGGAATTCCAGTAACAAACAGTCCAGAAACAACATATTTGAAATCAAAAGGCTGTGCCATAATAATATGTAATATCAGAAATGTTCCTATCATACTCACTATTCTACCACCTATCATCCCCAAAATTAACGACGTATACATTCCTACACCTAATTTATTGTATAAAAATGATATCAAAAATGCATATGCAGCCAACTCAATTACCATGACATATAAATATGGTATGGGCGGCATACCAGTGAATAAAGAACTAAGTATTGGAGCTACTGCTCCAACCATGACTGAATACTTCGGTTGAAGTATAAATCCTCCAATCAAAACAGGAATATGCATTGGAAGAAAAATACTTCCCGCATTGTTTATTCCATGAAAGAAATACGGCAGTATCAATGCTATCGCAACAAGCACTGCCGCTCTGACCAATTGTATTAAATTTTTTCTGTTTTCCATACTAAAACCTCCCTGCAATAATTTATAATATTAAAACACATGCAACTATCATACCAATATAAGTAATAAGCTTTTATCTATAATCATCAGTTAAAACATGAAATCAATTTGAGAAATATCTCATATTGATAAAAATAATATTATCAATATGAGATATACTAAAAGTATGGAGGTATATAATATGAATCTACGCGACAAAAACATAATATTAACAGGAGCATCTTCTGGAATAGGAAGAGGACTTCTCAAAAAACTTGTAAGCTATAATACTAACATTATTGCAGTATCGAGAGATGCAAATAAAATTCCAAATTACAGTAAAAAAATAATTTCCTTTTCGTGCGACATATCAAAGCCCGATGAAATTGACAAACTTTTTGACTTTGCTGTTGAACAATTAAAAACCATAGATATTTTTATAGCAAACGCAGGATTTGCATACTGTGAAGAATTGACCGACCCAAATTGGAATCATAATAAAAAAATATACGACACAAATGTATTGTCTCCAATATATACTGCAGAAAAGATGAAAAACATAAACCAAAAAAATAAAGAGTATCTTGTGGTAATAACCTGCTCGGCAGTACACAATATTTCTCTTCCCGGATACTCTCTTTACTGTTCGACAAAAGCAGCACTGCATCAATTTGCAAAAACATACAGATACGAAATGAATAGCAATGGGAAAATACTACTTATATACCCAATAGCAACACACACCAATTTTTTCAGCAAGGCAGGAGGCAAAAAGGCTCCTGTACCAAAACCTGTACAGTCAGTTGAAAAAGCTGCGGACAATATAATACAGGGAATAGAAAAATCAAGGAAATCAATATATCCATCTGCTGTTTATCCAGTATCCGAGGTCCTAAACAGAATACTTCCTTTTTTGTATCCTCTATATGAAGGCATCCAATATAAAAAATTTAAAAAATGGCTTAAAACTAGATAAAAGATTAATCTGTATAACTTGCTTGAAGGTTATACAGATTAATCCTGTAAACAAATCTCTTAATATTTTATAAAAATTTTCCTTTGCTCAAAACAAGCACATCATCCAAATACAAATCCGGTTCAAGTATTATTCCATCCATATGGCAGTCAGCCTTTATATTTCCTCCAAAAGATGTATTTGTACCAAATGCTATATGAACTGTTCCATACACTTTCTCATCTTCAAGAATTATTCCCGTAATCCTTGCATTCATGTTGGTACCTATTCCAAGTTCACATACACTTGAATTGTTCTTGTTATTGAAAAGTACACCTAGTTTATCCGCATCTTTTCCTTTAAGCTCAACAAGCACGCCCTTTTCTATTTTGACATGAAGAGGTTCAGACAGTTTTCCAACTCCCACCATGCTTCCGTCAATAATCATTTCACCTTCCGTGGTTCCCTCAACCGGTGCTATAAAACCTTCACCAGATGGAAGATTTCCAGAGGTTCCCGGTTTCTTATAGACACCTGTACTTGCCACTCCATTCCTGTTTTCAAGATTCAACTTCAAAGTGCAGTTGTCTTTTACAATCTTAGCAGTTTTGGCTTTTGTAAGAAGATCGGTTATTTTCAAAGTAAGCTCCTCAACCTTGCCATAATCCGCTGTAATTGCACCATTTGAAAACATTTCCTCAGTTATTCCAGGCATTGTTCCAATTCTCGCACCATTTTTTACAGCATTTATTTTTGCATTTGTATGGGTGAGAGATGCATTTGTAGCACATACAACCACATCAGCATTTTTCATGGCTTCCGCAACTACAGATGGCGGTTCCTCTCCACTTACACTTCTCGACTTCATTACCATTAGAACTGCCTCTCCAGCTTTATTTTGTGCCTCGCTGAATAAAGCCTCACCTATGTTCTTTTTAACTTCATCTGTAACAACAAGAACACTTTCATCTTTATCAACTCCAAGGCAGTCCTCAATTATTATTTTACTTCCTTTTAACAAATCCAACAAAATCACCTTTTCTAAGTATTATTTTTTCAACTTGAACATTGAATTGAAAAAGCTGTATAAAGCATCACCCGCAATTACACCTGCCGCAAAAATACTCATTGCAGCTTCTGCCTCTTTTCCTTTTGTCTTTATTACAATACTTCTTATCAAAATACCAACAAGTACTGCCCAACATGCATTAGGAGATGTTATAAGAAGTCCCGTTGCAAACATAATTCCAAGCTGTCTGCTTGGTCCGCCTACAAGCTGAAGAACAATTCCTGGAACCATCCATATAAGAAGTTGTTTTGCAACCTCAGGAGATGCACCTGCTTCTATAGTAGAAACATATACTTTATCAACAGGTGGAAGAAGATTTTGTGCAAAATAGCCTTTATAACTTAGAAGAACAACTATAACTGCTACACAAAACGCAAATATTCCTGCTATATACTGATGCTTTCTTCCAAGAATTTCATATTCCTTATCTTTACCATTTCCTCTAAGTATATATCCTGCCTTGAGATCATAACCCATGTCAGCAAATGCAGGACCTGTAGCAGCACTAAAGCCTGCAAGAATAGCAAGTGCCAGAGGTGGAAATCCGACAAGCATACCTATAGTCAAAGTTATAAATGCAATTGCAAATGCAGGAAACCATCCTGAATGCATTGATGCAATTCCTACCAGAAGTTCATGAACAAAAGCCGCTACGGCTGCATAAATTATAAATCCTATAAGCATTCCAGGTGACATTTTTGTAAAAAGCCCACTTGCAAGAGCTATAAGTGCCGCCACTATAAGATATGCCACATATCCAAGTACAAATGTACGTTTAAAATGTGATATTGAACGGGTATAATGTCCTTCTTTCTCATTTGACCCATCCAGAGTTTTTTTCTGGCTGTTTAAAATTACTACAAAAATCTGAATTATTGCAATAATTCCAGCTCCTATCATAAGCCCATGTGGTATGTATAACTTATCTACATTAATACCAAACAGACTGCCTGAATATTGTCTGCATAGAAGACCAACTCCAAACATGAACAGTGCCCATATATTACCTATAAACGATATTCCGAAAGCTGACATTGACACATTCATATAAGAACCAATCAACCCTACAACTGCACCTACTCCAAGAAGTCCGGCTTTCTTTCCTCCTTCGTCACCTGCTATAATTGATTGCGCAGTGGCTACCCCTGGAGGCCATGCCCCCTCAGCTGGAAATATTTTTGAATCGTACATGTTATACAAAACAGTTGCATCTATAAACATTGCAGCAGCAGTTCCCAAAAGCATCGGTATTACAAGATCAGGTTTTCCTATGAGAAACGGTATTCCAATAGGTATCATAAGGCTATTGGCAGCTCCAAAGGTAGCAGATGATATGGATGTCTGCACAATATTTTGCCTGTGGATTGACTTGAATTTGTTAAATATAGACACGGGAAGCCTTGCTATAAGCATTGCTATAAGTGCACCTATAATTGATGTATTTGGTGTAACTCCGAGTGTTGTAACAAGCTGCATTCCAATAATTGCTCCAAGAATTGCACACAATAAATTTACTATAAAAGCAGAAGGTTCAAATATACTAGGGTGTATTTTTTTTCCTTCTTTGTTTCTTTCAATATGTTCATTCATATCCATTTTTTTAGCCCCCAATCATTTTTATAATATTTCAGCTATTATCCTTGATATAAGTGTCCTTGGAAGAATAACTGATTTTCCAGTAATAGATTTTACTTTTTCTTTCATCTCCATTGTATATCCTATACAATCCATAAAAATAAGTTTTACATTCTTTTTCTTTAAATTTGAAGCAGCTCTTTTTATATTTTCAATGTCACCGTAGGGAGATGCAGCTTCAAGCTCAACTTCTACTCCATTTTCACCCCACCATTTTTTCATCTGCTCGAACTGATCCGAACTTGGTACTATAGCTCCTACTTTTTCGCCCTCCATAAGCTTAGACACCAATGGCTGAAGAACTTTTTGCGGCTTTATCAGTATCCCATGACTCTCAAAAGGAGGGAACTTACCTGTACAGGCTAAAAGTATCGTCTGTATTCCTCTTTTTTCCAGCTTGTTTATACATTTCTGAAGGAGCTCAAGTATATATTTTTCTGCTATTTTGACCTGTGAACCATCTCTCATTCTTGTAACAAGTACAGCATCTTCAATTCCAGGTTTAAACTTTTCATTTACCTCGTCAAGTGTAAAATCATCAAGGGCGCCGGCTTCGAATATTCGAACCCCGTCTCCAAGAACCTTTTGGATCTCAGGTACCAAATCCACTCTTGGAGACTGACCTATTGTAATTACACCAATTTTAGATTCATCAGTAGGAACCAGTTCTCCTGACTTATATCCGCATCCGATATGTCTGCCGCAACTTACACAACCTGAAGAGCATTCTTGTAAAGATTCTGAACTTCCAGATAATTCAATCTTATTTTCTTTTATAGGCTTAATAATATTTATTATTTTATCGACTTCAGAATCGCTGCCCCATATGTCAAGTGTTGTACTTCCACTAGCCTCGCCTACACCGCCAGCTCCTATTGCCTGACATTCTACATCAGCAAGGTACTTGACAGCCTCAATTTCCGTGATTACCTCTCCTTTTATAGGCAGAAGTCCCACAGACATCCCCCACGACAGATTCTTTCCTTTCCTACCCGTTTTTTTTATTATATCTTCAATATCTCCTGGAATCATCTTTTCTATACCTACGGGTATTAAAACCGGAACACCCTCTGAATAAATTGCATTCAGAGCCATTCCTATATTTCCTCCTCCGCCGCTTCCAGCCATCATAGCAGCATTGTAATTAGAATCAACAGCATTGGCACTGCATATAAACAGGTCATCTTTTCCAAGCTTTAAAAATTCATCATTTATGCAATTATCGATATTTCTAAATAATTTGTTTTCCAAAAGTACTGTATGAGGATTTTTATCCTCATTTAAACCTGACACAGTACCTCTTCCCGTTATTCTCCCACTTATTCTGAGTTTTTTGTCAATCAGAATTTCAGATATTTTTGATACAGTGGTACCTCCTTTCAGAACAACCCTGCCGTCTTTGAGCGAATTCTTTAAAAGAGGATGTTCACATATTCCTAAGGCAATAAGCTGTTTAGACTCTTCCACCAAAAGCGAGACTTGAACTTTCTTCATTTTCATTCCCCTTTGCCTTTAAATTTTTCAAGGCTTCCATAAAGATTCAATATTTCTTTAAACTCTTCCTCATCATAAAAGCTGCACTTTCCTTTTCCAAAGTCTTTTGCAACTTCAATTGCAAATCTTCCTGTTTCTTCTACATCAATCTCGTGAGTTGCACCTGAAGCACATCCTGCTACAACAGTTTCCGTTGTAATTGCAACACCAACTACAGGAACAGACGTTGCAGTACAAGGCTGAAGTATACTGTTCAAATGATAAAGTCCATTCCCATAAGGAGTTATATCCTGTTGTGATATAGGAAATACATTTGGAAGCTTTCCCGTAGTTCTTATCATTATATCAAGAAGGTTGTCACTTACTTTTAATATATATCCGTCCTTGACAGTATTTGATATTGCAAAGCCTCGTGTGTTTATAATCTTGTTTCCCTTTGTAGTATCAATTGAAATTATTGCATCCACATCATCCACTACCTCAAGCTTGTTCATTACATCCATGCTTACAGGAGAATCCATAAATGGTGCTGGTTCATGCTTTCTTGTAGGTGCATCAGGACAAATATGCGTAGTAATATACACATCTCCTTCCAGCTGATCTCCTTTTTTCTTCATTTCAGATAGTTTAAGTGCTGCTGACAATGCTGTAAGTGCTCCATCTCCATCTGACACAAAACCTGTAACCTCAGGTCTCGCACCAATTCCACCAAGTCTACCTATTATACCTAAAGTAGGTGCTGAACCACCTGAGCTCTTCCCATGGATTCCTTTTATAAATACTTTTATAAAATCTGTACTTCCTTTTTCAGAACCCACCTTTTCAACAGAAACATCATCTGCTCCTCTTTGTTTCAGGTAATCTGCAACTTCTTTTCCATTAGCATCTTTTTTATCCAATAACTCGTACATATCCATTACTTGTTTAAGCATATAAATCATCTCTTCCTTCCAATTTAAAAATTATATTTTATCATTTCCTTAGAAATTACATTTTCAACTTCTTTAAATAGAGCCTTATCGTACATACCTTTTCCCAGCTTGAGATACTTCCTGTCAATTTTTATAAGTTTGACATTATCCCCCTGCCTTATTTGTGCGCTTGATTTTACATCACCTGTATTAAGATCCAGCGTCACTATGAGATCCGGAAATGTTGCTATTCTCTTTCCATCCATCTCTGCAGTCATGTATTCATTCCAAAAGTCCACATCAACTGTAGTTCCTACCGATTTAATGCTGATTTTTCCAAGATCAAATCCACCCTTTGTTACAAGTTCGCATTTTGAAACAATACCTTCAGCTAAAACTTCAACTTCCATTATTTTGGATATTTCATCAACTATTCTGTCAGCATCACCTCTAAATTTCAGAAAAGCCCCTCCAATTTCAATAGCATCTTTAATTCCACCTGCTGCTGCATTTTCTCTAACAAATTTTCCACTAACCTCGTTTCTTAGTACAGTTACAAGACCTCCAGCTTCAACCGACGCCATTCTTACCATACTGGAAGTACTTTCGATGCTTCCATACGCTGAAATTTCCAAATACTTGTCTCTTGGTCCTCCTACAGCTACTTGAAGCGTTTTAAAGGATTTATCCATGCTAAGTCCCATACTTCCCATTTTTCCAGTAGGATGAGCCCTTCCATTACATGGAGCATCAACTATCGGTATTCCTGTGCTTGCTGACAATATCCATCCATTTGTTGTTGAGTGGCCTCCGTTTTCATTTGTTATAATTCCTGATATTTTGTGTTTTGAATTTTTTTCATAAATTTCGTATGCCCTTTTACAGTCATCTGCAGTCACAGAACTTTCTTTGGATGCAGGAGATCCTACTGCAGAAGCTGTTATTATAAAGTCATCATCACAAATAAATTTAGATGGAACAATATATATATCTCCTATCTCAATAGCTTCTTCAGCAGTTTTCATACCTTTTTCAAGAGATCCTCCGCCTCCACCTCCAAGAAATGCTCCTCCAAGTACAGCTGCCCGAGCCATATCAATGTCAAGCTTTGTCTTGCATTTTTCATTCATTTTAAAATCACCCCAATTCTACACTTTTAAAATAAATCCTTAAGATAAGCACCCTCTGAATATACCGGATCAACAACCTCGATTCCAATTTTCTCTGTTAGCATCTCAGATACTCCGGCAGTGGACATTCCTGTACATGCCAGTGCTATTACATCAACTCCAGAATCTTTCATATCCTGTCCTGCTTTAACAACCGACAGTTTGCCTTCTTCTGTCTGAAGATCATTTGTATTGTATATATTCTGAGGTCTTATGTACTTTACAAGCTTGTCGCCTAAAACTTCTTCAAATACTTTAGGTGCCTTTTCTTCTATTCCAATGACGCCTACCTTATTCCCATATTTCATACTGCGCCTCGCTGTAGGTTCTCCTGCACCTGTAACAGGTATCTCAAGTATCTGTTTTAGTTCGGATACAGCCGGATCCCCTGCACAGCTTACAACCAGTCCATTGAATTTATTTTGAATCTGTTTTGCAATTTTTATAATTTTCGGATAAGCAACCTTATAAGAAAGCTCGTCATGTATTCCCTCGGGTTGATTCTCTATGCAAAAGCTTTCACTTTCAAATTCATCAAAATACTTTTCCAAAAGTTTTCCATGAAGATCGGCTAAGTTCTTATCCTTTAATGTAACAACTCTGATTACACCTATCCTGAATCTTTGCACACTAATCCCTCCAATGCCCTTTTTATATAAATTTCCTCTAAAAATATATGATATCTAATTATTGTAGCCATTAAATTAGAATAATATTTTTAATGATGTATTAATAATATGCTTTACTTTTTTTATAATTATTGCATTATATGCTTAAATATTATCATTATTTAATTATTTAATCCACGTTAACATTTCACATTTATTTTTGTATTTTATTGTGCTTTTTGTACAATGAAATTTATTTTATGATATCATGTATTACAAGTGCAAGTTGAATATATAGCCTGTCATTATAATTATCCAGTTTTTTGTTAAGTATATCTTCTATTTTACTTAATCTTGCTTTTAAAGTATTCCTATGAATAAACAATCTCTTTGAGCAAAGAAGATTATTGCCATTGCTTTCGAAATATACTCTGAGAGTGTTCAAATAATCAACATTACGCTTTTTATCATATTCTACAAGCAAATTTAAGTGTTTTTCATGAAAATAAATCAGTGACTCCATTGAAATATTTTCTTTTAAGAAAGCATATAATTCTACATCATTATAATGCTTTACAGAAATTCCTGTTTTCAAATTTGCAATATCAAGTGCCATAAGCGCCTGGTTATATCCTATATCAAGCCCTTTCAAAGGGTAAAATCCATTTCCTATACCGCAATGGACTACTTTCTTATATACTGCATTCAATTCCTCCGATATCCTGGTACATACATTGATCATATAATTCTTTTCATTTTTTCCTGGAATATCACTGCAATCAATTAATATAATTATTTTTTCTATTTTACATGTTATAATTCCGCTGCAATTATATTCCCTCAGGCATCTTTTAACAATATTTATCAAATTTATATAATTGTAATCAAGGTTCTCTATTTCAATTTTTTCTATAGTCATTACTGCAACAAAATATCTTTTATTTAAATCCCACTGTATACTTCTCGCAAGATTCCTCACTACATCTTTATTTTTTGTATTTCCAAGCAAAACATTATAAATTATATCGCCTCTGGTTCTTATTTCCGTCTCAACTTCAATTTTTTTCTTTAAATTTTCTATACAAATATTTGTAGCAGTCATTTCAAGATATATCTTAAAATATTCTTCATCATCTTCTATATCAATACAAATTATATAACCATAACTTATATCTTTTACTTTTACAGGAGTCGCAAGAATGTTAACTCCTTCAATTCGTATCTTTCTTGAAATATTTATTTTATATGAGGAGAGCTTAGGTATAATTTTTTCTTTAAAAGAAGATATTCGTTTATGGTCTCCACTCTTCTCAAGTACATTGAAATTATTGTCTAGAAGTAATATATCCTTCTTTATCTCTTTATTTATCATATTTATAATAGATTTGGAACCTTTTGAAAGGAGTATCAATTTGTCGAGTTGATTATGTATTCTATTGGTTTTGTCAATTATATAAGATTGATTTTTTAATACCATACCAAGAACAAGATTTATAACATCGATATATGCTATTTCCTTAGGAAGCTGAATTATTGGGAAATTTTTCTTGTTGGCAATTTCCACAACATAATCCGGAATTTCATCAATAAACCGTCCAACTTTTATTCCAAGTGCAGCTATGCCAGCTTCAATAAAAGCAAGGATATATTTCTCCTGAACTTTTTTATTATCTTTCATCAAATAACCTGTTGTAAGAAGAAATGTCCCTTTTCTAAGCCATTTTTTAATGTCTGGTACTTCTGCGACATCTACATACTTAATTTCATTGTCAAGTCCACCTTTTCCAGCTATCAATCTAGCATTCTCAAAAAGTTTTGTTTTCATTATTGTATTTAATGTTATCTTCATTTCACATCATTTCCCCTAAGTTAAATAAATTTTACGAAAAACAATTCTAATAATATTCTGCATTTTCTTGCATTTATAGATTTTAATTATATATATATTATAGTAAATAATCAACACAATGCATCAAATTGCATCAAGATTGCTATCATCTGGAATCAAGATTGAAATCAAAACCATTATACAACCAACAAGAATCTTCAAAGAAAGATTTTCTCCCAATATAAAATATGAAAAAATACATGCTGTTATACTTTCAAAAGACATAATAATTCCAGCTATACCTGGTGAAATAATTTTCTGTCCCTTTAGCTGAAGCAAAAATCCTATTCCGAGCTCAAATACTCCACAATAAAAAGTCCCAAATAAAGCTTTTTCGCTGATACTTTCTGGAAACGTCTCTAATAAAAACGCTGCCGCAACTGCAAAAATACAGCATGTTACAATCTGAATAGTATGAATTCCCACGGAGGATACTTTCTTTGGAATTTCGTCAATCTTTATAATATAAAATGTATAAATCACTCCTGACAAGAGGCATAATAGATCGCCGGGGCCTATTTTAAAGCCATTGTCAAGAGTAATAAAACCAATTCCAGACATACAGATAAATGCAGCAATTATATCTCTTGATTTAATTTTTTTATCTTTCCAAAAAAATTGTACAAATGGAATCAATATCACATATATATTGGTAATAAACGCACTTTTCCCGGCAGTCGTCATGTTAATTCCTTCACTCTGAAAAAACATGGCACAAAAAAGAATACCTCCTAAAATTATTCCATTTTTTATATTTGCTTTTGAAAATTTATTCAGGCTTTTAAAACAAAATAAAATCATAAAAACGGATGCAAATATAAACCTTATTGCAAGATTCCAAATTGGAGTCAGTGACTCCATTGAATCCTTTACAACCGCAAAAGAACTTCCCCATATTAAACTGCAGATTACAAGATATACAGTTCCTCTAATTTTAATATTTTTATCCATATTTCATTATTTCCTTTCTAAAAAATCAGGACCATTACAAATGTAACAGTCCTGATTTCAAATTTATCTTGAAGACTTAACTCTCGTCATAACATCCACCATTGCAGAAGTTGCATCGGCATTAAAATTATTGAGATAGAATAGTTGTTTCTTCATCTTGTCAGTTAATACACAAGCTTTATTCTTTGCAAGACTTTCTGGCAATTTTGAAACTGCCGCTTTATTCAAGCTTACATATTTATAGGCTTCTGTAAGTTTTGCCGATACATCAGGTCTCAAGCAGTAGTTAATAAATAATTCTGCTTCCTTCTTATGCTTGCTTCCTTTTAGAAGCACAAAGTTATCAACAGAAAATGATTTTTTCTCATCATCCATTACAATTTCAAGATTCTTATTCTGTTCCATTGCCTGGAGAGCGTCCCCACTATACACATTCGCCAGCGCAATTTCTCCTCTTGCAAGCATTGTTCTCGCATCACTTACATCTGAAATTGATTTTACATAGCCCTTGATGCTTTCCCAGTAACCTGCCGTAGATTTTATTGTATTCACATCCTGACTTGTAGGATCTTTTCCCATGGCTGTAAGTGCCACAGCAGTATCATCTTGAGGATCATCTGTAATAACAACATTGTTTTTAAGTGCATCATTTTTCAAGTCACTCATTTTCTTTACAGTCACACCTGCTTTATCAAGCATACTTTTATTTCCAACCCACAGGCTCACAGTGCCCATATAAGGAACCGTATATTCATTGTTCTTGTCATACGCCAAATTTCTATAACTCGGATCTATGTTCTTCAAATTTGTAATTGAATTCTTGTCATATGGCTCGAGAAGCCCCTTTGCTTTCATTGAATTAATATAGTAATTTGTAGGAACCGCAATGTCATATTGTCCTTTTTTTCCTGCAGTAAGTTTTGCCATCATCTCATCATTTGATTCATAGGTCGACTGTATAACCTTAATTCCATATTCCTTTTCAAATCCATCAAGTACGTCCTGTGTCATATATTCAGACCAGTTGTAGAGATATATTTTATCTGCATAACCATTCTTAGCTGATTTGGAGTCTCCACATCCCGAAAAAACTCCAATAATCATAACACAGCACATCAAAACAATAAAAACCTTTTTTTTCATAATTATTCCCCCCTGTTAAATACTAATTTTCCATTTATATACGTTTTACATATTTGCGTTTTATAAATATCAGAGCTATCGACAGCAAATATGTCCCTGTCAAGAACGACAAAGTCGGCATCTTTTCCTACAGATATGCTTCCCTTTCTATGCTCCAGATTGCTCTCATAAGCTCCATTTACCGTAAGCACCAAAATTGCATCTTCTACAGAAATTCTCTCATCCGGATTAAGCGGTTCAATTTTCTTGCTTCCAGGCTCAAATCGGTTCACCATAAGATGAAGACTTGTCATGGTATCTGCCGGAACAGTAACCGGCCAGTCACTTGCCTGACTTGTAACCACTCCATTTTTTATAAACGATCCTACAGGATATTGTTTGTCTGCACGCTTCTTTCCAAGAAAAGGGATTTCAAGCTTTTCATAATAAAGCGGATCTTTAAAATGCCAGTATGGATTTACTACTGCTACTACATTAAGCTTCTTCATAAGCTTTATTTGATCTTCCTGTACAATTTGAAGATGAGTGACAGCATTTCTCCTGTCAAATATCCCTGTTTCATTCTGAGCATATTCATATGCCTCTAATATATAATCAAGAGCTGCATCTCCTATAGCATGAGTATGAATTACATATCCTTCCTCCATAGCTGTTTTTACTATTTTTTTTAGTGTCTCTATATCAAAAAGGCTTTTTCCAAAATCACCTGGAGAATCTGCATATTCATCCCTTAAAAATCCAGTATGTGCTTCAATTACACCATCTATAAATATTTTAATAGTCGTAATATTAATCTTTTCATTATGAATTTTATTTTTAATTGTTTCTGCTTTTTTGAATATTTCGTCAACATTGTCATTAGGTTCAATTGGATATGCTCCGGTAAAGGTAACTTTTAGTTTTCCTTCTTCTGCAAGCTCCATATAAGCTTTATACCTTACATCATAATCTTTTCTTTTATCAATCATAGGTTCTAATACATTGGTCACTCCCGTTGAAAGTGCAATATCCTGATATGCAATTATTCCTTTTTTGTAATTTTCTTTTTTATAATGCGGCATAATACCCTGTATTAAATCACCGGCAAGTTCTTTCAGCCATCCCGTTGGTTTTTTACTACCTGGATATCTAACTATAACTCCTCCTTCAACTTCAGGAGTTTTCTCGTTTACTCCACTGATTTCCATTACTTTTGAATTAACCCAGAATGTATGCTCATCTTCGCTCAACATTATAATCGGAATATCCTTTGAAATTTCATCAAGCATAGCTGCTGTAGGACCCAGGTTGTCAAAAACTCCGTTCTGGTATCCCTGTCCAAAAAGTATTTCTATATCACTGTTATTTTCATAAAATTGTGCTATCTTTTTAATATACTGCTCTTGAGTTCCAATGTCATGAAGATTTACCCCGAAAACAAGATCCGTGGTACTCGTAACGTGAGCATGTCCATCAGTCATACCGGGTATAATAATGCCATCTTTATTCTCAATAACTTCGGTACATTCTCCAAAGTATGCGGAAAGTTCACTTTTCTTTCCAACAAATATTATTTTTCCATTTTTTACTGCAAATGCCTGAGCATAGGGAATATTACTGTCTGCCGTAAATATTTTTCCTTTTACAATCAAATCAGCATTCATGATCATGCCTCCCTTTTCTCTAGAAATACTTTTTTAAGTATAAAGTATATCAGATATGTAACAACAATTACAAATATAATAAGCGACGATAATGCATAAACATCAGTTGATATTTTTCCTCTCACCATTCCATAAACTTTTATTGGGAATGTAATCTGCCCTGCTCCACAGACAAAATAACTTATAACAACATCATCAACGGATAATGTTATGGACAAAAAAGCCCCTGAAACTATACCTGGTACGAGCATTGGAAGAGTAACCCTCTTTAATGTATGCCATTGGTTCGCTCCAAGGTCCATTGCAGCTTCCTCAATTGACTGGTCAAAATCTGCAATTCGGGCTCTAAGAGTAATAATTACAAAAGGCAGACAAAATGTAACGTGGGCAAAAACCAAAGTGGCAAACCCCATGCTGAAACCCATAAGTGTAAATGCTGCAAGAGAAGCTATACCTATTACAAGTTCCGGAATTACAATTGGTATATAGAGAAGACCATTTATAAATTTTTTAAGTTTGAACTCATACCTGTACATACATATGGTGGCAAGAGTTCCAAGAACAACTGAAATAACAGTGCTTACTGCCGCCAGTTCTATTGTAAGAACCATGTAGTCTATAATCTGGTCTCCCTGAAAAAGCTCCTTGTACCATTCCAAAGTAAATCCATTGAACACAATATTACTGTCATTTTTATTGAAGGAATAAATTATAACCATTATAATTGGAAGATATAAAAACAAATACACCAAAAACATAACGGTATAAGAGAGAAATCCCAATTTTTTCTTTTCTTTATTTTTGATATTTTTCATAATTTTCATCCCCCTATGCCAGTTCATCCATATTACCAACTTTGGAATATAATTTTATAATAATCAGGGTAAACACAATTAAAAGTACAGAAAATGCGGCTCCAAAACACCAGTTTCTAGCTACCATAAATTGATTCTGAATCAAATTGCCGAGATAGGTAGAATTTCCTCCACCCATTACATCTGCCACATAAAATGCTCCAAGACTTGGAATAAACACCTGTATTGTACCTGCAAATATGCCAGGCAAAGTTAAGGGCAAAATAACCCTTAAAAATGTATGAATCTTTTTAGCCCCAAGGTCATTAGCAGCTTCTACAAGACTAGGATCTATTTTTGAAATAGACGTCTGCAGAGGCAGAATCATAAACGGGAAAAATTCATATACCATACCAAACAATACAGAATTATCTGTATATATCATCTTAATTGGTGATGAAATTATGCCAAGCTTCATAAGCAAAGTGTTTATTATTCCTGAATCCCTCAATATATTTGACCAGCCATTAAGCCTTATAAGTCCGTTAACCCAGAATGGAAGCATTATGAGAAGCAGTAAAAATGCTCTTTTTTTAGGTTCAACCTTGCTTACAAAAAATGCGAAGGGATATGAAATCACAAGACATATCCAACTGCTGTTAAAGGCTAAAACTATTGACTTCCATACAACCTTCATATATAGAGGATTGAATATTTGTTTGTAACTTGCAGTAGAAAACTTCCATTCCACTCCTCCATAGGGGCTTCGTGTTGCAAAACTTATAGCAATTACATAGACAAGAGGCAGCAGGAGGAATAAAAAAAGCCATAAACCCGTAGGTCCAATCATAGGTAAAATCGTAAGTTTATTATTATTTTTTCTATTCTCCTTTTTTTGTAAAATCATAATTTTTCACCTCCCTACTTAAATACCGCATCATCAATTAAATTGTATAGCGAATCATCCTTTGTATGCATTACAACAGCTTTTTCCACATCCCAATACACATTTACAATCGCACCTTTGGATTCAAGTTCAATATCCGGATGATTATTTAACCTTACAGTTTTTCCACTAGGCAGCTGGACTACTGTTTTTGTGTTTGAGCCTGTATATATATGTTCTTTTATAACACCCTTCAGGCAGAAACCTTCTACCTCTTCTTTAGACAATTTTGTATGTTCCAGTCGAACTGATATGCAAACTATTTCATTCTCTTTAAATTTATCTCCAACTGCAGGCACTACTCCGTCCTCCAAAGTAAGTTCAAGCTTTTCTCCTTTTTTATTTGAAACTGTTCCTTCAAATATATTTGATTCTCCAATAAAATCTGCAACAAATCTTGTCTTTGGTTTTTGATATATCTCTTTTGGAGTTCCAAGCTGCTCAAGTACCCCTTTGTTCATTACTCCAATACGGTCACTCATTGTAAGAGCCTCTTCCTGATCATGCGTGACATATACAAAAGTAACTCCAAGCTGCTGCTGAAGATGCTTTAATTCAAGCTGCATTTGCTTTCTAAGTTTCAAATCCAGTGCTGCAAGAGGTTCATCCAGAAGAAGAACTTTTGGATTGTTCACAAGAGCTCTTGCAATCGCAACCCTCTGTTTCTGGCCACCGGACATTTCTTTCGGCTTTCTT
Organism: Clostridium pabulibutyricum; assembly: GCF_058242705.1. Classification (NCBI taxonomy): domain Bacteria; kingdom Bacillati; phylum Bacillota; class Clostridia; order Eubacteriales; family Clostridiaceae; genus Clostridium; species Clostridium pabulibutyricum. The sequence goes on from NZ_JBZAYZ010000006.1 coordinate 147,423, forward strand.
TTTTCAAAATTACTCAACTGAACCAATTCAAGAATTTCTTCAACTTTTTTCTTTATCTCGTTTTTCTTCATTTTCTTTTCCACAAGTCCGAATGCTATATTGTCAAATACATTCATATGAGGAAACAATGCATAACTTTGAAATACTGTATTTACGTCCCTGTTGTATGGCTGAAGATTAGTTGCATCTTTTCCTGCAATTATTACGCTGCCCTCTGTTGGAGTCTCAAAGCCTGCTATAATGCGCAAAGTCGTAGTCTTACCGCATCCAGACGAACCAAGTAAAGTTAAAAATTCTCCTTTATAAACATCAAGATTTATTTTTTTTAGGACCTGATTGCCGCCAAAATATTTGCTTACATTTTTTATCTGCACAATAGGAACAGCGTTTTCATAATCCATATGAACCACCCCTTATATTATTAAGTAAACTTCTTTTATAAAATGTCTTTTCCACGTTCTCCTGTACGAATTCTCATTACATCTTCCACATCCGATACAAACACCTTTCCATCCCCGACATTGCCTGTTGACAAATTTTCTACCATCTGTGACAATATGCTTTCCAAATCTTCATCCCAAACAATTGTCATTACATATAGTTTTGGAAGCAGGTTAATACTTAATCCAAGTTTCTCAAATTCAGGATTCTTAAAGCCTTTTTGATGTCCACATCCCATAGCAGACATTACTGTAAATCCACTGTATTCATTTTTAGATAAAATTCTCTTTAAATCATCTAATTTTTCCGGTCTTATAATTGCTTCAATCTTTTTCATGATACGGCCTCCCCAATAATATTTTCCAACTTGATTTTTATAAAAATAATTATAAACTATTGTATAATACCATAGTCAATAAAATATTTTATCTATCTCAAACTTTTAAACCTGTCATACCTAAGCGCCGTAATGTCAACCACTGTATCCTGCCCTTCCACCATCTGCGCCAGCATATACCCAACTGCAGGAGCAGTTCCAAATCCATGCCCTGTAAATGCACATGCCAGTATCAATCCAGGTACTTCATCAATATAACTGATAACCGGGACTCCATCAATACTTAAATCAAGCCATCCCCCCCAGCTTCTTACAATCTTGGCATCCTTTAAAATCGGAATGTATCCCATAATTGCACGACACCCAGCTGACATCGTAAGAGAAGACGTCCTTAAATCATCAAAATTCATGTCATTTGCCTCTTCAAGGCCAGATTCCGACCCGAATACAAAAGATCCATGTTTGCACTGATGTCCGTAGAAATCCGCATCAGCCGTACCAAGCATCATATCAAACATTGGAACTTCCATCTCAGTTACAAGTGCTTCTTCAAAATACCTTGTCATTGGTATGTCAACTCCAACAGTCCTTGCAATTTCGCGGCTTTCATATCCTGCAGCAAGAATAATTTTTTCTCCCTCAAAAGTTGTACCATCCTCCAAGACCACCTGTCTTGCCTTTCCATGAATTTTTCTTATCTCTGAAACTTTTGCCTCCGTATAAAATTTTGCTCCAAATTCAACCGCTCTTCTATAGTATGCCAGAGTAGCCAGCATTGGATTTGCATGACCATCTGTAGAACACCAACTCGCTCCTATAATATCATCTGAAAGATAAGGACACAACTGTTTTACCTCTTTTTCATCAATCATTTTAACATCAAGTCCCAATTTTTGTGCATTGTCTACAAGATATCTCAATTTTTTTATATGTGCCTCCGTTTTTGCAAGCCTTAAATTTCCGGATTGAGAATACTCCACATCTATGCCAAGCTCCTCTGATAAATTGGGCCAAAAATTTTGAACACTGTATATTGCATATGGAAGCTCTCTGGCATCTCGACCAGACTGCCTTACTCCACCGCCATTCCTGCTTGAACCACCATGTCCTATACTTTCAGACTCTTCAAGTACAATGACATCCTTAATTCCTCTTTTACAAAGATAATATGCTGCAGAATTCCCCACAATGCCACCGCCTATTATAATAACATCCGCAATTTTTTTCATTACACATTACCTCCGTCATTTCCTAGAATTTTCATTTCAATTGGTCTCATAGGTGCCCTGGAAACAGCCGGCTCCATTTCAAGCACAGACATCTGAAGTTCTTTTGCCATTATAGATTTTACCAGTTTTTCGCACGTTTGTCCCTGGCATAATCCCATACCGGTCCTCAAATAACGTCTCATCTCTTCAACGGTAAAAATTCCTTTGTGGATTGCACGCCTTATCTCACCTTTTGTAACTTCCTCACACCTGCAGAGAACAATATCATCATCTTCCTCCGGAATATAATTGCCAATTTTCTTTAAAATTTCGCTTACATCAACCATATAAATTCCTCCTATCCGCGATAAAATCTCGCCCTCATTGCCATATCCTTCGGTACTTTCATTGTGAGGAGATTTGTGCTGTCAAAAGCTCCAGCAGACTTGATTCCTACAACTTCAGCTTCACACAAAACTTTTCCGCTTCTATCTAAAGCATTTCCTTTTTCACCTTTTTTCGGCATCGGCAAAAATTCATATGGGATGGTTACAGCTGCATGTTCCTCGTCAAAATCTTCATTTACAAGAAAAATCGCCTGACCCGGACAGGAAGCTACACACATTCCGCATCCAATGCATGTACTTTCCGTATCTACTACCGGAAGTGATGTAATATTTTCTCCTATCCTTATGCAGCCCTTGGGACATGCATCTTGACACGGATTGCAGGGAATATTTTGTGTACACTCAATTACAGGATGTATACATGAATTTTTACTTACACCGGGATACTTGAAAATTTCATTATCCAATATATAACCTTTACCCAAAAGATTTGTAGATATGTCAATGTCTTCATCGGTTTTCTTCAGCAATTTTCCTCTATTTTCCGGAGAAAACATGCCTTTTCTCAGATTTCCTAGGTCCTTATTTAATTTGCTGCAGTACTTTTCTCTCTTTTCGCCTTTCAAATAACCAAGGGTATATGCAATATCAATTCCAGAAATACGTCCTTCAATCATTGCAGAACTCGCCTCTTCAATTGATGATACATCTCCTGCTGCAAAAATTCCGTGAATGGAAGTTTCCCCATATTCATTGCAAACCGGAATGTATCCTCCTCTGCTGTTTTTCATCTCACAGCCTGCCTGTTTTAAAAGCTGTGACATTGGTGAAAGCCCAACTGCAATACAAACAGTGTCAACATCAAAATGTTTCTCCGTACCAGGCTTTATCTGCCATTTTTTATCCACTTCTCCAATTATGGCACCAGTTACAAACTCCTCTCCCTCTGCCTTTAAAATTGTATGTGAAAGATAAAACGGAACACCACACCTGGCGACTTTTGCCGCATGTACCCCATAACCGCCTATTCTAGGCGAAGCATCCAAAAGCGCTGCAACTTCACATCCCGCCTGCATCAATTGATATGCCACAACCAATCCAACATTTCCAGTGCCTACCATAAGCACCTTATTTCCCGGTTTTACATGATGTATATTCATCATAGTCTGTGCAGCTCCCGCACCTATCACTCCAGGCAGGGTCCACCCTCTAAAGCTCAGTGCATTTTCACTGGCGCCTGTTGCCACAAGAACTGAATCTCCTTTGTAATGAAATACATCATTATCTATTTTTACTGTAATTTCCTTTTCAGGATACAAACCGATTACTACAGAGTTTAATTTTACTTCAACACCATATTCCTCTGCCTTTTTTAGAAGTTCCTCACCTATCTTAAATCCACGGATTTTTGCCCTGTTTTCCTTTGAGCCAAAGAATTTATGTATCTGCTTGAAAAGCTGTCCTCCCGGCTTTGCATTTTCATCAAACACAATTGTTTTCATACCGCTCTTTGAAGCTTCTATAGCTGCAGACAATCCTGCAGGACCTGCCCCTACAACGATCAAGTCGTATCTTTGCATATCAACCACTCCCCTCAAATCAACTTTTTTTTGTTTCCACTCCATACTGTGTCTGTACAATCATTCCCTCTGCAAGAGGAGTAATACATGTTCTAACATTTGGCTTTCCATTTACAATCATTACACAATCAGTACATCTGCCAATGGCACAGAAAATGCCTCTTGGCTCATGCCTTTTCTTTGTATATCTGTGAACCATGATTCCCTCAGCTCTGAGTGCGGCTGCAATAGGTTCTCCCTCATATCCTTTCAATTCCCTTTCATCAAAGGTAAATGAAATTTTTTTTCTTTTCATGTCTTCTCCAAGAATTGGATGTTTATCTATTCTAAACATATAATTATCTCCTTCCATATAATCATCTAAAGCATTGCTGACTTGTCCCAAAGATTCAGTTTTGTACCAAGTCCTTTTTTCAATGCACTTTTGTAGCACTCATATCCCCAGGCAACATCTTCTATAGGAAGCCCCTCTATTGATACAAGTATAATTTCGTCTTCGGATATTCTTCCTGGAACCTTTCCTGTAATAATGTCTCCCAAATTTGTAATACTTTCTCTCTTTATTAGGCCATCTCTAACCATATTTACAAAATCTTCACCCATGCATCCAGTAGGTTTTCTTTTTCCATGCTTGTCAAATAAAACTGGATCTTCATCGGAATAACTTTCATACATGCTGTAGTCATCTACTATTTTCCTTATATCTACAATACTTTCCTGATCCATATTAAATGTACTTGCAGAAATAATTAATGTTCCTTTTTTAAACCATTCCCTTTCATATTTCGGCCACTGTCCTTCTTTAACAGAAGCGGCCTCACTGACTATATCTGAATTCCTTATGGCATCTTCCAATGTAGAGCAAATTTTAATATTTTTTATGCCTGGATATCTTTTTTCAATAAATGTCTGCATCTTTTTTGCGGTTTTTGATTCAGGTGAACTTCCCTTTATTTTTACTGTTTCAATTTCAGGAAAACATGCCATAATTGCCATAGTGCAAGCTCTGTTTATTGCACCCGGTCCCACAATTGAAAGTACCCTTGAATCCTGTCGTGCCAAAAGCTTTGCAGCAAGCCCAGGCATGGCTCCGGTTCTCATTGCACTCAATAAATTTGCAGACATGTATGCTATCGGTGCCCCTGTTTCCACATCATTCAGTGAAGCCATTAGTATAGATCTCGGCAAACCTCTCTCAATATTTCTTCCATTTGATCCATACCACTTTTGTCCGGCTATATGAAAGCGTCCTCCCAGGTAAGCCGGCATGGCAATAAATCTTCTATCTTTTGAATTGTTTAATGGAAAATTCGGAATATACGATTTTTTAGGGAACTCCAGCATAATCCCATGAGCATTGTGATTTGGCCCACCCATTATATAATCTCCATTGCTAAGCAGTGCCATAGCTTCTCCCATTACTTCCACACATTTGGAAGCATCCAGTACGCCGGCTTTAATCATATCCTGTTCACTTAAATATAAAAAATCAATTTTACCACTTTCCATAAATATCTCCTCCGTATTTTCTTGTACGTCTACATTATATTGTCTAGTATGATACCAGTGTCAATAATTATTAAATATGATTTTATGTCGCCAAACTTATTGACAAAATAATATTTTATGTTATATTATTTATTAAATCGTTAATTAAATAGGTTTAAAAATATAAAAATACTAATATATATTTATAATATTTTTAAATTAAAAATTCGCTTGTTAAACTATACAGCAATGTTATTTTCCAAAACCCATAGTATAATACCATTTTATTGTGAAAGGGGCGATTAATTTTATGGTTAATGACAATTATTATAAAATTGGAGAAATATCCAGATTATTCAATATAGGCCTAGACTCTCTTCGTTACTATGAAAAAGTTGGAATTTTATCTCCCAAAAGAGATCCTATAAACAATTACCGTATCTATACTCTAGACGATATCAGGGAAATTGCTATAATCAGAGAACTTATGGAACTTCGTTTTCCTTCAAAAAAAATAAAAGAACTTGGAAAAAACAGAAACTTAAGCACCTCAATGGAGTTACTTGAACATGAAATAAATGTTGTAAATGAATCAATTGTAAATCTATATCAGACAAAAGAAAGCTTGAATACAAGATTGTCGTCGATCAGGGGAATTTTAAAAAATTCCATTGAATTCTATAGAATAAAAATACTGTCCTTTCCCGAGAGGTCTTGTGTAATGATCAGTGAAACCAATCTTCCCGATCGCATGGTTACATATGCAGCCACAGAATACATGCACAGGACAAAACAAAAATTTCCTATAATAGGTTCCTGCGATTGTTACACTCTTGATCTTGAAAACAGCAACCCCGACTCGGATTATTATAAAACAGAAAACGTATTTTTTTATTCAGAGAATTCAAGTTATGCCGGCAATTACTTTCTTCCCTCAGGCAAATACCTTTCTCTATTTTATAGGGGAAACTTGAAGCAAACAAAAAAATATGTTCCCAAGATGCTTTCCTTTGCAAAACAGCATAGTCTTGAAATTGTTTCTCATCCAATTGAAATCGGTCATATAGATTGTTATGAAACTTTAGATGAAGAAGAATTTATAACTGAAATACAAATACCTGTAAAACCAATCAAACACTATAGTAAATCAAATATAAATTAAAGATTAACTGCTCATATTCAAATCAATGAGCAGTTATCTTAAATTAAAGCAAATGTGGTTCATTCCACAATTTCAATTTTGTGCCGCATCCAAGTTCCAATGCTCTTTTATAACATTCATATCCCCATGCAATATCAAGAATCGGCATACCTCCGGAACTTATGAGAAACATCTCATCCTCTGAAGTTCTTCCTTTTGAAATTCCCCTTATAATGTCTCCAAGCAATATATACATCCTTCTTGTCTATTTTTCCATCCTGTATCATACCAACAAAAAACATCCCTGGTGTACCAGTTGATATTCTTTCTCCTGTTTTCTCATCCCTGTGTTCATATGTTTTAATATAATTTTCATACATATGGATATTGTCAACTACCTTGGTCATGTTCTTACACAAGAAATTCCTGTCTATTTCCATTGTTCCAGAAGAGATAAGTATACATCCTTTTTTTAGCCACTTGCCGTTAAACAACGGCCATTCACCATGTTTTGCAGATACGGCCTCACTTATGATATCAGCATTCTCTACAGTTTCCTGCAGGGTTTTACAAATTTCCACTTTTTTTATTTCCGGGTAATTTTCAAAAATATACTTTCTTAATTTCGCTGCGGTTTTTGATACTTCAGAATTGCCTTTTATTTTTATTTTCTCTATACCTTTAAAATACGGCAGAATACTTACAATACACGCTTTGTTTATTACACCAGCTCCAATTAATGCAATTATTTTTGAATCCTTCTTTGCAAGATGTTTTGCTATGACTCCCGACATGGCTCCAGTCCTAACTGCACTTAAAAGGTTGGCAGACATAACTGCAAGCGGTTTTCCAGTTTCAACATCATTTAATGTCATCATTAGAATTGATCTTGGCAATCCTTTTTGGCTGTTGCTTCCATTGGACCCATACCATTTTTGCCCTGCAATATGAAATCTTCCTCCAAGATATCCCGGCATAGCCATAAATCGTCTGTCTCTAGTATCTGCCAAAGGGAAATCATCTATTTTTGATTTCTTGGGAAATATAACTTCAATACCATGTTCATTGTTGTCTCTTCCTCCCATCAAATAATCCCCCTTGCTCAAAAGCACATTCACTTCTTCTGCAACTTCAACACACCGTTTTACATCAAGAACACCTGCATCTATCATATTTTCTTCATCTAAATATAAAAATTCAACTTTTTTATCCATTATAAACACTCTCCATTCAAAATCAAAAACAGGATTCATAAATCTTTATTACATCATCTTCATGTAAAGGTACAATACATCCGTCCATACTGGACTTGCAAGCTTTAAGAGCCATGACCTCAAATTTGTCTTTCGAATTGATTCCAATATCGCGCAATCTCAGAGAAAGTCCCATGTGTTTAAAAAGATTTCTGGTTTCCTCTATAGCTTTCTCCGCTATTTCAAAATCTGACAATTCTGGATTTATGTTAAATACATTTTTCCCGTAATTTGAAAATATATATGCGGTTTTTTCGCTGAGTATATATTTCATCAGCGATGGGATAACAACTGCAAGGCCGTGTCCATGAGTAACATCATAATATGCACTTAATTGATGTTCAATTGCATGTGCTGGCCATGGCCCAATCTTTCCACATGCTATAAACCCATTTATAGCCCAGCTTGCAGTCCACATAAGATTTGCTCTTGCCTCATAGTCATCTGGTTTTTCGCATGCCACAGGTCCATAGTGTATACAGGTTTTAAGCATTCCTTCAATTACACGTTCCTGAAAATATGTACCTTCTACTCCATTGAAGTATACTTCAAACAAATGTGACATTATATCTACAGTTCCACAAGCAGTTTGATATTTTGATACGGAAAAGGTATTTTCAGGATCCAGAATAGAATATTTAGGATATAAAAGTTCATTTTCTATTTCAAGTTTGTCATTTGTCTTCTCGTTTGAAATAACCGAAAAATAATCCATTTCAGAACCTGTAGCCGCCAAAGTAGGTACTGTAATAATTGGAAGAACTTTTTTTACAAGACTGCTGTCAAGAACAAGATCCCAGGCATCTCCTTCATAATAAAATCCTGCGGCCACAGCCTTGGCACAATCTATACTGCTTCCTCCACCAACTGGAAGAACCACCTGTATATTATTTTTCCTGCAAATTTCAATTCCCCTCTTAACTGTACTTAAATGGGGGTTGGGTTCTACTCCAGACAAATCGTAATATTCTATACTGTTCTTTTGAAGAAGTCCTGCAATATTCTGGTATAACCCCGTCTTTTTTATACTTCCTCCACCATATACAAGTAAAACCCTGTTTCCAAATTCCCCTATAAACTCCGGAAGTTTATTTATCATTTTTCTTCCGAACGCCACTTTTGTCGGTATGGAATATATAAAATTTTGCAAAGTATCACCTTCCTGAAAAGCTAAATTCATTATAGTGAATACTATATACTCTGGTATAATACAAGAGTCAAGTATTAAATAAAAAAACCAGCAGAGCTTGAAATAGCAATTCTGCTGATTTTTATATATATTCTTTACTTGTTAATTTATTTAAGCAAGCTTTTTCATTATATCGTACAATTTCTTTACATCCTCAGTTCTTGTTTTTCCAGTTTGCTTGTCTATAATCGAAGTATATACATGAAGCATAACTTTCTTTACTCCTGCATCTAGGCATGTCTTCAATATTTCCTCGAAATTCTCCGTATCTATTCCGCCTGTCGGCTCTATCATAGGAAGATCATGTCTTGCGCATGCCTCTGCAAGTGCTTTAAGCTCTTCTATGCTCTTCAATCCTCCCATAGGGAAAAACTTTATTGAGTCTACTTTCATATCCTTCAGCATCAATACTGCTGTGTCTGCATCTACAACTGCATCTTCTGCCTTGGAACTTAAAAGACCTGTTGAAATCTTGACTTTTCCAGGAGTTCCGGTAGGGCTTACAAGAGAATTTACCATTGTATTTTCTGCATTGTTTGCCATAAGCATTCCTCTTGCCACAGGTGCTCCTGTAAATACTTCATTTACATGTCCCGCATCCGTTGCTGCTGCTATCTTTGCCGCCTTTTCCCACTGGCTTGGATCTCCTGCTCCAAGTCCTACTGATACCGTAGGTATCTTCTCAAGCCATCTTTTTACCTCGCAAATTCCTTCATCAACTGAATTAAACTGTTTTGAGAGCACTCCTACCGCAACGTGTCCATCTGCTGCATCAACTACTTCTGCTGCATTTTCTACATCCTTTGCAAGAACATTTATTGCAACTTTGTCTTTATAAAAGCTTATCTTTTTTCCTGCCATAATTGTAATCTCTCCTTATTTATCTATTTATGATTTCCTTTAATCTCTTCACTATAATTTCCTTGTCTCCCTCAAGCATAGGCCTTGGGTCAAAACTCATGAATCCAAGATTAACCTTGTGGTTTCTCCCGTATATTATCGGGTTTCCAGAGCTCAGTTCTTCTGCAACATGCTCCGCATTCATACCGAGAGCTGCCTCGTCCACCTTTACCTCTGCCCTGTATATCTCTCTTCCTGCTTCGTCTTTTATAATTTTGCACTCCAAACCATCTATCTTATTTATTTCATCCTTCAGATAATTTACAATGCTCTTCTGTCTCTCTACCTGTTTCTTTTCATCTTTATTCGTATACAGCTCAAGTGCTTTTAAGAGCCCCATTATACTCTCTTTTCCAACTTTCATGGCTCTTCCTATTCCCTTGTACTGCTTCTTTGCATAGGAGATGTACTGCTTTTTCCCTGTTACAAAGCCGGAGGTTATTGCCTCTATTGCTTTTGCTCCACTGTATACTACAAGATCAGCACCGGTTTTAACGTATTTTTTCAGGTCTTCCTCCGCAGCTGCATCTACCAGTATAGGAAGGTTGTGTCTGTGTGCAATTTCAACCATGTCTTCAAGGGAAACCATTCCCTTCTGAACGCAGTGGTGTGATTTTACATACATAAGTGCCGCAGTCTTGTCATTTATTGCATTTTCAATGTGCTCTTTTTCTACTAGATTTGAATATCCAACTTCTTTTGGCACACCGCCTGCAAGTCTTATCATTGTTGTCATTGGAGCACCATAGTCAACTGCATGTCCTTTTTGAATTATTATCTCGTTTTTCAGTCCGTCGCTTTCAGGAAGTCTCTGAACCAGGTCAATCCTTCCTTTTGTTATAATTCCAGCTATGGAAAGGACTATTGCCGCAGATGCACAGGATGTTACGCAGGAATCTTCGGCTCCAGTATACTGTGATACTATTTCTCCTGCCCTGTCAAACAGATCATCTATTACTACATAATTCTGTCCGCCCTGCTTTGCAAATTCTGCTGTTTCGTCGCTTATAGTTGATACACCCAGAAACGTCATCCTTCCAGATGCATTTATTACTCTCTTCAAACCTATTTCTTCGTAAACGCTCATAAATTTCCTCCT
>NZ_JBZAYZ010000007.1:0-157373 GCF_058242705.1 Clostridium pabulibutyricum
TAACCTGTTGTGCTAGTTAAATTCACTAACATAATTTATAAATAGAAAAACTCCGGCAATTATGTTACCTTATCATTAAAAAATCACCAAAAATCTTAACAATAGGGGGAAAACATATATGCCAGAGTTCAAGAAAGATTATACTATAGAAATTGATAATCTTAAAGATTTTATTACTGTTACATTTGTAATAATTGATGACTTTTACCACAAAGTTACTCCAGCACATATTAAAAATCGCAGAAATATTGATAAAGCAATTATGAGCGACAGTGAAATAATTACTCTTTCACTGGTTGGTGAGCTTCTTTCTATTGATTCTGAGAAATCATGGCTCAGTTTTTGTACCAGAAATTTAAAAGATTTATTCCCTGAATTTTGTACAAGAACAAGATTCCACAGAACTAGAAAATCACTTTATAAGGTTATGGAGCAAATCCGTCAAGAAATAACATGGTTCCTCAGGTATACTTATGAGCAGTACAGGATAATTGACAGTATGCCGATTCCAGTTTGTGAATTTGGGAGAGCACATTTCCATAGAGCATTTAAGCCGGAGGCTGCCTACGGCAGGTGTGTTTCCAAGAAAGAAACTTACTATGGATTTAAATTGCATTCCCTTACAGCACTCGATGGATATTTAACTGATTTTATCTTAACTCCTGCTAATATTGATGATAGGGCAGCAGCATTGGATCTAACATCATCCTTATCCCCGGTAACTATAATAGGGGATAAAGGATATATTGGAGATAGATTTATTTCAGAACTAAAATCTGAAACAAAAATCAATCTTATCGCCATGAAAAGAAAGAAAACTGCAAATCAATTTTCAAAAGAATTCAGACAGACAATATTTAAAGCCAGACGAAGAATTGAGACAACTTTTTCTCAATTATCCGGTCAGCTGAATATACAAAGGGTACTTGCCAAATCCATGTGGGGATTAGTAACAAGAATAACGAACAAAATTTTAGCTCATAATCTTTGTTATTTTATCAATAAAGTATTTAATATTAATCCCAATATATCAAAAATTAAGCATCTAGTATTTGGCTAATTTTTCTTAAAAGCATAGGATAAAGTTCTTAGGGCTGTTTTAGCTTATTTCTATGGATTATATATCCTATTTATCAAAATTTATCTTCTAGCACAACGGGTTAAGTTAACAATAGGTTTTATAATTCCAAACTCAAGTTATACATAAAGCTGCATTACCAAAATATAGACATATCAAAAAATTCATGATAAGTCTAAGCAGAGTATTTCACTCAAGCTGCCTTAGACAAATAAAGTATATACTATACATATATAAACTTCAATATGAGACGCACCATAATGCTGGTTTTGGACTTAGCACATGATGTTCTTGATTTGGCAGAGTGAGTGTCTGAAATTTGAAAGTTCCAACCATATCTTTGTACAAAATTATTATCAACGCTCTAATTTCAATGTTTTATAGTAGTTTCCTATATTCCATTTGAAAACGAAATTGCCTTAAAAATTTAAAAAAAGCTATTTTTGACTTTAATTCACTGGTATGGATGTTTAATAACCCATACCAGTTTTCTGTGACCAAGCATTCAAGGCTGATCATCAAATTTTGTGCAGAATAATTGCTGAGATTTGAGTAACAATTCCCAAAGTGCAAACTCCATACCATCCAAAATGTAAATAGCTGTAGGAACCTAAGAAGGAACCAAGTGCGCCGCCTAAAAAGAAACTGACCATATAGATGGTATTGAGCCTGTTGCGTGTTTTCTCATTTAAGGAATGCACTATTGTCTGATTGCAAACATTACATGATTGAACTCCAAGGTCTAAAAGTATGATTCCTAAAATAAGTCCCCAGATTTTAAAACCAAATAGAAAGAATATTGAGTAGGCAAATATAACTATGATTATACAAATACTTATGGTAAATCTTGAACCTCTTTTATCGGATATCTTTCCAACTATTGGAGCCGCAAGAGCACCGCTGATACCAACTAGTCCAAGTAAGCCTGCCGCCTGAGAACCCATATTGTAATGGGAACTTTCAAGTAAAAATATGAGAGCGGTCCAAAAGGCACTAAAGGCTGAAAACATCAAAGCACCATTTACAGAAGCTTCCCTTAAAATTGGTTGGGTTCTTATTAGATGTATCATTGACTTTAATAAATTTATATATTTGATATTAGAAACAGGGCTGCATAAAGGCAGTAGTTTCTTAAGCACAATCATAAGAGCAAACATCATTATAGCTGCAATAAGATATACTATTCTCCAACCAAAGTAACTTCCTAAAATGCCGCTTACCGTACGAGAAAGCAGTATTCCAATCAGCAGGCCGCTCATTATTTTGCCTATAGTTTGTCCTCTCTGCTGTGGATTTGATAGTTCAGCTGCAAAAGGAAGAATAAGCTGGGGAACAACGGAAGTAAATCCAACAGCAAAAGAAGAAATTACAACAGCATGTATATTTGGAGAAAAGAACATGCTCATAAGAGATATTATTGAGCATAAAAGCAGTATTACTATCAATCTTCTTTTTTCTTTTATGTCCCCCAAAGGCAGTATGAATATCATTCCAACTGCGTAGCCTATTTGTGTAAGTGTTGCAGCAAAGCCTATACTCAGTTGATTTACGTGAAAACTCTTGGCTATATCAGCCAAGAGAGGTTGGATATAATATAAATTTGCTACAGTAAGTCCACAAGCTATGGACATAATTAAAATTAAAAAATCAGTCAATTCAGGTTTAGTTTCAAGGTTGTTTGTTGATGAATTTGTCTTATGCATTTGTGAATCACTTCCTCATAGTTTATTATCTGTTTTTTTAATAACACCTTTGCCATTTTCAACAAGGCCCATGAGCCAGGCCATATTTTTACCAAGCGTCCTTATTGTTTGAATACCCTCAGTATCATGAATTGCCTCACCTGGCAGTCTTCCATTAATAACGTTCCAATAGTTTGAAGTGGGAATGAGCATTTCAGAGTGACTGATGTAATTATTTAACTGGTTGAAGGCTGGAATTCCACCGGCACGCCTTACAGCTACTACTGAAGCTCCAACCTTATGTCTTAACATATTGCTATTTGCGTCTGCTACATGAAAGGCTCTGTCTAGAAATGATTTCATTGTTCCAGAGATTGCTGAATAGTGGACTGGTGAGCCTAAGATTATTCCATCTGCGTCTTTCATTTTTTCAATCCAAGTATTAACTGAATCATTAGCAATAACACATTTTCCATTTTTATGTTTTGCACAGTATCCGCAGGCAAGACAACCTCTTATAGCTTTATTTCCAACATGAATTATTTCTGTTTCTATACCTTGTTTTTTTAGTTCTTCCATAATTACATTTATACCGTAATAAGTATTACCTTTTTTATTAGGACTTCCGTTAAAAGCAGCAACTTTCATTAATTTTTCCTCCCAAAATATTTAATAATGTTTACAAAACTGAACGTTTAGTTTATTAATATATATAATATACTAAACGTTCAGTTTTGTAAATAGTTTTTTGACTTTTAAATAAAAAAACATATAGTATAATATACGTATAGTTTATTAAATATAATGGAGGTAACTACAATGGAAAAAAAATTGGGACGTCCACGCAGCGAAAAAACTAAGCAGGCTATTCTTTCTTCTGCATATGATTTACTGCTTGAAAATGGGTTCGCAGCTGTTACAATTGAAAAGATTGCTGAAAGAGCAGGGGTGAGCAAAGCCACTATTTATAAATGGTGGCCTAATAAAGCAGCAGTTGTTATAGACGCTTTTTTTGATGCCACTGTTGTGAGACTTCCAATACCTGATACTGGTTCAACTGTTGATGATATGATAATTCAGGTGAATAATCTGGCGGAATTTTTGACTAGCAGAGAAGGAAAGGCAATTAATGAGATAATAGCAGAAGGTCAATCTGATCAAAAATTAGCGGAAACTTATCGAAAGACATATTTTAAACCACGAAGATGTGACTCACGATTTATTTTAGAGCGTGGAATTTCAAGAGGAGAGCTAAAAAAAGATTTGGATATAGAATTAGTTATAGATTTGATTTTCGGCCCACTATTTTACAGATTATTAATAACAGGGGATGTGGCAGACAAAGCTTTTGTGAGTAAACTGATCAATTGTGTATTCAAAGGTATAGTGGAAGGATAAATGAGGAAATATGGATGAATAATAAATATAAACTATTTATAATTGAAGATGATAAAGATATGTGCGAAGCATTAAATAATCTTTTAAGTAAATGGGAATTCAAAATAGGTGTATGTAAAGATTTTGAAAAAGTAGTTGAATGTTTTTTAGATTTTAAACCAGATATCGTTCTTGTTGATATAAATCTTCCAGTATGCGATGGATTTTATTGGTGCAGGAAGATAAGGCAAATATCCAAAATACCAATTATATTTCTATCTTCAAGAGACAGCAATATGGATATAGTAATGGCGATCAATAATGGAGGGGACGATTTTATACAGAAGCCCTTTGACCCAGAAGTTTTGATTGCAAAGCTCCAAGCTGTTATAAGAAGAACTTATGAGTATAAAAGTGAGGAAGCAAAAGTATTAAGGTGTGATGATTTATTATTGAATTTAGATAATGCAGCACTTATATACAATGGGAATTCATTGGAGCTCACAAAAAATGAGATGCTGATTTTAAAAACTCTTATGGAGAACAAAGGAAAAGGAGTTTCTAGAAGCAGACTTATGAAAAAACTCTGGGATGACGATATATATGTTAATGAGAATACTTTAACTGTTAATATCAATAGGTTAAGAAATAAGCTTAAGCAGTTTGAAGTAAAGGATTTGATAGTGACACAAAAAGGAATTGGATATATAATATTATGATTTTGAGCCGACTATTTAGATAAAAGTGCTAGATAGCTGGCTTTTTATTGGGAGAGATAATATGAAAATCACGATAATAGATTATATTAAAATCAGTAAGATATGGATGTCGGGTTACATTATAACTTTTGTGATGATTAATTGTGTATTGTACAGCAGTGCTAGTATAGGTAAAAGTTTTGAAGATATTATGTATATGGATGTGCTTATTATGTTGACTATGGGAGTAACTTTTATTTGTGGATTTATAAAAGAGAGAAGTAAATATAATCATGTTATAAATGGCAATAATGAACTTTACGAAAGGACAGAAGACTTTCATTTGAGTGTACTTTCAAATATGCTTGAAACACAAAAATCAGAATATTTAAAGGTTGAGAAAAATTTAAAGAATAGTATAAATAACTTTGAGGATTATATCACAAAATGGGTACATGATATTAAAATAAACATTGCTACTATATATCTTCTATTAGAAAATCAAGATGATATGGAAAAAGTATTGCGTAAAGTAAAACAAATGGAATTTAGTGTAAATCAGGTTTTATATGTTACTAGGGCAAATAATTATAATCTGGATATAAAAAGCGAGGAGACATTTATAAAAGATGAACTTAGAAATGCCATAAGAGAAAATGCAGAATTTTTTATGAGCAAAAATATTGAAATAACGATGGATATAAAAGAATTTAATATAATAAGTGATAAAAAGTGGATTCAATATATATTCTCTCAAATTATAAATAACAGCAGTAAATATACAGCTGAAAATGGTAAGGTTCATATATTTAGTGAAGAAGACAAAAAGGCTTATTATGTACACATTAAGGATAATGGCATTGGCATTCCGAAAGAGGATATAAGCAGAATATTTAATAAAGGTTTCACGGGAAGAAATGGAAGAACGGGAACCAAATCGACAGGTATAGGGTTATATTATGCTAAAAATATGTGCAGTAAATTAAATATAGATTTAAAGGTGAAAAGTGAAGAGGGAAAATACACTGAATTTATCCTGGCTTTTTATAAATTGTCAGATTACTTTAATGTTACACCAATGTCACAATAGGGCATGATTTGTAACCTGAATGGATGGAAGATGAGTTGAATGTAAATTATACTGTAGACATGAGGTGATGATATATGAAAAAAATTATAGAGGTATCAGGTCTTACTAAGAATTATGGAAGATTGGCTAATAAAAATGAAGTATTAAAAAAAATAGACCTAGGGATTAATGAAGGGGAGTTTATTAGTATAATGGGTCCTTCAGGGTCAGGAAAAACTACTTTTCTAAATATCATGTCTACGATAGATAAGGGAACCTCGGGAAAAGTCATAATTGACGGGAAGGATATAAGCACTTTAAAAGAAGATGATTTAGCAAGATTTAGGGCAAAGACAATTGGCTTTATTTTTCAAGACTTTAATCTATTAGACACTATGACAATAAGAGATAACATAGCATTGCCTATGACATTAAATGATGAGAATATTGAGGTAATAGTTAAAAGAATTCATGATATTACAAGGCTTCTTGGCATAGAGAAATACCTTGATAAGTATCCGTATGAGCTTTCTGGAGGGCAAAAGCAGAGAGCAGCGATATCGAGGGCAGTAATTGCTGCTCCAAAGGTGATTTTTGCAGATGAACCAACAGGAGCTTTGGATTCTAAATCTTCTGCGGAAGTTTTAGATTGTTTTACAAATATAAATAAAACTTCTAATACTACAATTGTAATGGTGACTCATGATTCAAGAGCTGCAAGCTATGCAAACAGAGTTATATTCCTTAAAGATGGAATTATAAGCGGTGAGATAAATAGCAGTGGAGTAAGAAGTGACATGTTTAAAAAGGTTATCAATATGACGGCGATAATGGGGGGAGAAAGAAATGAATTGTTTTAGACTTTCCTATAAGCTTTTTAAAAATAATATAAAGGTATATAAACTATATCTTTTAATTACAACTGTATCTGCCGCAGCACTTTATAACTTTTTATCAATAAAAAATAATTATGCTTTTATATCAATAAGTCAAAGACTTCAAGCTGCAACTACAGTTAGTATTTCGTGTGGATTTGTTTTAATATGTACGGTAGTGTACTTTATATTTAGTGCAGATAAATTTTTTATGTTAAATAGGCAGAAAGAGACTGCATTGTACATGCTGATCGGTGTTAAAAAATCAAAAATAACTCAAGTATTTATTATAGAAAGCTTGTTTATTGGAGTACTTTCAATATTAAGCGGACTTGTATTTGGAATAATATTATCCAAATTATTCTTTATGCTTTTAGCAAAGTCAATTCATTTAAATGTAGATATACCTTTCCAGATATCGTTAAATTCAATATATACAGTAATTTTGGTATTCTCATGTATTTTTGCGGCAGTAGCTTACAGAAAATATAGAATAGTGAAAAGAAGCAAGCTTATAGATATGATGAATGCTGTAAAGTTAAAAGAGGGGCCTCAGCGACTAAAATATTTTAAAGGCGTTTTAGGAATAACACTTATTTTATTTGGATATGCAGCTGCAGTAATGATTAAAAAATGGGAGATAGATTTGATGCTTTCATCTGTTTTGGCGCTATTATGCGTTTCAATTGGTACGTATTTCTTTTTTCAAAGCTTTATGGCTGTAGTTTTTCATAGAATAATTAAAAATAAAAAATTTATATACAGAAAAGCCAGATTATTAAGTATTTCAAATGTTTATTTCAGACTCAGAGACAATTATAGAAATCTTGCAATGACAGCTATATTGTGTGCAGCAGCAATAACGGCTCTTGGACTTAGTCTGTCTTTTAAGGAAATTGCAAAAAGACAGGAGGTAAAGGAGACACCGTATAGTTTTTGCTATGAAACCTATGACAAAGCCTCAAAACAGAAAATGTCAAAGATGATTCTAAAGAATCAAATCAATGAAAATAAATTTATATTGGGAAATGTCTCATATAAAAATTACACTAAAAAGGTAGACTATAATCGTGAAGCGGTTATAATAAGCAATTCAACTTTAAGAAAGAATTTTAAATTTATACATTATAAATATCCAAACTATATTGAGCCTAAAGGAAAAGGAGTTGTTTTTATATCCAGCGCATCAACTTTATCATCTCCTTTTAATCTTGATGAAAAGGAAATAGAGATAAATAATAAGGATTATTTTATAAAGGCTCAAAAGGATGACATTCCTTTTACCGGAATTATAGATAAGTTTGGAATCAAAAATGTATATGTATTAGAAGATAGAGAATATGAAAAGGCAAAAAAAGGTTTCAAGGAGAGAACTTTAAGTTTTGTCAAAATTGAAGAAAATCAAAATTATAATCAATTAATATCTGAAATTGAAAAGTCAGCAGCTAAAGTGAAAATATACACATATATAAATCAACACACCTGGGATTATTATGCGGCTGAAATATTTTATTTTCTGGGTATGGTAATGTCTGTGATATTTATGCTTTCAATGTTCAGCACAATATATTTTAAGATATTAAAGGATGCATTTATGGATAGGGAGCAATATGTTATCTTGAAGAAACTTGGTATGAGTAGAAATCAAATAAAAAAATCTGTCTATATGCAGGTTATGATGTTTTTTATTTTGCCGGGAAGTATAGCTGTATTACATAGTATGGTTGCGATGAGGATGCTGGAGCAAATAATGAATTTTTCTTTTAAAATTCAATTTACCATTTCTTTGGGGGTATATTTAGGAATAATGACATTATTTTATATTTTTATAAGTAGTAACTATGTAAATATGGTATATGAGGAAGGTGGAAATAATGCTTAAAAAGATATCAAGAATATTAGCAAAGGGCTTTATTTTATTATTGGTATTGTCTGTAGTTGTCTGTACAGTGGCTCAGGTGCGAAAGTATAGAGAAAGAAATGATGTAAAGCCATTAGGCAGGATGATTGAGGTTGATAATAAAAAAATTCATGTATATTCGGTGGGGAGAGGAAAGAAAACTATTGTAGATGAGACTAGAACGGCTTTGAAAAAAGCAAAGATTGATGGGCCATATGTACTTATGCCGCATTCCATATCTGGAGTATATGCTGAGTATTATACAGCCGCTTATCCAAGGGAAGATGAAAATTGTTTTTCACAAAGTGATAAAAAAAATTTGGTTAAAATGAGTGTTCAAAATCCATATATTTATTATACAAAGTCAAAGGATATTGGAAGAGAAACTAGAGAATTTTTAAATAGATTTCATTTATTATAGTATTATCAGAAATTGTAAATAAATTGTCTATAAGAGCAGTTCTAAAGCTTCCTATACCGGTAACATGCTGAGAAAGTTCTCCGCATATTCCTATAAGCGATACAGCTAAAATAGTACCATAAAATATATCTGATGAAGAAATATAACTTGTTATAAGCGCAGTAACCATACATCCTGTACCTGTTACCATTGAAAGCATTTCACAGCCGTTTTTTATTAAACATGTTTCGCTGCCGTTAGTTATTACATCCACCGCACCAGTGGCTGCAATAATAGAATTTGTTTTAAGAGATAATTTCTTCATGATTTCTATATTGGCATCTGTCAGCTTATCATATTCGCCTGCATCTATTCCTTTTGCATTGCTTTGAACACCACAAATTGTTTTTATTTCAGATAAATTACCTTTAATTACATCTGGATGGCACTGAGAAATAAACTCTTTTGCATAATTAAGCCTTAATTTACTGCAGCCAACGCCAACAAGATCAATTACTTGAGGAATCTTTTCTTTAAAGGCCGTTTTGCCTGAAATCAACATGGATTTCATTCTGACGTCGGTTATATTTCCAAGGTTAATTCCAAGCGCATCAGATGCGGATGTAATTTCAGAAACTTCCAGAGGGTGTTCGGCCATGATAGGCTTTGCCCCAATAGAGAGTATTACATTTGCACAATCATTTATTGAAATTGGATTTGTAATATAATGAATAAGAGGTTTTTTTATTTTAATATTGTGTTTTATTTGCAATAGATTGTTTATCAGTATCTGTTGATTTGTCATAGATTTTTACCCCCAGGTCTTTTTGAATCTTTATAAGCATTCCAGTTTTGCTTAATGCCCCTAAAAAAATAAAGGAAATTGTTCCACCGATAATTGTAGCCGTAAAGAATAAAGGAATATAAAACATAAGTGAAAGTCCTGTTTTACCCCAGAAATATGTCATAATGGGTGATGAGACAATAGCACCTATTATGCCTGTTCCTATAACTTCACCTAAAACTGCAAAAATTAAAGTGTTTTTGGATGTCTTATATAGAAGCCCTGCTAAAAAAGCTCCAAAAACAGCGCCTGTCAGAGCTAAAGGCGGAATTCCCATAATAAACATTCTGATGATTCCAATACAAACAGCACACAGCAGTGCATACCATGGTCCCAGAAAAACTGCGCATGTAATATTTATAACAGAAGACATAGGACACATTCCTTCTATACGAAGAATTGGTGAAATCACAACTCCCATTGCCACCATCATTGCCAGCATAAGTTTTTTTAATAGTTTCGAGTTTTTTTCCATAATAAAATACCTCCATAATAATATTTATTTTCTAAATTTATCACATAGGAAATAAACATCATTATTGCAGGTATAATTTTAGAGTAACCAAATAGCAATTCCCTATATGACAAATCATATTGGTCGGTCGAAGCTCAAAAGCTTCCTCTCACCTTGAAATACAAGTTCCCTCGCTATTTAGTTGTAGTTTTATTTAAAGCTTTGGGCGCTCCCCCACTGCTTTTTAAATATAAAAAATGGAATATACCTTGTAAGGCACATTCCATCTATACTCATAAAGCATATAAAACAGCATAAATTAAATATTTCCTTACGTCGGCATTATCCGAATCAAGTTATAGGTCGAAGTATATACTTCCTCTCAGCATATTTAAATATGCTCCCTTTTTGTGAAAATCATACCATATATCTTCTAAGTATGCAAATTTTTTTGAATAGCATTTATTTTCTTTTGCTAAGTATTAGCTTTTTATAGAGTTTTTCTATTAGACGAAAAGTTACTTCTTTAAAAACATATAAACTAAATAAATATATTGAAACCCAGAAGATGCCTTCTTTTCTTATTAGTAATTTTGCATTAAGGGAGTTAATTGAAAAATAGGAATACAGTGATTTATATAAGAGTATTGTTGAATACATTAGTGTAAAGCCTGTTATATGTTTTTTCATACCGCTGCTTTCTTGAAATAGTGAGTTGAAAATAAGTGAGAATATATATAGTACAATAATTGTTAATAACATAAATTTAGCGGCGAGTAATATATATTGGATATTTCCGGTACCTTTCAGTATTATAATATTTTTCTTAAACATTAGTAATATTCCCATGCAAAATAGAGCTATTGGTATTGTAATTACAAGTACTATCATTAATGTTACGATGAATATAGCAAATATTTTGTCAGCTATGGCATATTTGTATTTTTTTGTCATGACGGCTGTGCCCCTTAATGTCTTACAATAAACATTATACTACAAAATAGGAGAACGATTAAGAGAAATACGAGCGACTAGAAATCTTACCATTGAAGATGTTGCTAAACTTACAGATGTTAGCAAGCCTATGCTAGGGCAAATAGAAATGAGACGATATCTCCCACTATTACAACACTCTGGAAAATAGCAGTAGGATTAAAGGTTCCTCTATCTTTTTTATTCGAGGA
This sequence comes from Clostridium pabulibutyricum, assembly GCF_058242705.1. Classification (NCBI taxonomy): domain Bacteria; kingdom Bacillati; phylum Bacillota; class Clostridia; order Eubacteriales; family Clostridiaceae; genus Clostridium; species Clostridium pabulibutyricum. The sequence continues at coordinate 11,562 of NZ_JBZAYZ010000007.1, forward strand.
ACTGGAAATAGATGATACGCAATCCAAAGAGCCTATTATCGAAGATAATGTACGAATGAGAGCTTTCCCAATTTTTTCTTTTGATCCTACTCTCAATATAGAAATATACTACATAGAATTAGATGCGGAATATCACCATAAGTTTAAAAAGCATCTTGATGGTGTGGAAGAATACGTTTTAGTAGTACAAGGGATGTTAGAAATAGAAGTAAGTACAAAAATTATTTTAAAAGAAAAACAAGCACTTTGCTTTCGTGCTAATGTTTTTCATGCCTATAACAATCCTTATCAGCAACAATGTGTTATTTATAACATGGTTATTTATCCAAGTATATAGTTATTGCGTAGTCGATTGATGTGTAAAGGATAAAAGATTAATTTATACATCGGAAATGGAGGAAAAAATGAAATGAAACTCAAAATTATATGACAATAAGCACGACTTTGTTGTCGAATATGGGAAAGGGCCTCTGGAATTTGTTCCTAATGATAAAACCTAAAAAATTTTAGATCTAGGTTGTGGAACAGGTGTATTAACTGCGGAGTTAGCAAAACTTTGTAACTACATTTTAGGCATTGATGGTTCTTCGGATATGATTGAAAAAGCGAAGTAGGAGTATCCAAAATTGGACTTTAAAGTAATGAATGTATTAGAAATGCCATATTTACAGCAGTCATTAAAGTCCTCTGGAAAACTTGTTTGTGAATTTGGTGAATGCGGAAATATCAAAACCATAGAACAATGGTTTGGGAGCGTTTTACAGGACGTAGGAAGTCCCTTTTATCTCGAGATTTAATTTCCAAATCGTTGATTTATTTGGCTTTCTGTTAGAAAAACACGGATTTTTTATTGAAAAAATATATGATTATGATCATCCAACGCCCTTGAAAGATTGCGAGAAAGGTTTATGCAATTGGGCAAAACAGTTTTTTGAAACAAATTTAGAAAGATTTTCAGATGTTGAACAAGATTTAATTTTAAAAAAATGTTGGACAAGGTACAGCCCAAACTATGGAATGGAACTTTTTGGACTGCTAATTATAGGAGATTAAGGGTCATTGCACATATTTAGCCTATAAAGAAACAATTACTAAATTATACAATCACAATAAACTACTGCTAAACAAGAATAAAAAACTGTTGTTTGGTAGGGTGTAGCCATTCGCTAAAATTTGTGATTTTTTAAAACGCAAACGGCAGGATTGAGGAATTAGATACAAGACGGCAATCGCTGGCGAAAGTGATTGGCGAAATCAGCGATGAAACTGTTTCCCCGGAACATATGAAATGTATTTTCGGCTATCTTGAAAATTGGGACAAGAGCTGTTTTGAGGACAGGCAGTTTGTTGTACATTGGAAAACAAATTTCTGTGTCTCTAAGTTTCCAAGCATATCTTTGTACAAAATTGCTATGAATGCTCTAATTTCAATGATTTATAGTGATCTCCTATATTTTTTATTAATATGAAAAATCATTAAAAAAATTTAAAGAAGGTTATTTATCAGGTCTTGTGGCATGTCTATTAAGTTTTTGACTTCTGAGAATTTTTCCAACCTCCGTAAAATTAAAAAGTGATCTAAAGCTATATATTTTAGTGGTTTAGAGTACTTTTTTTATTCTATTTTTGAAAAATGAAAAACGGTTGGAAAAATTTCAAAGAAACTCTTTATTTATAAGGTTTCAGGGTATATAATGAAAATAAAGAATGGCTATTTTACACAGGTTTGTTGAACCTTAACATGAGATGTATAAATAAAAATAAATCAAAGGAAAATAAGTAAGATAAATTTTATTCAAATATTAATTTAGATTTATTTGGAGGTGTATTATATGGAAAATAGAGAAAAAAGTTTATACGATATTTTTTTAAGTTATTCATATAGTGATGTGATGAAATTATTTCAAAAGGCAAAAACAGCAGAAGAAAAAGACTTCTATGCAAATATATCAAATATGATTCTTCAAAGAAATCAAATGAAAGTTATAAGTAGGGGATAACATGAAGATATATACTATATTTTCAGGTGTAAATGGTGCTGGAAAGAGTTCCATATACAAATTAATTTATTATAATGAGAATAAGAATGAAATAAGAATAAATACTGATGAGATGATGGCAAAGATTGGATCGTGGAAAGATGATAATCTGCAAATAAAATGTGCTAGAGAAGCTGTAAGGTTAATGAATTACTATATTTCAGCAGGCATATCATTTAATCGAGAAACTACATTATCAGGTAAAACCATACTTAAAAACATAAAATTAGCAAAGTAGAACGGATTTTATCTTATAATGAATTATATAGGTATGGAAAACGTTGAGATAGCTGAGAAAAAGAAATGTTATAGGTGGCATCTTTCCAACCTCTTTGAATTCTGAAAGTGCCTTAAAGCTATATGAGACAATGATTTATGGCACCTTTTTTATGCACATTGTAAAAATTCAAGAACGGTTGGAAAAATTTTAAGTAAATCCTTTATTTATAAGGTTTCATAGTATATAATAAAAATGAGGAATAGCTATTTTACTCGGGTTGAACCTTAACATGAGATGTTTTTAAATAAACAAAAAGTTTCCAACAGAGATTACAGTTACCCTGTTGAACCTTAACATGAGATGTTTTTAAATTTACTAAATCATAGCAATACTTTATTCCTCCTTTAAGTTGAACCTTAACATGAGATGTTTTTAAATTTTATTCACACGCCTCCATATCTAAAATTCTATCCAGTTGAACCTTAACATGAGATGTTTTTAAATTAAGCATTGTTTTGAGAGAAGTACCTGCATCTTGGCGTTGAACCTTAACATGAGATGTTTTTAAATTATTCAATTTTAACATCCCCCACGTACAATTAATCTGTTGAACCTTAACATGAGATGTTTTTAAATGAGTTCCAAAGATTAAAAGTCATACCAGAGGTTGACGTTGAACCTTAACATGAGATGTTTTTAAATTCTACTGGGCAGTAAATGGAATGACAGTTCGAAAGGTTGAACCTTAACATGAGATGTTTTTAAATTCGTTAAAAATACTTAGCTGCTCTTTAATTTTAAAAGTTGAACCTTAACATGAGATGTTTTTAAATAATAGATGATGTTGAGTGCTTAGATTTGCTTTTAGCGTTGAACCTTAACATGAGATGTTTTTAAATTAATTTGTTCTATTGTATTAGTATAATAAAATCCAGTTGAACCTTAACATGAGATGTTTTTAAATAATTTAAAAAATAAAATATAGAAAGGATGATTAAAGGTTGAACCTTAACATGAGATGTTTTTAAATAACAAATATAAGTATTTGCTTGCGTGATGGCTTAAGTTGAACCTTAACATGAGATGTTTTTAAATAATTTATAATCTTCTTTAAATTGTTTCCAATCATCAGTTGAACCTTAACATGAGATGTTTTTAAATTATAAAATATAATATGAGCCTAATTAGTATTACTTTGTTGAACCTTAACATGAGATGTTTTTAAATTGAGTTTTAAATTTATAACCATTAAACACTTTTAACTGTTGAACCTTAACATGAGATGTTTTTAAATTTACAATATTCTTCACTGATAAATACTGTAATTCCGTGTTGAACCTTAACATGAGATGTTTTTAAATTTGTTGGGATAATTCATATGAACCTCATTATAAGAGTTGAACCTTAACATGAGATGTTTTTAAATTGATGGTAATGTTAAAACAATACGTAGATATTTTAAGTTGAACCTTAACATGAGATGTTTTTAAATGAAATAGAAAAAGCATTAGTTAATATGGATACAAAGTTGAACCTTAACATGAGATGTTTTTAAATTATATAGCCATTTGAGGCATTTTAAAAATGTTGTCTGTTGAACCTTAACATGAGATGTTTTTAAATCTGGAGAACACCGTTAAAGAAATGCAGAGTAAATGTTGAACCTTAACATGAGATGTTTTTAAATACTTAGTAATAATGAATTTTAACACTAAATGATTGTTGAACCATAACAAATGTTGTATAAGACACGATGCAAGTGACTAAGTACTAATTAAAATTCAACTTAATAGTATTGAATTTTAACAAACGTGTGGCTCTTATCATAATATATTATATAAACAATCTTAGGAGAAATTATAATGAGAAAATACTTAATATTAGTTGCTATTGTAATTTCTATAATATGTACTATACAAATTCCTAAATCTGTAGACATTAAGATAAAAATGAAAAGATAAACTAAAAAAACTCTTGCCAGCATGGCAGGAGTTCTTTCTCGTAAAGTCGAATAATAGTATATATGGAAAATGGTTTCTTACTATGTATAATAATACAGAGGAATGGAGAATAATCATGAATATTATTGAAATAAATGTAAAAGTGTTCACTCTTCAGGATATTACTGCCAGAGAAACCCTTGAGGATTTAAGTAGACTTATGGATAAATCTTTTTACAGAAATAAGGATTTGGAAAATTTTCATGAAGAAAATACTATGAAAAATTATTGTTTCAACAGCCTGTATCCACTTGATGTAAAAACCAAGATGTATAAAAAAGGTGAAGTTTACAACTTTCAGCTGAGGTGTATAGGAGATGAATTAAAAGGACATTTTTTAAAGTTTTTGAGTAATGAGTATACTTCGAAGCTCAAGGTACTTGTATGCGAAAGCAAAATTATACCTAAAAGACCAATAGAAAGAATATACAGCATAACACCTGTGATAGTAAAAATGCCTGGAAGTGATAAAATTGTATATTGGAGAAATGGATATACAGAAGAACAATTCTTTGAGTATATAAGAACAACCAGCATAAAGAAATACGAAGTTCTTACGGGAGAAAGCATAGACAAAAATTTAAAACTCTTTAACTATTCTAAAATAGACAATAAAAAGCCCATCGCTGTTGATTTCAAAGATAAAAAACTTCTTGGAGATAAAGCCACATTAAGTATAGATACAGATAGTACTGCTCAAAATATTGCATATATGCTGCTTGGAACAGGTGTTGCTGATATGTGTCCAAGGGGTTACGGCTTCATGAACTATCAGTACATAAAATAAGAGTGGAGTTGAGGATATTTGATAAAGGAGATTTGCAGGGCATTTAATAATGAATATGAAGAAAAAAAGGATGCTTTAATTGTAGATAACTATACTCTGTCACCTGGAAGTTATGTAGAGTTTACTTTGGAGGATAATGGCGAAATTGTCGATATATTTGATGTGAATAAAAAGTCAGACAAGTCCCAGAATGCTTATAGAAAATTTGCAGAAAAGGACTGTCTGAGTGGACTTATTTCCATGAATAAACCGATAGATCCAGCTAAGGTAATACACAGTAATAATTTATTTGCCTTTTATGTTAAAAAAGAAAATTTGGATGTATCAAGTGGGAAATTAAATAAAAAAATAATAGAAGGATATTACGATATTTTAAAAAATCCTGAAAAAAAATATAAGGGTAAAAAGAATATTGAACTTTATACTAAATTTGCGAAAGAAAATGGCGAGCCAGATGGAGAACTTACAGATAAAATACAAAATTGGATAAAGGATAATATATGGAAAATAGCAGCGCGCTTAAAGAAATTAGACAAAACATATCTTAAATTATTTTACCAGACAACCATTCACAATTATGAAGCAGAAAGTCAGAGATATATAATCCCAAACATATATAATAGTGCAGATTACAATGTTAAAATTGGAGAAAATGTGTATGGGCTTCCTGATTTTAATATGGGACTGAATTCAAAAAAGCCATATCTTGAAAATAAGACCAGAAAGAGCAAGTTATCTGTTCTTGTAGATTCTAAAACTATTTCACGGGAAAAGAAGCTATTCGATTATCTGATGAATTGCTCAGCAGAGGCTAAAAACTGTATATATGTAGATAAAAATATGCAGCCATTAAAAGCAGATGAGAATAGAGATTCCGATTTTAATGGACATATTCTAAGGGTGAAAAAGGGCAAAGAAGTTGAGATAATAGATTATGATTCTGTAACTGGATATAGATACAAACTTAAAAGGAATATAGAAATAAATCCAATACTAAATGAGGGCATAGGTAAAAAATTTGAGCTAATTGGTGAAAATATGATCTACCTTAGAGAGGTAAAAAAGAATGTGAGTCAAGTGTTTTTTAATAAATATCTTGAAACTAATTTTTTTACGGAACCTGGTGACATAAATTTAAATGATTCCAAAGTTAAGGAATGCCTTTTAAAATACAGACAGGGTTTTTATACATGGTTTTTTAAGGGAGAAGATTCTCTTGTAAGAGCATTTTGGAACAGTATGAGTCTTTATCTTCTCAAAAATTCCATACTTCAGGGAAATATGAATAAAGCAGTAAATCAGTTTAATTTAAGGCATGCGCTTATCAGCTACTTTAATGAAGGGGGAAAAAGGAATATGAATTCAATTGTTCAGGATGCCAGAAAAAGTGTAGATGAAAAGATAAATATAAAAGATGATAATGGTGATAAAGTAAAGATAGAAAATGATGGAGAATACTACTTTTGTATAGGACAGCTTCTCAAATATTTTTACAGCTTGAACAAGTCAGCAAATAAAAGTTGTTCTTTCATAAATACATTTTTAAATTCAGAAAATGACAAAGTTATTAAAGACAGGCTTAGAAAGTTGTTTATAAAGTACAATTACACAATAAGACCACATCTTAAATTCAATAATTTATATTGTATGATTTTGGCTTATGTGCCAGATAATCATGTAAATCAAGACAGTATAATTGCAGGATTTTTAAGTCCCAGTCTAATATATAAAAAAGAGGAGGAAAATTAGATGAATAGAGTATATGGTGTTATTGGAATAAAATCAATTATGGCAAATTGGAATGCGGATTTTGGAGGATATCCAAAGACAATAAGTAATGGAAACATATTCGGAAGTGACAAGGCACTTAAATACAGCATAAAAAAGTATTGGCAGGACAATGGAGAAAAAATACTTTATATAAAATCATTCAAGACAGAAAAAGGTAAAATAAGGCCAAGATCCCTTGAAGAGAGATACAATCAAGTTTTTGATACTAAACTTACTAAAAAAGATGAAAGTACAAACATTCTTGAAAATTTGTTTTCTACAGTTGACGTAAAGTCTTTTGGAGCTACCTTTGCAGAAGAGGGAAATAATATATCAATTACAGGAGCTGTCCAAATAGGTCAGGGCTTCAATGTTTATAAGAATTCAAATTCAGAGGAACAGCAGATCTTGTCTCCATTTAGAAGTGATAAGAAAGCAAAAGAAGGAAAGGAAGCAGAAGAAGCAAATCAAAGTACACTTGGAACGAAGATTGTAAGCGATGAGGCACATTATTTGTATCCTTTCTATGTAAACCCAACTTCTTATAGGGATTATGTAGATATGGATGTTACAGAGGGCTACACAGAGGAAGATTATAAAAAATTTAAAAATGGGGCACTAATTGGTGCGACGGCATTAAATACAAATGCAAAAGCAGGATGTGAAAATGAATTTGCACTATTTATAGAAACGGATGAAAGCACATACCTTCCAAACTTAACTCAATTTATGGAATTTGAGAAAGGTAAAGACAAAGATATATTAAAATTGAATTTAAGTGAAATACTAGGCAAGTTAAAAGATGATATTAAAGGTATAGAAATTTATTACAATGATTATAAATTGGAACTTAAAAATAAACCTGAAGGAGCTAAGTATTTTAATATATTCACACGAAAAGAGGTTTAGAAGATGGAGGTTTTAAGGTTTAAGCTTTCTGGCAGAACTGCGTTTTTTAAAAAACCTGATGTAAATACGTATTACTATTTTACATATGGAAGCATACACAAGATTGCTCTCCTTGGGATAATGGGAAGCGTTATTGGACTTACAGGGTATAATGCGCAGAGCAGGGACTTTGAGAAAAATATATATCCCGAATTTTATGACAGGCTAAAGTCTTCTAAGGTAGCAGTAGTAACTCTTAACAGGCATGGATATATAACAAAGAAAGTTCAGGCCTTTAATAATTCTGTAGGATATGCAAGCAAAGAAGCTGGGGGAAATCTTATAGTAAAACAGCAGTGGCTTGAAAACCCTAAATGGCTTATATATGTAAAAATAGACAGTGTTACAGCCAAGTTTGCAGATATGCTTATGAAAAATAAAGCAAAATTTTTACCATACCTTGGTACAAACGATCATTTTGCAGATATAACGGATGTATGCAGGCTTGAGGTGTCAAAAACAGATGATTTTGAGATAATAGACAGTATGTTTAAAACTCAATATTTTAAGGTGGATAAGTATGCAGATGAGAACGGGGAAGATACTGCATGGAAATATACAGAATATCTGCCAGTTGGTATGGATGAGGAACTTAATCAGTATCAATTTGCTGACTTTACGGAAACCAATATGTATGTAGATTCTTTGGATGAAAATGAATTTATATATAGAGATGAGGAATTTGGGAAAAATATCTATTTTTTTTAGGAGGCTTTTATGTATTTTGATGATATTCACTTGTTTAAAACAGAAAGTTTCATAAATAATCTGGATCAAATGTATGCCCATAGAGATAGGAATGATGGGAGCAGAAGAGAAAAACTTAATTGTCATATAAATTTGACGTATAAATATTTTAAATTTATATGCAGGCAGAAAAATCTAGGAGATGTGTTTTTTAAGCTTCAAAAAGATTTATTAAAAGGTAGAAGTGAGGAAGTCATAAATCTTTGGAAAGAAATGCTTGCAAATACTGTTTATATGCATGACATGGGAAAAATAAATCCGGGTTTTCAATGGAATAATATGAAAAATGAGATGTATAAGGATGGAGGGTCTGATAAAATACATTCAGCTATTGGTGCATATATATATGTAAGTTATTTTGCTAAAAGGATAGACAAACTTAAGAAGAGATACGACAGATTTTATCTAAAGTATTTTATGTACTTAAACTCGTATGTAATATCGAAACATCATGGTGCTTTAATTGATATAGAAAATTATGGATTGTTATTAAGCAATTCTCTTGAAATATATAGTAAAAAAAAGTACTATCCTGATCTCAATATGGATGCTTTAGGAAGAGTGTATATTTGTAATTCATTTGAAAATTCTAGAAAATATATGGAAAATTACCTAAAGGAAGATGAAAAGTTAAGTTTTTGTATATATATTTACGTAAAACTTGTGTTTTCAGTTTTAACAGCAGCGGATTATTATGCCACATCAGAATTTATGCATGGTGAAAAAGTAGATGATTTGGGACTTGTAGATGATAATTTAAAAAAGAAGTTCAGTGAAGATATAGATAAATACTCAATTATGCAAAGCGTAAGAGAATATGAAAAGTCTCCGATAAAGGATGATGGGTATACGAGTATAAATCAGCTTAGATCTGAAATAACACTTGAGGCTGAAAAAATTTATTTGAAAAATAGAGATAAGAATATGTATTATCTTGAAGCACCAACTGGAGCGGGAAAAACTTTAACGTCAATTAATCTTGCAAGGCTTATACTCAATTCAGATGATAAAATAAACAAACTATTTTACGTATTTCCTTTTAACACCTTGGTTGAACAGACAGAAGCTGAATTTATGAATATATTTAAAGATGACAGTGAGATAATTAAAAGTATATCTGTTATAAATTCACTGACGCCTATAAAGAGTAATGATGAAGATTATGAAAAGTCTCTTTTAAATAGAATATTTATAAACTATCCTTTTGTTATAACCACACATGTAAGTCTGTTTAATTCTCTGTTTGGAACAAGCAGAGAGGAAAGCTTTCCGCTTGTAAATATGTGCAATTCAGTAATAATACTAGATGAAATACAAAGCTATAAAAATGATATATGGAAAGAAATAATAAATTTTCTCGAGGCATATTCTGAACTTTTGAATATAAAGGTTGTAGTAATGTCAGCTACACTTCCAAGATTAAATAAGCTTGTAGATTATGAGAGCGAAAATTTTGTATATTTGATAAAGGACAGACGGCATTATTTTGAAAATCCATATTTTAAAGATAGAGTAAAATTTGAAATGCTGGATCTAGAAGGTGAAATTAAAGATCAGTTTGAAGGACTGATGGAAGATATTGAGCTTGAAAGCAGGGAAAATCATAAAATACTTGTTGAATTCATATCTAGGAAAAGAACAGATGAATTTTATGATTATATGAGTGAAAAATTTTTCAATGAGTATGGTCATAAGATTGTAATTATGACCTCTGATGACAACAAAATTGACAGGAAGAAGATTGTAGCTATGGCAAAGGAGAAGAATACAAAACTCATACTCATAGCAACTCAGATAATAGAGGCTGGAATTGACATAGACATGGACATTGGTTATAAAAATATATCCATACTGGATGCAGAAGAACAGTTTATGGGAAGAGTAAACAGGTCATGCTTAAAAAAAGGAAGAGTAAAATTTTTCAAAATTGATAATTGTACAAATATATACAGAGGCGATGTCAGAAGAGAAAAGGAGTTTACGTTGATAAACTCTGATATTAAAGATATTCTTTTAAATAAGGATTTTGAAAAATATTATGAGAAGATAGTAGATAAAATAAATGAGAATAAAAAGCAATGTAATGATAGAGGATATGCTCATTTTATTTCATTATTATATTCTTTGAAGTTTAAAGAGTTGGAAAAACATATGAGGCTTATAGATGATGATCAAAAGGAATATACAGTATTTATCTCCAGGAATATAGAAATTGAAAAAAATAAATTTATATCTGGAGTTGATGTGTGGTCAAGTTATAAAAAAGTTTTAATGGACAATTCCATTGATTATGCTGAAAAAAAAGTGAAATTATCTGAAATTAACCCTTCTCTGAATTATTTTATATACAGAGTAAAGAAAATGCCAGATCAGTACAACGAACTTCTTGGAGATGTATATTACATTTTAGACGGAGAAAAGTATATAAAAAATGGAAGGTTTAACAAGGATATATTTACAGGAGAAAAGGTTGATGCGGTAAATATAATGTTGTGACTATGGAGGAGTTATGAAAATAAACGGTACACTTATAAATTACTATTTTCACTGCAAAAGGCAGTTCTGGCTGCATGCAAGTAGAATAAACATGGAATATATAAGTGAAGATGTAAAGATAGGAAAGGCAATTCACGAATTAAAGGCGGAAGGCAAAGACAATGCAGAAATAGCTATAGATAATGTGAAGATAGATAAGCTTACTAAAGATTATCTAGTTGAGGTAAAAAAGTCTGATGCAGATGTAGAGGCTTCAAAGTGGCAGGTCCTATTTTATTTAAGCATATTAAAAAGTAAAGGCATAATAAGAGAAGGAAAGCTAGAATTTCAAGAAAAAAATAAACAGGATAAAAAGATAATATATGTAACCCTTACAGAAGAAGATGAAAATAGATTAAAGGATTTAGAAGTTGAAATGGAAAAGCTTCTTAAAGAGGAAACACCTCCTAAAATCGGAAAAGTCAAGGGCTGCAGGAAATGTGCTTACTATGAGTATTGTTACATATGAAATATATTTTAGGTGGTGAAAAACATGGCAAGCGGTACAAAATATCTTATGAGTATGGGAGAACTTAAGAGGAAAGACAATTCCATAGTTTTTAAAACTGACAAGGGGAATGCTTATCTGCCAGTAGAATCTATACGGGAGTTGTATTGCATGAATGAAATATCCATAAATACAAAGTTTCTTGATTTTGCGGCCAAGGCGGGTATAGTTATTCACTTTTTTAATTACTATGGATATTACAGTGGAACTTTTTATCCTAAGGAAAATCTTGTAAGTGGGAAGGCGACGATAAAACAGGTTGAAACCTTTTTAAAGAATAGAAATTACATAGCAAAAGCATTTGTAAGAGGAATAGGTGAAAACATATATCAGCTTTTATATCATTATTACAGGCATGATAAAAAGGAAGTAGAGCCTGCACTTATTTGGATAAGAGAAAAAATGCCGGAATATATGGAGGATAGTAGTTTAGAGATAAAACAGATACTTAGAGTCGAGGGTGAAATATGGCAGAGGTTTTATGATTGTTTTAAGTACATACTTCCAGAAGACTTTGTACTTAATAAAAGAGTCAAAAGACCGCCGGATAATCCTATAAATGCACTTATATCTTTTGGTAATTCAATACTGTACTCAAAAACAGTGGCTCAAATCTATAACACTCATTTAAATCAAACTATAAGCTATCTGCATGAGCCGTCTGAGGGCAGATTTTCTTTGAGTCTTGATTTATCTGAAGTATTTAAACCTGCAATAGTTTTTAAGACCATATTTGACTTAGTTAATACAAAACAGATTCAGGTGAGCAAACATTTTGACAAGAAATACAATTACTGTCTTTTAAATGAGGAAGGTAAAAAAATATTTGTACAGGCTATTGAACAGAGATTTGAAAGTGTTTTTGATCATAAAAAGCTCAAGAGAAAGGTGAGTTATAAGACAGCTATTAGGCTTGATGGGTATAAGCTCATAAAATACCTGGTAGAGGGTGAGGAATTTAAACCGTTTAGTTTAAAAGATATGATGTAAGGTGGTATTTGGCTGTGGGAAGAAATTTTAACTTTAATTATGCGTTTTTATTTTATGACGTAAATGAAAAAAGAGTAAACAAGGTATTTAAAGTCTGCAAGAAATATTTTCATCACCACCAGAATTCTGTTTTCAGGGGAGCCATAACTCCTTCAAAAATGATAAAATTAAAAGGTGAATTGAATAAAATAGTGGAAAGCGGCGACTTTGTAACGATAATAAAGCTTATGAATGACAGTTGTTTTGAGGAAGAAACCCTTGGAACAAATGATAAAAACACTGAAAATTTGATATTGTAGAAAATGAGTTTTAAAAGAACTTCAGGAAATACACAGAGAAATTTTTGATAGAGACAACAGTGAAAAAATAATATAAGATAAAATTGATAAACAATCAGTAATAACTAATTGTGTATAGAGGAGGTATGGTATGGCAATAGCGAATATAAAAATGAAATTTATATGTAGTTTAGATAAAGTATGGAATCTTGTAACGTCACTTGATAATTACTCTTGGAGAAGTGACCTAGACAGGATAAAGGTATTAGAAGAAGGAAAAAAGTTTATAGAATATACTAAAGATGGTTATGCAACCACTTTTACAATTACAGTGTTTAAACCTATGGAGAGATATGAATTTGATATGGATAATGACAATATGCATGGTAATTGGATTGGAATATTTTTATTTCATGATGGTGAAACCTTTATTGATTTTACAGAAAATGTGACTGCTAAAAAGATTTTGTTGAAACCATTTGTCAAATTGTATTTGAAAAAACAGCAGGCATTATATATTAAAGATTTGAAAAATGCCTTAGATAAATAAATTATATCTAGTGTGGCAGCTTTTTAATTTGTAAGGATGATAACTATATGAATGCAGAAAACAAAAATTTAATGCAAATTCATTTCGCTGTTCTTTTGTTTGGTTTGTCAGGTTTGTTTGGAAAATTATTATTATTACCATCAACAATAATTGTTTTTGGAAGAGTTTTTTTTTCAAGTATATTTTTATTTGTAATCATGTTTTGTTTGAAAAGAAATATAAGACTAAAAAATAAAAGTCATTATTTTTATCTATTAATAATGGGACTTATTTTAGCAGTCCACTGGACTACCTTTTTTAAGGCCATACAAATTTCTACAGTAGCAATAGGAGTGCTTACATTCTCGACATTTCCTGTTTTTACTACATTTCTTGAGCCATATTTTTTCAAGGAAAAAATTAAATTAAAGGATGTAATTATTGCCATTAGTACATTTTCGGGAGTCATTTTTATTGTTCCAAGGTTTGAACTTGGAAATAACTTAACGCAGGGAGTTCTTTGTGGGATAGTATCTGGATTTGCTTATGCTGTACTTTCAATGATGAATAGAAAATATGTAAAAGAATATTCAAGTTTGTTAATTGCCTTTTATGAACAAGCTGTAGCGGCTGTTTTATTAATACCTTCATTATTTATAGAAAAAGCTGCTTTCACTCCTAAAGATATAGTATTACTTGTACTGCTTGGTACAGTGTTTACCGGGATTTCTCATTCACTATTTATAAATGGATTAAAGAGCATTAGAACCCAGGTGGCAGGTATTATATCCAGTCTTGAACCAGTTTATGGAATTATTTTTGCTGCTTTTTTATTAGGGGAAATTCCAAACTCGAGAGAAATATTAGGTGGGGTTATTATTTTGAGCACTGTATTCTATTCAACTATTAAACATACATAGGTAAATAATTACTTTTTCAATAAGTATATTAAATAAATTTAGAGTTCAATAAATAGAGAGAATGATTTCACTGCCAGCGGCAGGAATGTACATCTGTATTATTATTGATTGAATTATATGAAGCATTATATGTAGCTCGTAGGCAAGCATAACCGCAGCAAAAAGTGAGTACATATTGAAATACAAACATAAAATTATTATAATTACAAGCACAATAATTTCCTCAAGTACAGCTAAAGCAAATTGGGTATTACTGTGCTTATTTAGAGTGTCTATAACTGTATGGAGTTTTACAGGTGCTTTTGCCTTGATTCAATTCCTATTTCAAAAGTCACCTCATTTTTGCTGTGATTAATTACCAAGTTTATATAGTGAAATTATCCAGACTGTTTTTTAGTTTGTTAGAAAATTGGTTTAGCTCATTCACAAGTCCTTTTATATTTTCCATATTATTATTTACCTCAAAACTAGATGAGGTTATCTCCTCAGAGGATGATGATATTTCCTCAGTTGTGCATATCACTGAATTCATAGAGGAGGTTACTAAATCTGAACTTTTATATATGCTATCTATTTTAGATACATTTTCATTAATCATTGTAGGTATTTTTTGTATAAAAGAAATAACTTTGTTTAAAGTATTTTTTGTTTCAGTTATTGTTTCTACTTGAGATTGAGCTACAATTAAGGAGTTCTTAACGCTGTCTGCTGAAGTATTGATTGCAGATATAAGGTCATTAATTAAGTCACGTATTTTGTTAACTGAATTAGAAGTATCATTTGATAATTTTTTTATCTGGTTTGCAACGATTGCGAAGCCTCTTCCGGCATCTCCAGCTCTTGCAGCTTCTATTGATGCATTTAAAGACAATAAATTTATTTCGGTTGATATATTTTCTATAACATTTATTATAGGAACTATTTCATTTGATTTACCCAATAACTCTTCTATTTTTAAATTAGTGTCTTTAGATGAGTTGATACTTTCAGAATTTTTATTTTCTAAATCTGTAAGTATATTTATGATATTTGAATTTAAATCACTGGCAGCTGTAGATTCACTTTTCATTGAAATACTGTTTGTTCTTACTTCATTTATATTTTGAGCTAAAAATTTTATGCTTTCAAAACTGTTTTGTATATTTTTTGTAGATGAATTTATATCGGAAGAAATCTGTTCCATAGCTTTTTTTACATTGTTTGAACTTTCATATGTAGTATCTGTAAAAGAATTTATCGCTGTAGTTTTGATGTTTAATGTTTCAGACAATTCTTTTATTTGTATAAGTATGTTCCTGATATTTACTGCCATTTTATTGAATGTGGCACCTATATAACCTATTTCATCAGTACTGTTTATATTTAGGTTTACCTGCATGTTTCCATTGGATACCATCTCCATGGACTCAACAATCTGCCCTAAAGGTTTTATTTTCTTTTTCATTAATATAATTATAAATGCTAATGAAATTAAAATTAATGCTATTGAAATAATTATTATTAATTTCAGTATTCCGTATACAGGTTTGTAAAAATCTGATTTGTAGCATCCTACATTTATATACCAGCCCCAAGGTTTGAAATAAGCAACAGAATTTATTTTCATTTTACTAAAGCTTTCTCCTGGATTTTTCCACTTGAAATTGATTATTCCATCGTTTTCATGGTTTTGGGCCTCATTAATTATTAATTTTGATAAGTTTCTTCCGTTTTCATCGGTAACTTTTGAAATATTTTCTCCTTCTTTAAAAGGATGCATAACTTCTATACCGTCTTTGTTGATTGCATACATATATGCACTTATATTCATTTCTAATTTAGAATTAAGTCCTCTTGTTTTTCCATTTTGTTTCTTTGGAGCTAACATTTTTGACTTGAATATTTCTTGAGCATCTTGCTTGCTTATTTTACCTGAATCTACCTGATCTTGCAGACTATCCATCATAGCAAGTCCCATTTGTATTCTATTGTTAAGAGCAGTTTCGCCAAGTTTGTTTAAGGCATTTTTAGCGCTGAAAAAAGAAACTGAAGCTATAATAATAATTGAGAATACTATTAAAATAAAAAATATTAAATAGGACTTTAAGAAACTTTTACTAAGTTGATTATTGTGGGAGTTTTTCATTTGTTTACCGTTAACCTAAAATCTAAAAAAATCTAATATCTTTGAGAATGTATAGGTTTTAATAAATTTATAACGGTTCTCACCTGCCTTCCTTTTTTGTTAGCACATCTTTATTACTTGACAATAATAATCAATAATAATCTTAGTACTTATATATGAATATGTCAATAATATGTCAATAATATATCAAAAAAAATACTTGGAAAACTCCAATCAAATAGCTGGTTAAATAAAAAATAAATTATTAGGGCAGGATGATTTTTATCTATGTCTAAAAATGTAATGAATTGGTAGTTAGATTCAACTTACTCTTTTTAAGTTGTACTTTTTCTTGACATAGTACCAGGATAATAATGTCGCATGAAGTGTATTATAGTATAATATAACTTATTATATATAGAAAAGGGGGGTTAAATTGAAGCGTATAGATAAAGTATATAATTGTTTACGTGATAATACCGCAAAACTTGATTTAAATGCTATAAAGGAAAAAAGGGGATTTAGTGCATTAGAGATATCAAAAGAATTAAATATACTCAGAAATAATGTCAGTATGGAATTAAATTTACTGCTTAGAGATAAAAAAATAATAAAAATCAAAGGAAGACCCGTATTATTTTTAGAAAAAAATACTGTGGAAAAGATTATTGGATGTAAATTAAAAGATGAATCATTAGTGTTCGAGAAAATAGATGAATTAATCAAATTAAGTAGTAAACATGAAAAAGATAATGATCCATTTAGTGATTTAATAGGCGCACAAACAAGTCTTAAAAATCAAATAGAGCAAGCCAAAGCAGCAGTATTATATCCTCCGAATGGTTTGCATACATTGATTGTTGGACAGACGGGTGTTGGAAAAACATTATTTGCAAATATGATGTATAATTACGCAAAATATGCAAAAAAGTTTAATAGTAATGCCCCATTTATAGTATTTAATTGTGCAGACTATTATAACAATTCACATCTTTTGATTTCACAAATATTTGGATATGTAAAAGGGGCTTTTACGGGAGCTGAAAATGAAAAAGATGGCTTAGTTGAGAAAGCAAATGGAGGAATACTGTTTTTGGATGAGATACATAGACTTCCACCAGAAGGTCAAGAAATGATATTTTATTTTATGGATACAGGAACTTATAATAAATTAGGAGAAACTGAAAGAAAGAGAAAGTCTAATGTTCTCATAATAGGAGCAACTACTGAAGATCCACAATCATCTCTGTTGAAAACATTTGTAAGGAGAATACCTATAATAATAACAATTCCTACCTTTGAAGAAAGACCTATAAAGGATAAGTTAGAAATGGTCAAATTTTTATTATCTAATGAAGCGCATAGGGTAAATAAACCAATAAAAATTGAAGATGAAGCTGTAAAAGCGTTGGTGGGTAGTCCTACATTTGGTAATGTAGGACAAATGAAATCCAATATTCAACTTGTATGTGCGAAAGGTTTTTTAAATAGCATAGATGGGAAGGGGTGTATTGAAATTGACTTTAAATCTCTTCCAACAGATATAAAGGACGGTATAGTTCATTTAGGTGGCAAAAGAAAGGAAATGGAGAAAATATCAGAATGTATTGATTCACAACTCGTTATTACGCCTGATGGAGAATATAAAGCACTTATAGATGAAGACCCTTATGAGCCTCCATTTAACTTGTATAAGATTATAGAAGATAAGGCTGCAATATTAAAAGATGAAGGTGCAGATAATGAGTATATTAAAAACTTCATTACTACAGATATAAATGTTCATATAAAATGCTTTTATGATAAATTTAAGAATGATGTAAAAGATAGAGAAAATATACTCAAGATAGTAAATGAAGATATACTTGAATTTGCAGAAGAAATAAAAGATCTTGTTGAAGTAAGGCTGAATAAAAAATTTAATGAAAGATTCTTGTATGCTCTTAGTCTACATTTAAGTGCATTTTTTAAGAGAGCTGAGAATAAAAGAAATGTAAAATACGCTAATGTGGAAGATATTATTAAAGATAACCCCGATGAATATAATGTTTCTGTTGAAATTAAAGGATTGGTGGAAAAGAAGTATAAAATGGTGGTCCCTGATATGGAGGCAGTATATTTGACTTTACTACTTAGTTCAATTCAGGATAATCAAAATAATGAACATGTTGCACTAATAGTTGCTGAACATGGAAGCAGTACAGCAAGTAGTATGGTGAATGTTGCTAAAAAGCTTTTAGGTGACGGTGCTATAGAAGCTATAGATATGCCGCTTGAAGTGAATCCTAAAAAAATATTAGATGACGTAACAGAAAAAGTGAAAGAGATGGATATGGGTAAGGGCGTATTACTTTTAGTAGACATGGGATCTCTGGCAAATTTTGATGTTATTATTACAGAAAAAACTGGTATAAGTGTTAAAAGTATAGATATGGTATCTACCCCTTTGGTTTTAGAGGCAATTAGAAAGGCGAATATCGTTGATATGGATTTAGATAGCATATATGATTCACTTAAGGAGTTTAGAGGGTATGGTAGATATGTAGAAAATTATATTACGGCTAATGAACGTAAGGCTATAATAACTATTTGCAGCAGCGGACAGGGAGCCGCTGAAAAACTTAAAGATTTAGTTAGTGACATTATTGCAAACTTGACAGATGAGAAAATAGATATAATATCTGTAGGTATAAATAAACTTAACGAAAGAATAGAATCAATAAAAAAAAGTTATTATATTATTGCTTCTGTTGGAATTATTGATCCAAAGATAGAATCACCATTTATTTCATTGGAGGATTTAATTAATGGATCTGGAGAGAATAATTTAATCAATATAATACAAAACAATAATATTTTAATAACAAATAGAGAGCAAAATATAGTAGTAAAAGATTTATGTGAAGATAGTTTAAATGAATTTTTAACATTTCTAAATCCATCTAAGATAATAAATGTATTAATAAAATTTTCAAGTGTATTAGAAAAAGAAATGAATCTACATTTTGATAATTCAATGCGCATGAGACTAATGATTCATGTAGGCTGCGCATTAGAGAGAATGGTAATTAAGGATGGTTTAGTATATAAGGATGATGTCTCAAAGTTAGATAAGAAGGTACTCAAAATTATTAAAAAATCTGCTGATATATTCAAAAGTTCATTGAATGTTGTTTTGGATGATGATGAAATTTACTATATTGCTGAAATGTTTCAATAAAGTATATCAAAAACATTGCCAAAGAAATATTAGAGTATTAAAAAACAAAAATAGTGTATCAATAAAAATGATTTTAATAAATTAAAATTGCTTTAAAGCACTGATTTTACACTGAATCAGTGCTTTAAGATTTTTTGATACACATATTTGGCATATAACTTGCTGTAAATAAATAGAAGATATTAGGAATTGTAAACGGAAACATGAACATAGTTAGTTATATGTATAAGTTCATTCATTAAAAGGGATATTAGATAATAGCAGTGAGGAGGTTGACGATTCATAATGAATATAGTATTGGCAAGAATTGATGACAGATTAATACATGGTCAAGTAACAACAAATTGGTCAAGATACACGAAATGTCAAAGAATGCTTATATGTAATGATGATGTAGAAAAGGACTCAATTAGAAAGATACTTTTGGAACAAGTTGCACCTCCAGGAATTAGAGTAAATGTTTTAGGAATTGATAAAGCCATAAGAGTTTATAATGGTCTAAAGTATATAGATGAAAAAATATTACTGTTATTTACAAATCCAACTGATGTCGTAAGAATGGTTGACGGCGGAGTAGACATAAAGAGTGTAAATATTGGTGGTATGTCATTTAAGGAAGGAAAAAGGCAAATAACTAGTGTGGTATCAGTAAATGATACAGATATTCATGCTTTCAAAAAATTAAATGAAAAAGGTGTTGAATTAGAAATAAGAAAGGTTTCTTCAGATTCAAAAGTAGATTTAATGTCGAAGCTAAAAGAATTAAAATAATTGGTCTATTTTAAGGAAAAAAAATTAATATTATTATAGTTATTATTTTTGGTTACAGGTTCTTTAGAACTTTTATATAAACTTTTCTGTAATAAATAAAACAATAGGAGGTATAAAAATGGTAGGAATTATTCTTGCTAGTCATGGAGAATTTGCTAAAGGCATTTTACAATCTAGTACAATGATTTTTGGAAAACAAAAAAACGTGCAATCCGTTATGTTGATGCCTAGTGAAGGCCCTGATGATATTAAAGCAAAAATGAAAGATGCAATTGCATCCCTTGACAACCAAGATGAGGTCTTATTCTTAGTTGATCTTTGGGGCGGTACACCGTTTAATCAAGCAAATAGTCTATTTGAAGAACACAAAGATAAATGGGCAATTGTAGCTGGTATGAATCTACCAATGGTGATTGAAGCTTATGGAGCACGTCTTTCAATGGAATCCGCACATGAGATTGCGGCAAATATTCTAAAAACAGCTAGGGGAGGAGTTAAAGTTAAGCCTGAAGAATTAGAACCAGAAGATACTGATAAAGTTTCTCCAGCTTTTGCTGCAAACTCTAATGGAGGTGCACCTGGATCATTTGAATATGTTTTAGCTCGTATTGATTCTCGTTTACTTCATGGGCAAGTAGCAACTGCTTGGACAAAAACTGTAAACCCTACACGAATTATTGTAGTGTCAGATGGCGTAGCTAAAGATGAACTTCGTAAGAAGTTGATAACACAAGCGGCTCCTCCAGGTGTTAAAGCTCATGTTGTACCAATTGATCATATGATTAAACTTGCAAAAGATGATCAACATTTTGGTGGACAACGTGCAATGCTTCTTTTTGAAAATCCACAGGATGTACTTAGAGTAGTAGAGGGGGGAGTACCACTAAAGACTATCAATGTCGGTTCTATGGCTCACTCTATAGGTAAGGTTCAGCCAAACAAAGTGCTTGCTTTCAATCAAGATGATATTGATACTTTCAATAAACTTAATAAAGCTGGACTTAATTTCGATGTTCGTAAGGTCCCAAATGATTCAAAGGGAAATATGAGGGAAATACTTAAAAAAGCACAAGAGGAATTAAATAAATTAAAATAATCTAACTATTTAAAAGAAATGGGGGATTAATAATCATGAGTCTAAATATTATTCAAATGATATTAGTCGTTTTCGTAGCATTTCTAGCTGGTATGGAAGGTATTTTGGATGAATTCCATTTCCACCAACCAGTAATTGCGTGTACGTTAATCGGCTTAGTTACAGGAAATTTAATACCATGCTTAATATTAGGTGGTAGCCTTCAAATGATTGCCTTAGGTTGGGCAAATATTGGTGCTGCCGTAGCACCTGATGCAGCATTAGCATCTGTTGCATCTGCAATTATTTTAGTTCTTGGAGGTCAAGGCGAAGCAGGAGTTGCTTCGGCGATTGCTATTGCTGTTCCTCTAGCAGTTGCAGGGTTATTATTAACAATTATTTGTCGTACTATTGCTACAGCAATTGTACATTTCATGGATGCTGCTGCTAAAAAAGGAGATATTAGAAAAATTGAAATGTGGCATATTATTGCTATTTGTATGCAAGGTGTGCGTATTGCAATTCCAGCAGCATTGATTTTAGCGGTTGGAGCTGGCTCTATTCGTTCATTACTTAGTGCTATGCCTACTTGGTTAACAGATGGTTTGGCAATTGGTGGTGGAATGGTTGTAGCTGTTGGTTATGCAATGGTAATAAACATGATGGCTACGAAAGAAGTATGGCCATTCTTCGCAATTGGTTTTGTATTAGCAACTGTTTCACAAATAACACTTATTGGACTAGGCACAATAGGTGTAGCGTTAGCACTTATCTACTTAAAACTTGGTAAGCAAGGTGGTACAGGTAATGGCGGTGGTTCAAATACTGGTGATCCATTAGGTGATCTTATTGATAGATACTAAGAAGGGAGAGAGCGAAAATGTCAAATGAATTAAAATTAACAAAAAAAGATCGTATTTCTGTTTGGTGGCGTTCATTTTTCCTTCAAGGTTCTTGGAACTATGAAAGAATGCAAAATGGTGGTTGGGCGTTTACATTAATTCCCGCAATCAAAAAATTATATAAGACTAAGGAAGAACGTGCAGCTGCATTGGAACGTCACTTGGAGTTTTTTAATACTCATCCATATGTAGCTTCGCCAATAATTGGTGTAACATTAGCGCTGGAAGAAGAACGTGCAAACGGTGCACCAATCGATGACGTAACTATTCAAGGTGTTA
The DNA here is from genome assembly GCF_058242705.1 of Clostridium pabulibutyricum. Lineage (NCBI taxonomy): Bacteria > Bacillati > Bacillota > Clostridia > Eubacteriales > Clostridiaceae > Clostridium > Clostridium pabulibutyricum. The sequence goes on from NZ_JBZAYZ010000007.1 coordinate 34,184, forward strand.
AAATTGGTATGATGGGACCTTTAGCAGGTATCGGAGATCCAGTTTTCTGGTTTACTGTTAAACCAATTTTAGGAGCATTAGCTGCTTCTCTTGCTATGAGTGGTAATATACTTGGACCGTTTATCTATTTCTTTGCTTGGAACATTATACGTATGGGATTTATGTGGTATACGCAAGAGTTCGGTTACAAAGCAGGCTCCCGTATTACCGATGATTTATCAGGTAATTTACTACAAGATATTACAAAAGGAGCATCCATACTTGGTATGTTCATTTTAGGATCATTAGTTAATAGATGGGTATCTGTTAAATTTACGCCTACAGTATCATCTGTTCAATTAAGTCCTGGTGCTTACATTGATTGGAGCAAACTTCCTGATGGAGCAAATGGTATTAAACAAGCTCTATTGCAGCAAGCGTCTGGTTTATCATTGACTGATCATAAAATTACAACGCTTCAAAACAACTTAGATTCACTAATTCCTGGGCTTGCAGGATTAGCAGTAACACTTATTTGTATGTGGTTGCTTAAGAAGAAGGTATCTCCAATTATAATTATTCTTGGATTGTTCGTAATTGGTATTGTTTTCCACTTAGCTGGTTTAATGTAATATTTTTTTAAAAGTTAAAGTAAAGCTAGAAAAAAGGAGCGTACATAGGTGTAAACATAAATCTATGTACGCTCCTTATATATGTTTGGCAGTAATAAAAATATCAACATTACACTTTTTATAATATTAACTTAGCGGCATTTTTATCTAAGATGATGGTTACATCATTGTGCATCTGTAAAATCGATGCAGGTAGTTTTGGAGAAATTTTACCATTGATAGCATTGTATATAGCCTCCGCCTTTTCTTCTCCAGAAGCTAACAAGATAATTTTTCTCGATTGTAATATAGTTTTTATTCCCATGCTTATAGCTTTCACTGGAACTTCACCTACTGAATTAAAATACCTTGAATTTGATTCTATGGTTTTTTTATCGAGATTTACAAGGTGAGTATAGGCTTCAAAACTATCATTAGGTTCATTAAACCCTATATGTCCATTCACGCCTATTCCTAAGATTTGTATGTCTATTCCACCTGCTTCTTTTATTTTCTTATCATAATTTATACACTCTTGTTTAACATCGGCAGCTGTACCATCTGGTATACTTATATTATCAATATTTATATTTATGAATTTGAAAAAATTATTTATCATATAAAAATAATAACTTTGACTATTGCCCTGTTGAATTCCGTAATATTCATCTAAATTAAAAGTTTTTACTTTTGAAAAATCAATATTATTTTCTTTGTATTTTTTTATTAATTCCTTATACATACCTAGAGGAGTTGCTCCTGTAGCTAGTCCTAAAACACTATTTGGCTTTGACATTACTTGCTTTTCTAAAATTTCTGCTGCTTTTTTACCAATATCTTCATAATTTTTTACAACCATTAGCTCCAAAAAAATCATCCCTATCACATTTATTTTTTATATATTGTTTCTCCATTAATAATAGTTTCCATTATACAAAAATCTTTGTTAAATATTATAATGTCAGCACTTTTTCCAATTTCAATACTTCCAGTTTTTTTATCAATTTTAAGATTTTTAGCTGGATTTAAGGAAGCCATCTTAACTGCTTCATATATAGGTATACCAGCATGCCCCATAAAATTTTTAACTGCAATATTTAATCTGAGTACACTTCCTGCAAGTGTTCCATCTTCAAGTCTTGCAGAATTATCTTTAACAATGACCTTTTGTCCTCCTAGTTCTGAAATACCGTCATTTAAACATCCTGCTCTCATTGAGTCTGTTATTAAAATTATTTTATCTGTTCCTTTTATATTTTTAACTATCTTAAATATTGCTGGATGAATATGAATTGTATCGGCGATTATTTCAGCGTAAGCATTACTATTAAAAATAGCTCCAACAATACCAGGATTTCTATGATTGAGACCAGTCATGGCATTAAACATATGAGTGGCGTTATCTACTCCAAGATTTATAGCTTTCATGGCTTCTTCATAGGATGCATCAGAATGTCCAATAGACAAAATAATATTTGTATTTTCTTTTACTTGCTTGATAAATTCAAAATTTGCATCTTTTTCTATTGCAAGTGTTATTATTTTTATAACATCTTTGTAATTTTCAATAAATTTATATTGTGGCAGAGCTATATAATCGTCTTTTTGTGCTCCCTTATATTTTTCATTTATAAAAGGACCTTCTAAGTGAGCACCTAAAATTTTAGCCCCATTTAATCTTAATGTCATGCAATGTCTTATAGCTTCTAATGCCTTATATATTTTCTTTTTATCCATAGTCATAGTAGTTGGAAGAAATGCTGTAACTCCATTTTTTGCTATAACTTCGCTAATACCTTTTAGAGCTTCAGTGCTTGCATCCATTGTGTCATAGCCGCCAGATCCATGAATGTGAATATCTATAAATCCAGGAGATACATAATTTCTTTTTGCATCGATTATTTCTGCATCTAAATATTTTTTACATTTAAAATCTTTTTCATCAAGTATATCTATGATTTTATTATCAAAAACTAATATTTTATTTGTAAGAACACTATTAGGCAAGATTATTTTCCCGTTTATTATGGCTCTCATTGTAATGCCTCCTTGTAATTCTGTAAAACTTTAGCTATTATCCCATGATGTTTTTCTAGCATAGATTTTGCTTCGTTTATACTTAAGCCGGTTTTTATAGCAACTATAGCTACTTTAGTGTCATAATTGCAGTTATTTAGTATTTCATTAATTTTATTTTTATTAGCTCCTGTAGCTAAATAAACTATTTCTTTTACTCTAGCTTGAAGCTTTTTGTTTATTGGTTTTACATTGACCATTAAATTCAAATATGTTTTTCCGAGTTTTACCATAGATGTCGTGCTAAGTATATTTAAAATCATTTTTTGTGCTGTTCCTGCCTTCATTCTTGTGGAGCCAATTATAATTTCAGGCCCAACATCTACTGAAATGGTTAAATCACAAATATCTTTAATTTTTCCACTGGTAGAGCACATTATTCCGATAGTTTTACACTGAATTTCTCTACCATATTCCAGGGCACTTATCACATATGGAGTATTTCCACTAGCAGTTATTCCTACTAAAACATCATTTTTGTTTATGTCTATGGCCTTCAAATCCTTAAGTGCCAGTTCTTCATCATCTTCAGTATCTTCAAGCCATCCGCTTAATGCATCTTTACCACCAGAAATAATGCCCTGCACCATAGAATCATCAACCCCAAATGTTGGCGGACATTCAGAAGCATCTATAACTGCAAGTTTGCCACTAGTTCCACTCCCTACATATATAAGTCTTCCACCGCCTTTGAAACCTTCTACAATTAAATCTACTGCTTTTGATATTTGATCTAACTCTCGTTCTACAAAATAAGCAATTTTTTTATCTTCCTCGTTTATTTTATTTATAATTTCTAATGTGCTTAAGTTATCTAAGTTTGCTATGTTGTTTTCTTTACACATATACAATACATCACCTTTACTACAAATATATTTATCCTAAAAGTATATATATATAGTTGTATATACAATATCTGTTATAGAAAGAGAAACTATACTATTACAGCCATATTTATTTACTCTAATATAACTTCATATTTATATTTATCACTTCTATAGATTGCATTAGTGTATTCAATATGAATGCCTTCTTTTGTGTACGTATTTCTTTTAAATAATAAGGCCAAGGAAGTGCTTGGCTCATTTAAAAGCTTTTTCTCATAGTCATTAAGCAGTATAGGCTCTATGCTTTGTTTAGCCTTACTAGGATAATATTTATATATATCCCTAAATACATTATATAATGATTTTCCATCTATCATTTTTCTAGTCATATCGGGACAGAGACTATGAGGAATAAACGCAGTTTCAATTGCTACGGGTTCATTTTCACTTATTCGAAGCCTTTTTATTTCAATGACTTTGTTGTCTTTATCAGTTAAGCTAAGCAAGTTTTTTACTTGCTTTGTGGCTTCTTTAATTTCAAAGGACAAAATTTTTACAGTACTATTTACTCCTCGTTCACTCATTTCCTCTGTAAAGCTCTTCAGGTATTTTAATTGATGATTTTCTTTTGATTTTGCTACAAAAGTACCTTTCCCTTGTTCCCTGTATAATACTCCTAGATTTACTAATTCAAGAATGGCTTTATTTACAGTCATTCTACTAACTCCTTGAATTTCACATAGTTCCCTTTCTGTAGGTATTGTATCTCCTTGTTTTAATTCTTCATTTTCAATCATTTCTAAAAGGATTTCTTTAATTTGGTAGTAAATAGGCACTGGACTATCTTTTGAAATTTTTTTCAAACCATGACCTCCCTGTATAATAATTGGATATTCAAATCCTTAGTGTACATTTAGTATAACATATAGTTGATATGTTGTATATACCAATATGCAGCTTATCAGCAATTTAAATAAAAGTTTCAGTACATCTTAAAACTGAAAGCATCATCTACTTGATAGAAACCAATGAAAAATATATAATAGAAATAAGCTTAGAAATCGTTATCTAGGATGGTAGTCATCGTACAAATGTGTGTATAAGTCATATGAAAGAAAAGAGGTAGATCGTATGGTTCAATCGCTCAATACAAAGGTAGATCTAGTAATGGACGCAACAGCCTTTGCGGGATTTACATACTATGGAAAAATCATGATCGGTGACAAAGGGTTTGAATTTTATAGTTCTCGTGACTCTCGAAAATATATCCAAATTCCTTGGGAAGAGGTTGACTATGTTATTGCCTCTGTAATACTAAAAGGAAAGTGGATTCCACGATATGCTATCAAAACGAAGAAAAATGGTACTTATACTTTTGCTTCTAAAGAGGCAAAAAAAGTACTTCGTGCTGTTCGAAGGTATGTTGAGCCAAATCATATGGTTCAATCATTAAGTTTTTTTGATGTGGTCAAGCAAGGAGTGAAATCGAAATTTAAGAAATGTTGATAATAGCTTATATAGATTGGTTCAAGAATATGAAAAGAGGGGTACTTTTCTTAGCAAAGGAAGTGCTCTTTTTTATGCTAATGTGACAAAATTGTTGAAAGATAAAGTAAGAAAAAGAATATTTGAATTAAAAGATGAAAAATATAAAGAATTTCACACCAAACTTTTAGCCAGCAATTCCAAAATGGTGGGAGTTAGAATTCCAGATCTCAGAAAACTTGCAAAAGAAATAGCAAAAGGAGACTGGAGAGAGTATTTAAAAACAGCGAAAGCTGAATACTATGGCTATAGGGTGCGTAAAAATTGCCAAAGAAAGACTTGAACTTGTGGAAGAGTTTATTCCAAAAATCAATGGATGGGGAATCTGTGACAGCTTTTGTGCAGGGTTCAAATTTATAAAGAAAAATAAAGAATTGGTATGGGATTTTTTAGAGCCGTATTTAAAATCAAATGAAGATAGTGAAAATTATTTTTGGAAGATGAGTATTGAAAACCAAGGCAGAATATATCTTGTAAAACAGTTGAACTCCAACATGAGATGTACACCATAATTCTGGGTTTGGGATCTACTCATCGAGTTCTTAACCTGGCAAAATAATTCTCCATAATTTGAAATTTCCAACCATCTCTTTGTATAAAATAGTCATAAGCTTTGTAATTCCAACCTTTTATAGTGATTGCCTATATTATTTGTGAAGATGAAAAATCATTGAAAAGATTTCAAGAAGGTTATTTATTAGGTTTTTGACTTCTAAGAATTTTTCCAACCTCTGAGAAATTTAAAAGTGCCTTAAATCTATACATTTCAGTGGTTTATAAGGATTTTTTAGCTGATTTACGAAAAATCAAAAACGGTTGGAAAAATTTCAGAGAAATCCTTTATTTGTGCGGATTGAAGGTATATAATAAAAATAAGGAATGGCTATTTTACACAGGTTGAACCTTAACATGAGATGTATTTAAATATCTATGTTTGACAATCTTAAAGCCGCCATATCCCAGTTGAACCTTAACATGAGATGTATTTAAATTTTTCCATATCCATTCCAGGATATAATGTTCTAAAGTTGAACCTTAACATGAGATGTATTTAAATTACTTAATCTTCTCATTCTGCTTTAGCAGAGAATCTGTTGAACCTTAACATGAGATGTATTTAAATTATTTAACAGTATATTGAATTATAATATCTAATTCAGTTGAACCTTAACATGAGATGTATTTAAATAGCATAGGTGATGCAATAGTTTGGTGCATAACTGGTTGAACCTTAACATGAGATGTATTTAAATGACAATAACGGAAATTTAAATGTATCTGCAGGTTCGTTGAACCTTAACATGAGATGTATTTAAATATCTTTACACTAAAAGCGTAAAATAATATAATTATGTTGAACCTTAACATGAGATGTATTTAAATTATTTTGGTACTGGAACTGTTACAGGCTTAGGTACTGGTTGAACCTTAACATGAGATGTATTTAAATTATTCTGTATGTGTAGTACCATCTGGATTTTCCACATGTTGAACCTTAACATGAGATGTATTTAAATTTGCGTAGCACCACATGGCGGAATGTTCTTGCGCACGTTGAACCTTAACATGAGATGTATTTAAATAGATATTAAGGTACAAAGGGATTTATATTCAGCATAGTTGAACCTTAACATGAGATGTATTTAAATCTTAAAGCTTTCTCCATAGCAAATGGTGTTGTTAAAGTTGAACCTTAACATGAGATGTATTTAAATCATATAAAATAAGGAACATTTTCAGCATAAGAAACGTTGAACCTTAACATGAGATGTATTTAAATAAAGCAAGATAAACGCTGTTAGAAGAGAAATTGGAGTTGAACCTTAACATGAGATGTATTTAAATGGTGTAAAATAATTTTCTTTAGTTACTGACATTTACGTTGAACCTTAACATGAGATGTATTTAAATTCAATATAAGTCTGTACATCCTTCAATATATAAGCGTTGAACCTTAACATGAGATGTATTTAAATATCCAAGATATATAGCAGAGCTTGAGGGGGTTAAATGTTGAACCTTAACATGAGATGTATTTAAATTGTTAAGAAGATTATTTGAGAATGGAGGCATTGAAGGTTGAACCTTAACATGAGATGTATTTAAATAGGAATGAAACAATTCCACCGCCAATCAAGCTTCCGTTGAACCTTAACATGAGATGTATTTAAATGCATTGTTGTGAATGCAATTTGTGTCTGCTCGAAATGTTGAACCTTAACATGAGATGTATTTAAATAGCTATACAGCATGCCAAAACATGGCTTGCTGAACATGTTGAACCTTAACATGAGATGTATTTAAATTATCCAAGGTATTGTAAGCCCCTTGCCATGGCATCTGTTGAACCTTAACATGAGATGTATTTAAATTTTATTTCTACTATAGGATTGGCAGCAGCTTTATTTAGTTGAACCTTAACATGAGATGTATTTAAATCCTGTAATTGGATCTTTACCTGCCGATTTATATTCGTTGAACCTTAACATGAGATGTATTTAAATGTTATATTATTTTTTATTTTGTCAAAATCTAATTTGTTGAACCTTAACATGAGATGTATTTAAATGCCAACTCCAGAAACGTTTGCCAACCATCCTTTCGAGTTGAACCTTAACATGAGATGTATTTAAATATGCTATCAACCTTCTAGCTCTTATATTTTTCAATTGTTGAACCTTAACATGAGATGTATTTAAATATTTAGGAAGGAAGTGCTATAGATGAGTTATGCGGAGTTGAACCTTAACATGAGATGTATTTAAATCCTTGTTTAACACGTGGTAGAGTATTCTTCGGAAAAGGTTGAACCTTAACATGAGATGTATTTAAATATGTGTGCATGTGCACTTCTAACTCTAGCGTCTTCGTTGAACCTTAACATGAGATGTATTTAAATGAAGAAAAGTAAAATTTCTGCTGATGGAATTGTTGGGGTTGAACCTTAACATGAGATGTATTTAAATGTATTTTCATCTGCAATATTGTCCATTACCTCACTTATGTTGAACCTTAACATGAGATGTATTTAAATATATCAAGAACCTTAATTTCTCCTAACCCTACTAGTTGAACCTTAACATGAGATGTATACCTTAATACTGGGTTTGGGCTCTGCCCATGATGTTCTTAACCTGGCAAAACAATTCTCCATAATTTAAAGTCTCAAGCCATCTCTTTGTATAAAATAGTCATAGGTTTTGTAATTCCAATCTTTTATAGTAATTTCCTATATTATTTGTGAAGATGAAAATCATTGAAAAGATTTTAAGAAGGTTATTCATTAGGTTTTATGGCATGTCTATTAAGTTTTTGACTTATAAGAATTTTTCCAACCTCTGTAGAATTTTAAGTTAACTTAAAGTCATATATTTCAGTGAGTTAGATCACTTTTTTCATGCAATTCTGAATATACTCTGCAGATTTGATATTATACTTGCTTAAAAGAGAAGTTATAATATTTCTCTTACCATCTGTCATTGGTTTTACCCTGTAAACATCTTTTTTTCTTGCTATAAAAAAAGCCTCCTATAATTTTTATTTTATCATAGAAAGCCTTGTGTTTTTATTTAATTTACAGACTTTTTATCACAGACTCGTGGAAATAGTTTAGGAATTTCTCATTTTAATTTGTACTTTTTATTGAAATAGTACCACACTTTTCATCTTACCATTATGATAAAGTTCTATAATTCTTAAATTCCGTTGTATAATTATGTCTCTTTTTTGTTTCCTTTTTTTCAGACATGACTAATTTCCCCTTTTCTATAATTATTTATTATATCATATTCTTAAAAAAGTTGTTCTATTTATTGTAGCCTATACAAATACAAAATCAATATAATGAGCTGATAAATAAACACAGAGAAGATATGAAAATTAATAAGTTTATAATATTTCAAAAGCATCCTATTTCAGTAGAACTTAAGAAAAGGTGAAACTTATTATTGATGTTCATGCAGTAAGAGTTCAAATCAACCATTTTGAAATGCTTCTCACATTGTGACGGATTTTGAACAGCTGAAGTTTATTGCTGAAAAAAGTGGGACAGCCCATATATGCGTTTGCAAGCATACTAAGAACCCTCCTTATTGTGATTGTTTACATAAAAACTTATAAAATGTAACTTAATAGTAAAAAACAAACAAGTTATGATTATTCTTATGAATATGCATAATTTGTTTGTTTTTTTAGTACTTAATAGATATAATGTAATATTATTTAAATATTTTAACAATTTTAAGAGGGTTTTCAATATATTTGTAGAATTGTATATTAATACAGAGGAAAGAAATACATTTACGGAATGAGAGGTAGTTTCATGTATCTTGATAGTAAAGAATATTTTTTGAGAAGTATTACTGATCTTTGTTCAAGTGGAAGTAATAAAAAATATATAGAGTTTAGATTGACAGAAGTAAAAGCATCCATGAGGTTTTGGTGGAGAGCGTTTAATTATTATGATAATCCTCAAAAGTTATGGAACGATGAAAGGAAAATATTTGGGGATGGAGATAATATTAAATCGCCAATCGAATTTCGATTATTACAAGGTAACTGGAAATTTAAGGAGGGTCAAGATTCCCATGTCGTTAGTAAATATTATGACAACAAGATGGATAAAAATGGTGAAAAGATAAAAAAACAGAGAACTATTCCGTGTACTTCATCAGGTAAAGAAATAGCATTCAAGATGTCACTTTATGAACGCAGGTTTTCAAAAGAGAATTTTACTGATAAAAATATAAACTTCTATGATAGTCTTTTAAAACTGTCTTTTATACTTGGCGGAATTGGAAAGAGAAGCAGAAGGGGTTGCGGAGCTTTTTATATAAGTGATAAACATAGCTCAAGTCATGGGGCAACGTCAGGAAATATTTACAGTGATATAAAAAGATTAATGGAAAATATAGGAATTGATAGTTATTATGATTTTTCAAATAATAATTCATTACTTATTTCAAGAAAAAAATTTAATCCTAATTTAGAATATCCTTATTTAGAAGAGATAAATATATCAAATGCCGTTATATCAGAAAATAATTTTTATGAAAATAAAATAAAAAGGGCTATAGATGAATGTGAAAAAAATAATATTACTTATAAGGCATCAGACGGGAGGTTTGCCTGTCCTGTTTATGTGACATGTTATGGCAGTAATAAAGATAGAATTATTCCCATAATTGTCAGGTTACATAATACTTCAAGAAAATCAGGTGAAAATTATGATGATACTGATTATTACAACAAGTTTAAGGAGATGATACTTTGAAAAATAGGGTGATTTTATTTTCTATTGGTTCAGTACAAGATTTTATTATTAATTCTAGAAAGGTAGAAGATTTGTATAATAGCAGCTCAATATTATCAGCTTTGATTAAAAAAGGAGTATCAATTTTAATAAAAGATAATAATGAAGATCTTATTTTACCCTACTTTGATGTAGCTGTATCTGATTTAAAAGAAAATAATGTACCAAATTATTTTATTATTAAATATAAGAGTGACGAACCTATGGGAGAAAATATAGAAAAACAAGTAAGGGATTACTATTTTGATAAAATGATAAGCAACATAAAAGTTATTGACAATTTAACTGATAATTTAAAAGAACAAATAAAAAAACAAATAAGAGATGCTTTGGATATATATTGGGTAGACTATGAATTACAGAATACAGAAGATATTATTAAAAATTATGAAGAGATTTATAAAAAGTTGTACAGGCATTTTGACGGAGTAAAAAATTATAAACAAGTAAAAGTAAGCTGTGAAGAGGGTAAAAAATGTACTATATGCGGGAAAAGAAATGCTATATTTATGGGAAAAAATTCATCTAAGGGTTCTCAATACATATATAAATATAAAGATTTTGAGGAAAATAGTTTGTTTTTGCTTTTGAGAAAATTAGAAAATAATCTTCCATTAAATGAAGTGAAGGATATAGTAAAAAAAAGAAAGATAAACTATTTATGTGTGAATGATAAGATTGATGAAAATAAAGAAATGCTTTGCAGTGTCTGCTATTCTAAAAGGCTATATAGTCTATATAATAAAGAAATGAAAATACCTTCTACTGCTGAAATCTCAGTTTCAAGCTGGTTAAGAAAAATTAAAGACGACAATGACTATGCAGGTTATGAAAATGCGTTTAAGAACTTTTATGAAGTTGCCCAAAATGATAAAAGTTTAAATACTACAGATGAAGCTTCTTTTAGGTATACTGAATTATGGGATAGTATAAATACTGATGATGAAAATTTTGATAATTTACTTAGAGAACTTAAAAATTCTTTTAAGAAGTTACGAAATAAAAATATAACTAAATATTTTTGTATCTATAGAATGGACATAGATAATTTAGGAAAATGGATGAGTGGAGAATATAAGGAAGACGATACTGTTAGTCTATATGAATATCAAAAAGAATTATCAGGTAACATAAATAAATTTTTTATAAAGATACGCAAAAAGATAAATCAAGAAGAGTTAAATAATATTTTGTTAGTTTATGCTGGCGGTGATGATATGCTTGTATTACTTCCAGTGGATGAAATATATGAATTTATAAAAATAATAAGAGATGAGTTCTTAGATAGTGTGGCTATAGTTGAGAGCAAATATGAGAATATAACTTATTCAGAAGGAATTTTTATAACCCATTATAAAACACCATTAGGTGAAGTGATTAGATCTTCAAAGGAAGAAATTGAGAAATTAAAAGACAGATTTAAAGAAAAGAAAAATTTTTATGATATTCCTAAAAATGGAGCTGTAGTTTCAATAATGAATGAAGGTTATGAGGTAAGAAGTGTATATTATAAGAAGAATATTGAGTATTGTCTTGAAGATGAAGATTCTAACTATTTTATATTTGAATACTTAATAAATAAATTTTGCAGAGAATTTACTTTTTTTCATAATGAACTAGAAATGGAATTCATGGATTTTGAAAAAAATTTGGATGATAGTGTAACATGTGATTTCATTGTTGAAATGCTTGAAGCAGAGCAAAAAAGATGGATTAAAAGAAGTACTATTAAGAAAAAGATAAAGAAAAAAGTAGATGAAAAGCAAGATGAAAGGATTAAAGCTTCTATAGATGAATTAAATTGCAATTTGATTAGTTTCCTTAAGGTAAATTGTAAAGGTAAATATACTATAGATTTAGAAAACTATTTTAATGTATTTCATATAGTTAGAAAACTAAAATTGATTATAAATGGTGGTGAAAAAATTGACAATACTTCAGATAAAGCCAAAGGATAACTTGTTTTTAGGTGGAGGCAAAAACTTTAACAAAGGTGAAAGTACATGGTTATCTACAAGATTTGTGCCATATCCATCTGTATTTTATGGAGCTATCTGTTCATTAATGCTTTCGTTGAATGATAAAAGAAGGAACGATTATATCACTAATTGTAAACAAGAAAATTCATTTAATAATATCTATGATCCTAGAAAATATTTAACCATTGGGAATGTATATTTATATAACGATAAGGATAAACACTATTATATTCCTGCCCCCTTGGACGTATTTTACAAAAATAATAATATAGATAGAAATTATATAAGCAAGATTGTAAAAGTAGAAGGCAGTGTAAAAACTTCTGCTAAAATGAGATATTTGTTTAGCTCACCACAAAATAGCACGCGGTGTGATGGAATGTTTATAAGTTTAAATACATTTTATTCATCTTATTATTATGGAGAAAATGACATAGATATTTTAAATTTAAATGATATTACAACTAATGCATATAAAGTTGGAATTCAAAGAAATGAAAATTATACAGCTAGGGATGAACATTTATATAGAGTAGATTTGACTGAATTTAAAGATGATTACAATAATTCTTGGAGTTATGTTGTTGAGTACGAATTAAATACGCAAGAAGGTCAAACTTGGTGGGAAGATGGAAGAGATCATTTAAATAAAGGATGTTTAAAGCTAGGAGGTGAATCAAAGGTTTGTAAGTATCTTTCTAGAGATACTTTCGATTATTTGTTTCCACAAGATGACTGTGATTATAAATATGTAAAATTAGTTTTAATGAGCCCTTTAATAATAAAGGATGAGAATGTAAGATTAAAGGATATTGATGTTATTGCGGCATCAACTGGAAAATCATACAATATTGGGGGCTTTGATTTACAGCTAAATACACCCAAGCCAATGTTTAAGGCTTTTCCAGAAGGATCAGTATTTGTATTGGATATAAGGAAACTTAAGAATATGACAATTAAAGAAATTGAGGAATATATATCAAGACAAGAAATTTTTGTAAGTCAAAGCAGTGGATTTGGCAAATTTAGAATTGTACCTTTAAAAGATGACTTGATAAGCTAAGGGGGAAAGAGAATATGGAAGAGTTAAAAAAATATGATGCAATTGTTATATGTTCAACATTAAATCAGATGGTAAATTACATACCTATAATGCTGCATAAAATTGATACTAAAAATATTTATAACATAAGAAGAAGGACTCCAGCAAATAAAATTTTAAAAGATAAGTTTGCTTATGACAATTGGGATAAAAATCTTAAAGAAGTTTTAGAACTTAAATCTGACTGTGATATACAGAATATAAAGTTTAATGAAAAGGAGATAAGTAACCATACAAATATAATTGATTGTATAAAGAGTAATATAGGAGAAAAGATAAAGGGTAAAAAAGTTTTATGGAATATTACCGGAGGTCAAAGACATTTTGTCATGGCTATAACTGAGTATGTTCTTAATTGTAAAGAACGAGAAAACGATGTGATATTGTACTATGATGGTGATAGAGAAAAGATATACTATTATGGTCAAAATAAAAGTCATATAAAGCTTTTTGATTTATTAAAACAAGAGTTAAATTATGAAATTACAATACCTAAAGCACTAAGACTTATGGGATTTAAAGTTAAGGATAGAGAAAATTTAAGAGAGCCTTCAGATTATTATAAAGAAATAAAGAAAGAGAAAACTGAAGAACACAAATGGTATACAAATTTCCAGAAATTTTATTGTAAAAATGAAGAATTGAGAAGGCTTCTAGTTAACTCTAATAGGTTTAAAGATGACAAGGAAGAAAGTACTGATAAAAATTCTAAACATGAGAGCAAAATTACTAAATCTGTGCTCGATAAAATTTTATCAGAGATTGAAGCTTCCGGGTTGAATGAAAATATAAAAGATATGTTTAAAGGAGATGATTTAAATACGTTAAAGGCCAGTCTTGGTGAGCATTGTAAAGGGAAAGTTTTTGGATATATGCTGGAAAAAATGACATTGTATAATCTTATGGATATCATTAAAAGTTATGGCTATACAGATATAATTTCCGACATTGATGCGGATATATCAGTTGATTCTGCTAAAAGTAAGGATAATAATCCTTGCAATAAATTAAAAAATTTAGATCAATTCGATGTTATGATGGCAACAAAAACTGGAAAGATTATAATGCTTGAGTGTAAATCTGGAGGAATGAGTGGAGATAATGCTAAAAGCAACAATTATTCTACCTATGCAATAGCAGGAGTCTATGGAAATCCTATATTAGTTGTGCCTATAATTGATGGAGATAGTAAAAGTGAAAAAATTCATTATCAAAGTAAGGTTGAAAAAAATAACAGTGATGAACTAGAATTAACAGAGAATAAAGATGTATATAAGTATATTAAAGCAGCAATAAGTTCAGCAGAAAGGGCATCAATTGATCATAAATGTATCAATGAGTTAAGTAAAATATTAAAAAATTATAGAGAGTGAGAAAAGGAGTAGATTAAATGTTTGTAGAAGCAAATGCAATGATTATTAGATCAATCACACCCGTTCATGCGGGAAATGGACGAGCATTAGGGCTTATAGATATGCCAATACAGAAGGAAAAACATACAGGGATTCCTAAAATTGAAGGATCTTCTTTAAAAGGAAGTCTTAGAGAGTTATGTCGAATTCAAGATGATAAAGAATTAGATGTAAATATAATATTTGGACCGGAAAATGGAAATGAAAGTGCAGGCCTAGTGGGTTTTACAGATGCTAAATTATTGTTTTATCCAATTATATCAATAAATACACTATTTTCTTATGTAACATGTCCGTACTTAATAAACAGATTTTTGGAAGATATTGAGTTATGTAAGTTAGAAATTAAAAAACAAGACTCTGGCAAAAAATGTAATAACGATATTGTTCAATATAATAATAGTAAAAAAATAAATATCAGCATGGCACCTAAAATATCTGAGGGAAAATGTGTTTTACTAAGTAGAAGTAGTGAAAATAATAAATCTATAATATTAGCTGAATATGAATTTGAAATTGATAAAAATGATGAATATAGTGTGATCGAGGACTTAATTACTAATCATGGAATAAATTTAAAAAGTGAAATGGATGTAGTAGTAATATCCGATACGGATTTTATTGAAATGATAAATTTGACTAGAGACATTATAACAAGAAATAAGATAGAGTATGAAACTGGTACTGTTGCTAATAGTGGCCCATTTACAGAAGAGTATTTACCATCTGAGAGTATTCTCTATTTTTTAACTTTAAAAAATGGAATTAAACAGGATAAATGTAAAGGCATGTATGAAAAGTATTTAAATTTATTTCCATATATTGTTCAAATAGGAGGCAATGCTACTATTGGTAAAGGTATAGTTGAAGTAAATGAATTTAAGAAGGAGGATAAAAAGGACGGTGAAAATAATTAATGGAAGAGGTAAAAAGCATTAATAGGGAAAAGGCAATTTTTGCTTTTAAAAGTATTAGACAAGATGATGTTTTAGAATGTGAAAATTTTAAAAGTGATTTAAGGCAATTGCCAACGTATATTTACACAAATGGACTTATAGCAACTTTATTATTTATACTTAAGAAAAGTAAAAACGGTAAAGAGAAAAATAGTTATGGAAAAATACAAGGCATTATTGAAAATTATATAGAAAATAGTGATATAAATATCCTGAATTTTCATGAGAAAGATTTAAAGAAATTTGTAGAGTTTTTACTTGAAAAAGATTCAAAACAATACAGGAAGATTACATTAGATATTATTTCATTATTAGATTGGCTAATTAAATTTGCAGATGGTATTATTGAAGATAAGAAGGGTGAAACAAATGAAGCAGTATAGTAATTCTAAAAATAAACCATATAAAAAATATAACCATTCTGAAGAACCTATATTTTGTGATATTTTAAATTCTAATAATAAAAATATAAGAAATAATAATATAAATAATATTAATTTAAATTATCTTATAAATAAATTCTTGCGTTATGATCAAGAAAAAAGTAAATTTTTAGGATGTGGGAACGGAGTTAAAGTAGTTGGGAAACCCAATAGATCAAATAACAATAAAATTAATAAAGAAATTATAGACAAATATCTTAAATATATAAAGAACTATTGTAAATCGTATAAATTGGATTTAATACTAGATGGTTCTACAGAAGATGTGTTTGAATTTACGGCACATAAACTTATAATTGGTTTTGGAAACTCCAGTGTCTTAGAAAAATCCATAACTATTCATCATGTATATGGTATACCTTACATACCTGGTCAAGCAATTAAAGGATGTATGAGAAACTATTTTTTAAGTCAATATTATGATATAAAAACTAGGAAATTTGGAGAAGAGTATTTAAAGGTGTTCTATAAATTGATATTTGGAGAAGACATTGAAAATAATGATAATTGTAAGGGTGGAACAGTATTTTTTGATGTTTTTCCTGAATTAGAGGAAAATTTTAAATTAGAACAAGATGTAATAACACCACACTATAATAACTATTATACTAAAAACAATAAAAGCAGAAATTTACCTACCGATGATGGTAAAATAATCCCTAATATTTATCATATTTTAGACGATCAAAAATTTAAATTCTGTTTAGCTTTAGATAAAAAAAGATGTGTGGATTACTTAAATAGTTTTGGAAAAGAGTTTAAAGGTTATTATGATAAACTTAAAGAAGAAGTGACAAAATTGTTGAAAGATACTCTAATAGAGCATGGATTAGGAGCAAAAACTTCAGTTGGATATGGAAGATTTGAGATAGATAAAAAGATATCAGAAAAAGATATCACAATTGAAGATAAACTATTGGAACTTAAAAAGATCACTGATAGAGATTTGTTAAAAGAAAAAATAAAAGATTTTTACTTTGAAAATTTTAATAAATTTAACAGTAAACAGAAAAAAGAAGTATCAAAATTGATAAGTAGCATTATGAAGTGATAGATGATAGATTTATCAATAACAAAATATTTTTAAATTATATTTTGTAGATATGATTTAATGAAATTCTTATTAAGTATAGATGTATATAAAATTTTTAGAATATAAAAGAGTACTATTTATATCTTAAATAATATAAGTTGAATTGTATTTGAACTTATTTATAGGGGGAATTTTATATGATATATAGAAAAAGTATTTTAGAGGATTGCAGATAGATTTATGCGCTGGTATGTGATATGGAGAATAAGAAACTTCCATATGACAAATTCCATAAAATCTATAAAAACCAACTTAATGATAGCCATTATTATTGCCTTGTCTGTGAAGAAGACAATAGGGTAATTGGTGAGTTAAATATGCGATTTAAAGAGCAACTCCATCATGCAGGGAAGATAGCTGAGATACTCGAATTTGTAGTTGATTCTGAATGCCGAAATATGGGAATTGGAAAAGAAATGCTTTTTCAAAGTTGCAAGATTGCAAAAGATACTAAATGTTTACAAATTGAAGTTGACTGTAATCAACTTCGTGAAGATACACATCGTTTTTACATTAGAGAAGGTATGCATAACTTTCATTTTAAATTTTCCAAGCAGTTAATCTCTGATAATATACAGGGAAATATTTTGGGAAGATAAGCTGTAATTTAATTGTAAGATTTAACAATATCCACACAAGGAGAATCAAATGCCTAAGAATATAACAGACAAAGTAAGAAAAAGAATATTTGAATTAAAAGATGAAAAATATAAAGAATTTCACACCAAACTTTTAGCTAGCAATTCCGAAATAGTGGGAGTTAGAATTCCAAATCTAAGAAAGCTTGCAAAAGAAATAGCGAGTGGAGACTGGAGGGAGTATTTAAAAACAGCGGAAGATGAATACTATGAAGAAATAATGCTTCAAGGAATGGTTATAGGGTGCGTAAAAATTGATGCCAAAGAAAGACTTGAACTTATACAAAAGTTTATTCCAAAAATTAATGGCTGGGGAATTTGTGACAGCTTTTGCAGTGGACTTAAATTTATAAAGAAAAATAAAGAATTGGTGTGGGAGTTTGTGCAGCCGTATTTAAAATCAAGTCATGAATTCTACATTAGATTTGGGGTTGTAGTGTTGCTTGATTTTTATGTAGACGAAAGCTATATAGACCGTGTGCTTCAAGAATTAGATAAAATAAAGCATGAGGGTTACTATGTTAAAATGGCTGTTGCCTGGGCAGTTTCAATTTGTTATATAAAGTTTCCAGATAAAACTATGGTGTATTTAAACAATAATTCCTTAGATGACTTTACATACAATAAATCCCTTCAGAAAATAACAGAATCTTTTAGAATTGATAAGAGTACAAAAGCTGTTATCAGGAGCATGAAGAGGAAAAGTACCATAGCCTGATTATGAATTATTGAGAAAGAAGGAGAATTTTTGTGTTAACATTGATTGCTTGTGCATAGCAGAGGCTATTGCACAGTGTAAAATAGCCTCTGCTCAATCCTAAAAATACACATTAGGAGGAGCACTAAATTGGGCTATAAAAAAGCAGCGGACGTATTGTCATCAGAACTTGTACTTCAAATTCAAGATTATATTGATGGAGAATATATTTATATACCGAGAAAACAATGCAACAGAAAAACCTGGGGAGAGAAAAATGGAAGCAAAAATATGTTGTTTTACAGAAACCTTGAAATCTACATCAGATACAGAAAAGGAGAATCTATAAAACACTTATCAAAAATCTACTATCTATCTCCTAAAACCATACAAAAAATTTTATCGAAAGTGAAATAGTTAAAGTCGTCTTTAGCACAAAGCTGAAGGCGATTTTTTAATTCTGAAAAATTTTGGAGGTTATTCTTTAAAAGTTGCACATAGTATAATTACAATATATTTAAAGAAATGAGGTATTGAAATGAAACTGGAAACTGAAAGACTGATTATATGTCCATTGAATTTGGAACAGTTCAAACTTCTCTTAATTGGAACAGAGAATATGGAAAATGCACTCAAATTAAATAGTTCAGGTGAAAGGCTTGATAAACATACTCAGGAGGCAATGGAAGGACTTTATGAGCAAGCTAAAGAACATTCAAAAGATTATTTTTGGTATACGAACTGGCAGATTATATTGAAAGAATATAATTTGTCCATTGGAAGTGCCTGTTTTATGGGAAGTCCCGACGACAGTGGAAGTGTTGAACTTGGCTATGGTATTAATGAAAAATACAGATGCAGTGGATATATGACAGAAGCAGTTAAATCGATTTGCATATGGGCAATGGATAAGAAAAACACTTTAAGAGTTACTGCAGAAACGGAAAAGAAAAATACTGCATCCCAAAAAGTTTTGCAAAAGAGCGGTTTTATAAAATATAATGAGGATAGTGAAAATTATTTTTGGGAGATGAGAGGATGAGTATTGAAAACCAAGACAGAATATATCTTGTAAAACAGGATATAACAACACTAAATGTAGATGCTATTGTGAATGCGGCAAATAGCAGTTTGCTTGGCGGCGGTGGAGTGGATGGAGCCATTCATAGAGCTGGTGGAAAGCAGATACTTGAAGAATGTATAAATATAAGAAATAGTCAGGGTGGCTGCAGCACAGGTGAAGCAGTTATAACTACAGCAGGCTTTCTAAAGGCAAGATATGTTATTCATACAGTTGGTCCTGTGTGGAGGGGTGGAAATAATGACGAGGAGAAATTATTATCAAATTGTTATATGAATAGTCTAAGATTATCAGAAGAAAATGATATTAAAACTATTGCATTTCCTAATATAAGTACGGGAATATATGGATTTCCAAAAGAAGCAGCGGCAGGCATGGCCATAAAATCAGTAAAAAGCTATTTATCAACAAATACAAGTATTAAAAAGGTTATATTTGCTTGTTTTGATGATGAAAATTACAAAATATATTTAAAATTATTATAGCTTTTTATGTGAGAAGTTAGCATATATATTTATAAATATATACCGAGTAAAGATTTGGCAACATCAATTCTAATAAACCACGGATGCAGCTTTGTCTGATAAGCGAAAAATCAAGTCTGCCAAATTCTTACTTGACATATCGAAATCTGCTTCAATCCACTGCTTAATCATACTAAGGCAACCCATAATCAAATAATTGTAGACGTAACCTGCAACGAATTCAGAACAGTTGAGAGAAAGATTCAATTTTAAGTTGAGAAAAGAAACTTCAACAAATGCCGATTGAAACGACAGGCTTTGCTGCTGACACAACAGCGTTCGGAAAATGTCTGCATGCCCTTTGATATAAGATAACAACTCCTCTAAATATTTTATACTGTCAGCATTGGAATCAATCTTTTTTAAATGATTTTGTGCATGATCAATAACCTCATTTTCAATTTCGCTCAACAATGCGTACTGGTCGGTAAAATACGAATAGAAGGTGGAACGATTGATTTCGGCGTTTTTGCAAATTTCCTTTATTGTGATCTTACCAATTGGCTTTTCATGCATAAGTTCCACCAAACTGTTTTTGAGTAGTTGGTTGGTTAGTTTAACTCTTTGGTTTGTTTTTTGAACCATAATGGATACACTTCCTTATCTTAGCTTACACCAATTTTATTATTTGTGTTGTTATTCCGACAGATTTACTTAAAGTGTTGATTGCACAGCATTTTAATATAAACTGATGGTTGTAAAAGCGACACAGTGTCATTATTATAATATTAATGCATGCAGCAGTCAACGGATTGCGAGGACTTCGTATTTGCAGTTGGGGTGGCTGTATTGATGTTTTATACAATAAAGTTCAGACATCGAATGAAAGGGGAATAACCATGAAAAGGCAAAGAGTGTTTTTAACTGGAGCTACAGGCAGCATGGGATTTATCGGTCTGAACGAGATTCTGAAAGATACCGATAAACAGGATGTTGTGATTTTAGTTCAGAATACGGAACGTGATAGAAAGAAACTGGAGGGCTACGAAAACAGAAAAGGACTCTCTATTCGTTGGGGTGACCTTACAAATTACGATGATGTTTATAATTGTGTAAAAGATGCGGATATCATTCTGCATGTTGCAGCATTGGTGTCTCCTGCTGCAGATTACCACCCTGAACTTGCAATGAAGGTCAATTACGGTGGAATGAAAAATCTTATACAGGCAATTAAAGAACAGGGCAGGCAGAATTCTGTGAAGCTCGTATCCATCGGAACGGTTGCTGAAACCGGTGACCGGATGCCACCAATCCATTGGGGACGCGTCGGTGATCCCATCAAGCCAAGCATGTTCGATTACTATGCCGTATCTAAAATAGCAGCAGAACGCCTTCTAATTGAATCGGGACTCAAATATTGGGTAAGTCTTCGCCAGACTGGTATTATGGGGCCTGCCATGAGCAAAATTCGGGATCCCATTATGTTCCATAACTGTCTCGACAATGTTCTGGAATACGTATCCGACCGAGATTCAGGGATTCTATTGCGTAACCTTGCCCTCTACAATTGCACAGGAAAACTGGCGAAGGAGTTTTGGGGACATATTTACAATATCGGTGGCGGTGAAAGCTGTCGGGTGGATACTTACACCATGTACAAGGATATGTATGGGGCAATTGGCTTTAAGGACTTAAAATATGTAATCAATCTGAAATGGTATGCTACCTGTAATTTTCACGGACAGTATTACCTTGATTCGGATAAATTGGAAAACTATCTACATTTTCGACATGATTCCATACAGTATTTTTACGACGAATATATTAAAAATCTCGGCTCTACGGCGGTTCTGTCACGGTTTATCTGCAAGCTGCCAGGTGGACAGAGGATCATGGGTAATATCATGAAGAAAATGTTTTTGAAGTATGCCAAAACCGAACATGGAACGGTACGTTTCATTGAGGATAATATGGAGGACAAAATTGACGCTTACTGGGGAAGCCGGAAAAATTGGGAGAAACTTCCCGATAATATCAATGACTTTGAGCATTTTACAGATTGGGGTAAAGTCATCAGACTTGATCATGGATATGATGAAAGCAAGATGGAAAGTGAACTGGAGCTTTCAGATATGAAAGGTGCCGCTGTTTTTAGGGGAGGAAAATGCTTGTCAAATAGTATGAACAAAGGCGAATGGAATGGCAAACTGAAATTCAAGTGTGCCTTTGGGCATGAGTTTGAGGCAAGCCCACGTCTGGTTTTGGAAGGTGGTCACTGGTGCCCTCACTGTGAAAGGGAAAGCTGGAATTATTCTGCCAGAGCAAAAGTTGATCCGTTTTTCGCTCAGGTTTGGAATCCACTTCATGATGCGAGTGAACCGGAGAGCAAATACAAAAAAATCGTTACTGAATTGGATGTTTAAGTGATAAATTTTTTACGTCCTTATTTCTTATATCCACAAACTCAGAATTAAAGTCATGTTTTATTTCTGTTATTAATTTTTTTATTGGAGAAGATATGTATTTATCTTTGTGATAAATTATCTTAAAACTTCTATATAAAGGAAAATCTTTAATGGGTATCTGTACAACTTTATTTTGATTAATTACTAAACTTTTTGATATAATTGATATTCCTTGTCCTGCAGCTACTATATTTATTATTGAATCTGAACTGTGGCATACCCACTTTTCTACTATAGGAATTCCGCGCCTTTCTGTGAGATTTATTGAGAAATCGCGGGTTCCGGAACCCTCTTCTCTGAGTACAAAATCCATGTTTTTTAAATCAGACAGGCAGACACATTTTTTATTAGCAAAAGGATGGCTTCTACCACATATAATAACCATTTCATCTTGATACACTTCTTCTGATATAATATCTTCGGAATTTATATATCCTTCTATTATAGCTATGTCTATTGTACCTTCAAATATTTTTTTGATTATATTTTTAGAATTATCTATGTAGACTCTGGTGCTTATCATTGGATTCCTATTTTCAAATTTCGATATTATTTTGCCGAGGAAGAAGCTTCCAACAGTGAGTGAAGCACCTATGTATATGCATATTTGTTCTGAGGCATGGTTTAAATAATGTTCCATTTCACGAAAGTTTGCGAGAATATGTCTGGCATAATTTAGAAATTCCCGTCCCACATCTGTAATGTAAAGTTTTCTTGAAAGCCGTTCAAATAGTTTTACGTGGTATTTTTCCTCTATTTGTGATATAGCATGGCTAACTGTAGGCTGAGATATATATAACTTTTTTGCAGCAGTACCTATTTTACCGTTTTCAGCTACAGTAACAAAAATCTCCAAGTCTCTTATAGTCATATATGAGTTTCCTCCAGTTTATAAAAATATATATGCATAAAATACTATGTTATTATAATAACTTTAGCATTTTACAAAACAAATATCAAGGAATATAATTTTTTATATAGATAAATTTTAGAAAGGATGTTGTTAACGTGGATATTTCAAAGACTTATGAGCTTGTTAAAAAAGAGATGGATGATTTATTTTCAAGTTTACAAGATGAGTATGAAATTTACGCTCCCGTAAAAATTAAGGGAGGTGGAAGATATGCTAAACAGGATTCGATTATTTATAAAAGAATTCAAAAATATGATGAAATAGAATATCTTAATAGGTCTACCTATCCTATGAAGGAAGTTCTTACTCCTATAACTCAAACACTTTTCTATTTTACTGAAGATGAATACAGAGAAAGCAAGATAAATGATAAAAAAGATATTTTGATATTTGGAAGAGCATGTGATATTAACTCTATTAAGATTCAAGATAAAATTTATTTAGAAAATGGAAATGAAGAAGATTTCTTTTATAAAAGGATAAGAGACAAAGTTAAATTTGCATTAATGGAATGTTCTCATGAATTTGATGGATGTTTCTGCTGCAGTACTGGAACAAATATAACGGACATGTATTCGATTGCAGTCTCTTTTGGAGAAAATATAAATAAAGTGGAAATAAAAGAGAAAAAATTTGAAAAATATTTTAAGAATTGCAACCCATCTGATTATAAGATTAAATTTCCTCGAGAAAATAAGCTTAAAGTTAACTTCCCTGCAATAGAAAATTTAGACATGGCAAATAAAATAAAGAATCATCCTATGTGGGAGGAGTTTGAGGACAGATGTATTGGGTGTGGAGCCTGTACAATTGCATGTAGTACGTGTACATGCTTTGAAACTACCGATATATTATATACACAAAATGCAAATATAGGTGAAAGAAGAAGAACTTGTTCTTCATGTATGTTGGAAAATTTTGATGAAGTTGCAGGCGGAAATTCTTTTAGAAAAAAAGTATCAGAAAGATATAGATATAAAATTCTTCATAAAGTCTATGGATATAATGCAAGATTCAAAGAAGGGCCAATGTGCGTAGGATGTGGCAGGTGTTCTGCAAGGTGTCCTGAACTTATAAGCTATCCAGAGACATTAAATAAGTTGTGTAAAGCTATAGATGAAATAAAGAGACAAGGAGGCGTTGAAAATGTTTAAAAACCCAGTAAAACCGGAACCTCATAAAATATTAAAAATAATTCCGGAAACAGAGCTTGAGTGGACTTTTCGTGTAGAGAGTGATATTCCTGTGAAACATGGACAATTTATGCAGCTTTCAATTCCTAAAATAGGTGAAGCACCTATATCTTTAAGTGGGTTTGGAAAAGGATATGCGGATTTTACTATAAGAAAAGTAGGCAAGGTTACAGATAAATTATTTTCTATGAAAGAGGGAGATAACATTTTCCTTAGGGGATGCTATGGAAATGGATGGCCCTTTGAAAAAATGAAGAATAAAAATATTGTAATTGTAGCAGGAGGAACAGGGGTTTCACCGGTAAAAAGTCTTATAAATGAATTGTTTGAGAAAAAAGAACATGCAAAGCAAGTTTATTTGATTTTAGGTTTTAAAAATCCTGATAGTATTTTATTTAGAAGTGATCTTAAAAGATGGAAAAATGCACAAAATTTTCATACTACATATACTTTAGATAAACAAAAGTATAAAGATTGGGAAGTTGGCATGGTTACAAACTTCATAAAGAATATCCCGTTTAAATCTTTTGGTGATGATTATGAATGTCTTGTAGTTGGACCTCCAGTAATGATGAAATTTGTTGGCAGAGAATTGATTAAAAATAATGTTTTGAAAGATAAGATATGGATGTCATTTGAAAGAAAAATGTCTTGTGCTATTGGAAAATGTGGCCACTGTAGAATAGATGAGACTTACGTATGTCTTGATGGACCTGTTTTCAACTATGAAATGGCAAAGAAATTAATAGATTAGGAGGTGCTTTAATTGGAAGATTGTAATATAAAAAAATTAAGAAATAATTGTTTCAGACAGTCTAAAGTACCGGGAGAATTTATGCTTCAACTGAGAGTCCCGGGAGCGGTTATAGATGCAAAGTGGTTAGATGTTATAAAATATGTATGTGAAAAATGGGGAAATGGATCTTTTCATATCGGATCAAGACAAACTCTCAATTCGCCTGGGATAAAGGCAAAAGATATACCTGAAGTTAATGATTATATACAGCCTTATCTTGAAGCAATTGAGAAAGAGATATGCGGAGTGGATATGGAAATTAAAGATGGATATCCTTATATTGCACCTAGAAATATAATGGCATGTATAGGTGAGATTCACTGTATAAAGGCAAATGTAAATACACAAAATCTTGCCCATAAGCTCGAAAAAATAATTTATCCAAATCCATATCATATAAAAATTTCAATATCAGGATGTCCTAATGATTGTGGAAAGGGTCACTTTCAGGATTTTGGCATAATAGGATGTACAAAACCTATTTATGACATTAATAGATGTATAGGATGTGGTAGCTGTGCTAAAAAGTGTGAAAAGGCAGCAACACGTGTTCTTTCTTTAAATGATGCTGGAAAAATTGATAAGGATAAATGTTGTTGTGTAGGTTGCGGTGAATGCGTAGTTGCATGTCCTACAGGTGCATGGAGAAGACCTGACAAGGATTTCTACAAGATAATATTAGGAGGAAGAACAGGTAAACAGTATCCTAGAATGGGAAAGATGTTTGCAAATTGGCTTACAGAGGATAGTGTACTTGCCATAATGTCAAATTGGCCTAAATTTTCGGAATGGGTTCTTGGAGGAAAACCTATATATATTCATGGCGGGCATCTTATAGACAGGGCAGGATACCAGAAATTTAAGGAGTTTATGCTTGATGGTGTAAAACTTAATCCAGAAGCTATGATTGCAGAAAATATAAACTGGACTGAAACTGAGTACAGAAGTAATATACATGTTAAACAGCTGAGCAAGCATGTTAATGTAAAATAAAAATTTATAAGATAATTATATGATCAGTAACTTCATCATGCAGATTTTATGATATGTATGGTGAAGTTTTAAATTATGTCCAAATTACAAAGTTAGATTTATGGTATTATGTTATAGGGATAAGCGTTGTCCTTAAACTAGACTTAAAAACGTAAATAGTAAATTTGGAAGGGAAGATTAAATGGATACAATATTTTTTATAATAAAATCTGCAATATTAGGAGTTATAGAAGGTATAACAGAATTTTTGCCGGTATCTTCAACAGGACATTTGGTCATTTTTGAGAACTTGATGGCATTTAAAGGGACGCATTCTAATTATGTTGAAATGTATACATATGTAATACAGCTTGGAGCAATACTTGCAGTAGTTATATTATATTGGAACAAAATAAAAGACACTCTTGTAAATTTTTTTCCAGCTAAAGTTGGTTATGAAAGATCAGGGTTTAGATTTTGGTTTATAATATTTATTGCATGTATACCAGGAGGAGTATTTGGAATACTTCTTGATGATTTGGCTGATAAGTACCTGTTTACACCAATATGTGTAGCTGTAGTTCTGTTTTTAGGAGGTATATGGATGATATATGCTGAAAATAAATTTAGAAACAATACCTCGAAATATAATCAGCTAAATGTTACAGTAAAACAGGCAATTATAATCGGGCTGTTTCAGTGTCTTGCTATAGTACCTGGAATGTCACGATCAGCATCTACGATTATTGGAGGATGGGTTTCAGGACTTTCAACAGTTGCAGCAGCAGAATTTTCATTTTTCTTGGCTATACCAGTAATGGTTGGAATGAGCTTTTTGAAAATATTGAAAATAGGAGGTATATTTACACTTACATCTCCAGAGATTATATCTCTTGCAGCAGGATTTTTAGTCTCATTTTTGGTGGCTTTAATAGTAATAGATAAATTTATTTCATATCTGAAGAAAAAACCGATGAGGATATTTGCAATATACAGAATGATATTTGCAGTGGTGGTTTTATTTGCAGGAATTAAGGGATTGATTTAAATCATCTGTATATTTCACAAGCAAAGGTGGAGTGAAACCTTCTATAACAATGCTTTATTTGTATGGACTAAAGATATATAATAAAAACAAAAAATATATTTTTGAAAGGGAATATGCGATATGAAAGCAAGCAAATATATTGATCATACACTATTAAAGGCAGATGCCACACAGGATAAAATTGAGAAGTTATGCAGGGAAGCAGTAGAATATGATTTTGCCAGCGTATGTGTAAATACGTACTGGGTTCCGTTTTGTGCCGGAAAATTGAAAGATAGTGATGTAAAAGTCTGCACAGTGGTAGGTTTTCCTCTTGGAGCAATGTCCAGCAAGGCAAAGGCTTTTGAGACAGCTCAGGCAGTGGAGGATGGTGCAGATGAAATTGACATGGTTATGAATATTGGCGAGCTAAAGGCAGGACATTATGATGCTGTGATAAAAGATATCGAGATGGTGGTTGAAGCTGCGAAGGGAAAAATTGTTAAAAATATTATTGAAACATGCCTTTTGACAGATGAAGAAATTGTTAAGGCAAGTCAGCTTACTGTAGAAGCTAAAGCTGATTTTGTAAAGACCAGTACAGGATTTAGTACTGCTGGTGCAAATCCTAGAGTTGTAAAAATTATGCGTGATGCAGTAAAAGGAAAGGCAAAAATAAAAGCGGCCGGTGGTGTTCGTTCAAGTTCAGATTTGAAAGAAATGATTGCTGCTGGAGCAGATCGTATAGGAACCAGCAGTGGGGTTGCCCTTATGTCATATGAAAAATAATACTGTGTGTGATATGATAATGAAAACAACTAGCATAAGGGGAGTAGGATATGAATCTTGTTTTTGATATGGATGATACATTATATGACTTAATGGAGCCGTTTGAGAGAACGCATGATGAACTTTTTAAAGATAAGACTGACATGGACTGTACCGAGCTTTTCATGAAATCGAGAATTTATTCTGATAATATATTAGAGAAGGAGAAAAAAGGATTGATTCCATCAGAAGAAGCCTTCTACCAGAGAATGAAAATGACATATAAAGATGCAGAAATTGATATATCCAAAACTGAAGGTGATTTGTTTGAAGCAAGATATCGCTTCCATCAAAAAGAAATAGAAGTTTTTGATTTTATGGTGGATATACTGGATTACTGCAAACAGGAGGAGATTCCAATTGCTGCCCTGTCTAATGGCAGCAGCAGGGGGCAGCGAAAAAAGGTGGCATTTTTAGGATTGGAGCGTTGGTTTGAGGCTGATAAAATTTTCATTTCTGGGGAAATTGATTATCAGAAACCGGATGTACATGCATTTGAGGTATTGGAAGACCGACTTGGTATTAAAGCAGAGAATACATGGTATATAGGAGATACATATGAGATGGATGTCACAGGAGCCAGTCAGGCAGGATGGCACACTATATGGTTTAATCATAGACAGCGTAGGTGCCCGCAATCTACAAACATGGCTGATAAGGAGATCCAAACTGGAAAAGAACTACTTCCCTTTATTAAATATATAAACGGCAGGTAGACTATTTGTATTTATTAAAGCAAATTTCAAATTTATCCTTGACGGACAAACTTTTCTATATTATAATATTATTTGTTGATTTTTGTTTTATAGGGGTATAGCTCAATTGGTAGAGTAGTGGTCTCCAAAACCATTGGTTGAGGGTTCGAAGCCTTCTACCCCTGCCAGACAAAAGCTTGTGAACCGGATGGTTCACAAGCTTTTTTATATAATTTTGATTTGGTTGTCTAATTGAAAAGCAAAAGATTTGCATTTCTGCAAACCTCTCTTTGATTTTGTCATGATGACTTATTTTGTTATATATTTTTTTAAAGCATTCATATTATATTTAACTACATTTTCATAACTTTCCGTACCATCGAAAAGCTTTATCTTTGCAGTCTTGATATTAAATTCTTTTATTGTATCGTAGTTTGCTTTAAGTTCGAAATCATCTGTATACAGAAAAATTGTATTGGACTTTAACTTCTCCCTTACTGATTCTGCCTCTTCTGGATCTGAAGGCATTATTTTGTTGTCTTTGCCTGTGTTTATATCAAGCATGTTAAGATTATTGTAGTTGGTGAAATATTTTAAAGTTTCACTTGAAGTTATAAAATTACAACCTGTCAAGTTTTTATCTATGTCTTTTATTTGTTTTTCACAGGCTGAAAGTTTTTTTAATTCAGCTGAAAAATTTTTTTCATACAAGGATCTGTTCTGGGGATCTTTATCTTCTACCGAGTTTTTTATATTTACAAGCATCACCTTGTAATTGCTGATATCCATAAAATAGTATGGATTTTGGTTTATAGTCGTGTTTTTGTATTTTATGGGATTTTCGTATGAGAGAAGTCTTACACCTCTGGATGAATTTATTATCCCAACCTTGTTTTTGTTCAACTTTTCTACAAAATTATCTATCCAGGGTTCATATCCGGAACCTACATATATGAAGAGATCATTCCTTGAAACGTTTGAAAGGCTGTCATATGTGAAATCAAAGTTTAGTTCATCATATCTATTTTTAAACATATAATTTACTGTATGCTTGTTTTTTACTATGGTTTTTACCGTTGAATACAGCAGTTTGTCGGTTGTCATTATATCAAGTTTGACACTTGTATCCACGGAGGGATTATATTCGTCTGATTCTTTTTTGCTATTGTTTTGTAAAAAACTGCATGAAGTAGTACCTAGAAGCAGTATAGTCAAAATCAGACCCAAAAATTTTTTCAAGTTGGTCACCTCTGCACTATTTTATATAGAACCAATAAATACATTTTACATAATGTACTTTAACAATGCAAATAGTAACTTTCACGGCACTCTTCAATTACAAATTAAGCCATTTTTAATAAAAATTATTTATCATAATCCGCTTTATTGTGATAAAATTATAATTGATTACAGAGTTGAGGGGTTTGAATATGAAGATAAGCATGGATAAAATAATAAGGGCCATGTCAGTAGCTCTTGATCTGGCTCAAATGAGCAGCAGGGCGAGTAGTAGTGCAGATCCGATAATAGAGAAAATAACTAATGTAAATTATTCTAATCATAGATTTATAAATCATTCACAGAGAACTGCGTACATTGCTCTTCAAATTGCGAATTATTTAAAGTTAACGGAAGAAAGAAAAAAAATGATTTATACAGTGGCTCTTCTTCACGACATTGGTGCAGCCAACTCTCTTAGAGAAAGCCATTCGTCTGATGTGTTTATAAAGGAACATTGTCTTGTGGGGGCCAGTATAACTGAGAGTTTCCCAAGATTCAGCGAAATATCGAAAATAATATTGTATCATCATGAAAACTTTAATGGAACCGGTGCTCTTGGATTGAAAGGAGATAATATTCCTCTTGAAAGCCAGATAATAAGAATTTCTGATTTGACTGAACTTCTATATAGGGAAGATAAGCAGTATTTCAAGCAGAAAAAAAGGATACTTGACTGGGTAAGGGGTAATTCGGGAAAAATATTTTCGCAGTATCTGGTTGAAGCTTTTGTGAATATTTCTTCCAAGGATATTTTTTGGTTTGATATGCAGAATATATCCTTTATGGATATAGTTATAAATAGAGTAAAACCTAAACTTGATGTGTATTTTAATTTGTATGAGTTTGAAGAAATTGCGAAGATATTTGCAAATATTATAGATAATAAGAGTAAATTTACAGCAGAACATTCAAAACAAATTGCAAAGCTTGCGTATCTGGTTTCGGTACATATGAAGTATGATGAAGAAAAGTGCATAAAAATGAAAATAGCAGGGCTTTTGCATGATATAGGAAAGCTATCGATACCAATTGAGATACTTGATAAAAATGGTAAACTTACACCTGAAGAGTTTGATATAATAAAGTCACATGTCTACTATACAAGAATTATACTTGATAAGATTGAGGATATACCAGATATAAGCGAATGGGCTTCAAACCATCATGAAAAATTAAATGGAGCTGGATATCCTGCAGGAATTACAGGTGCCGAGCTTTCTGAAGAATCCAGGATACTTGCCGTGTGCGATATATATCAGGCACTTACTGAAGACAGGCCATATAGGTGCGGACTGAAGGTGGAGAAGGCACTATCGATAATGGATGATATGGTTGATGGAGGATTTATATGCAGAGATGCTTTAAAACATTTAAAGAGTGCAGTTGGAGTTCTAACATAGCAATAGGCAGAGAGGCGGGACTTTATGGAATTTATTTCAAGATGTGTTGAAGATACTATAACTTTTGGTGTGAAGTTGGGAAGAATTTTAAAAAAAGGTGATATAATTTGCTTGAATGGTGATCTTGGCACTGGAAAAACGCATTTTGTAAAAGGAATTGCCAGGGGACTTGATATAAAAGATACGATAACAAGTCCTACTTTTTCAATAGTCAATGAATATGATGGAAGATTAAAGCTTTATCATTTTGATGTATACAGAGTCAATGATCCCGACGAAATAGAGGCTATAGGATTTGACGAATACATATTCAGTGATGCTGTAAGCATTATTGAGTGGTCCAAATATATAGAAACAATAATACCAGAGGAACATATTGATATAAATATTGAAAAGAATCTTCCTGATGTATTAAACAGCAGGAAAATAGTCATAACGTATTCAGGTAAAAGATATGATTATATAAAGGAGTTAATTAAAGAATGAATATATTGAGTCTTGATTCTTCAACAGAATCGGCATCCTGTGCAGTAGTTTCCGATGAAAAGCTGTACGGAGAGATAACTTTTAACTATAAGAAACAGCATTCAAAAATATTGATGCCAATGGTGGACAGATTGCTTGAAAGTGTTGGAATGAGTATAGGTGATATGGATGGGTTTGTTGTATCCAGGGGACCTGGGTCTTTTACAGGACTCAGAATTGGTGCTGCTGTTGTAAAGGGGCTTAGTCAGGGGACAGGAAAGCCATTTGCCGCAGTATCCTCTCTTGATGCGCTTGCGTATAACATGGCATATACAAAGGGACTGGTATGCCCCATGATTGATGCACTTAGAGGAAATGTATACACTGCTGTTTATGAGTTTGAAGATACTGAAATAAAAAGAGTAAGCGAATATATGATGATTTCGGTGGAGGAACTTATTGAAAAGCTTAAAGTAAAAAAACAAAAAGTGTGCTTTATAGGTGACGGTCTTGTAAAATATAAATCCGATATTGTAAGTTGTGCATCTGAAATTGCGCGCTTTGCACCTCTGCATCTTAATATTGTCAGAGCCTCGTCACTTGGTGAGATTGGCATGGGCTTGATTAAAAAAGGAATATGTGATGATATATACAGTTTTGCTCCAATGTACCTCAGAAAATCTCAGGCAGAGAGGGAATATGACATGAAAGCGAAATTGAAAGATCATGAGTGATTTATATATAACTCCTTTGAAAGTTGAACATGTTGACAGTGTTGAAGTAATAGATAGGCTTTCTTTTGCAACTCCATGGAGCAGGGAATCCATTGTAAGGGAGATAGAAGGAAACAAATTTGCAAAATATATAGCTGTCATGAAAGTGGATGATGTCATAGGATATGCTGGAATGTGGATTATATTGGACGAGGGACATATAACAAATATAGCGGTACATCCCGAATACAGGGGGATAGGTGCCGGGACAATCTTGATGGAAGGACTTACTTGTATATGCAGGGAAGATAATATAAACTCACTTACCCTTGAAGTCAGAAAGTCTAATATAATAGCACAGAATCTATATAAGAAATTTGGGTTTAAAGAAGAAGGAGTAAGAAAAAACTATTACATTGACAATAAAGAAGATGCTATAATAATGTGGAAACGTGGAATAAAATAAATTTATTCCAGTGCAGAGGAATTAAAAAGTTTTTATAGAATATTTATTATAGAAGAAAGGATGTGTTGTATATGACAAAGAAAAAAGTCTTGGTTCCGCTTGATGGAACTGAAAGAAGTATGCACTCCCTTGATTGGTTGAAGAAGATATTTAAGGAAGATGAAGTAGCAGTAACGCTTATGAATGTGGAAGAGATAGTAATAGCAAATGATATGGTTGTTACAAATGATGAAATAAAGCGTGTTCAGCTGGAAAGTGACAATATCTTGAACAAGGCAAAAAAGAAAATTGAGGGCTATGAAACTGAAAAATATTGTGCTTTTGGTTATGCTGCAGACGAGATATTATCAAAAGCGAAAAGTGATAATTATGATGCAATTGTCATGACTAAGTCAACTAAAAAGGGACTTGCCAGAATGATAGGTTCTGTAACTAATAAAGTTGTTAGAAATGCGCAGACTATTGTTATAATAGTTCCGCAATAAAAGATGCTAATTCAGCAGGCAGCCGCAATATGAAATCCATATTGCGGCTGCCTGCTTTTATAAAAATACAGTAATATGACATTTAAATTAATGTTTATAATCTAAAAATGAAGGAAATAAGGAATAATTGTAGAATATTATTAGTATAATGGGAGGATGTGTTGAAATGAATGATAAAAAAAAGATACTTGTACCGCTTGATGGAACTGAAAGAAGTATACATTCTATTCAATGGCTCAAAAAAATGTTTAAAAAAGATGATGTTGAAATAACGCTCATGAATGTTGTAGAGATAGTTCTAATGAGCAGTGAAGTTGAAGTTGATAAAAAGTATAACGCTGAGAAAGTGAGCGAAGATATTCTTGAAAAAGGTGTTATGGAACTTCCAGGTTATGAAGTCAGTAAATATTCTACATTCGGATATGCTGCTGATAGAATCTTAAAAAAGGCAAAACTTGATAAGTTTGACATGATTGTAATGACCAGATCCACAAAGAAAGGTATCGATAAAATGATAGGATCTGTAACTACAAAAGTTGTAAAAAATGCAGAAACATTGATAGTTATTGTACCTGAATAAATTTCAAGATGTTGGGCCATAATGTATATCAGCATTATGGCTGTTATTCATCTTTCCTTATATAAAAGATATAAATTAATTTAAAAAAATTTGCTGTGCAATTAATTATAAATATACATAGTGTGGAGGTTTGAAGAGACATGACTTTTAAATCGGATATAGAAATAGCTCAACAGTGTAATATGCAAAAGATAATAAACATTTCTAACAAATTGAACATACCGGAGGATGATGTAGAGCTTTATGGAAATTATAAAGCGAAGGTAGATTACAATGTCCTGAAGAAAACAAAGGGTAAGGACGGGAAGCTCATATTGTGTACTGCCATAAATCCTACACCGGCTGGAGAAGGCAAGACGACAACCTCAATAGGACTTGCAGATGCAATTTCAAGGCTTGGAAAATCAGCTGTAGTTGCTTTAAGAGAGCCTTCAATGGGACCTGTATTTGGAATAAAGGGTGGAGCAGCCGGCGGTGGATATGCACAGGTGGTTCCAATGGAAGACATAAATCTTCACTTTACAGGAGACATACATGCGCTCACAGCGGCAAACAATCTTCTTGCTGCAATGATAGACAATCATATTCAGCATGGAAACGACCTTGACATAGATCCAAGGAGAATAACTTGGAGAAGATGTGTTGACATGAATGACAGACAGCTTAGGTTTGTAGTGGACGGACTTGGTGGAAAAGTTAATGGAAATCCAAGAGAGGACGGATTTGACATAACGGTTGCATCTGAAATTATGGCTATTTTCTGTCTGGCTAGCAATATAAAGGACCTTAAAGAGAGAATCGCAAAGATAGTAATAGGTTACAACAGAAAAGGGGAGCCTGTGACTGCACATGATTTAAAGGCAGAGGGGGCCATGGCGGCGCTTCTGAAAGACGCATTGAAACCTAATCTTGTTCAGACTCTTGAAGGAACACCAGCTTTTATTCATGGAGGACCTTTTGCAAATATTGCACATGGATGCAATTCAATAATGGCAACTAAAATGGCAAAACACTTTGGAGATTACGCAGTAACGGAGGCAGGCTTTGGCGCGGACCTTGGTGCAGAGAAGTTTATCGACATAAAGTGTAGAATGTCCGGGTTAAAACCTGATGCTGTAGTTATAGTTGCAACTGTAAGAGCACTGAAATACAATGGAGGCGTTGCGAAATCCGACTTGAACAGTGAAAATCTGGATGCACTTCAAAAAGGTTTGCCAAATCTTCTGAAGCATGTAGAAAATATAACTCAGGTTTTCAAACTTCCTGCAGTGGTTGCCATAAACAAATTCCCGACGGATACACAAGCTGAACTTGAGCTGGTTGAAAGTGAGTGTAAAAAACTTGGAGTTAATGTCAAACTCTCCGAGGTATGGGAAAAAGGTGGAGAAGGCGGAATAGAACTTGCAAGGGAAGTAATGAGAATTATAGATGAAGGAAAAAACGAGTTCGAATTTGCATATCCTTTGGATCTTACAATAAAGGGCAAGATAAAAGCTATAGCACAAAAGATATATGGTGCAAAAGATGTAGGCTTTACGAAACAGGCTGATAAGGAGATAAAAAATCTTGAAAAACTTGGATTCACAAATATTCCTGTATGTATAGCAAAAACCCAGTACTCACTTACTGATGACCAGACAAAGCTTGGAAGACCAACAGATTTTACAATTACAGTAAGGGATGTGTCAATATCGGCAGGAGCAGGATTTTTGGTGGCAATGACTGGCTCTATAATGAAAATGCCAGGACTTCCAAAAGTACCTTCAGCAGAAAAGATTGATGTGGATGACAACGGGGTAATAAGCGGATTGTTCTAAAAGATTTATAAAATGAAAGGTGGAAATTATATGAAAATTATAGATAATCCTTGCAGGGATTTTGTCGAAGAACTTTCATCCAAAGCTGCTGTTCCAGGTGGCGGCGGGGCGGCGGCTCTGGATGGAGCAATGGGTTCGGCTCTGTTAAGCATGGTCTGTAATTTGACTCTTGGAAAGAAGAAATATGCGAAATATACAGAAAGATTTACAGAAGTGATTGAAGCTGCAGGAAAAATGAAAGAAGAGTTCCTTGACATGGTTGATGAAGATGCGGAAAATTTTATACCGCTTTCAAAAGCATATGGGCTTCCAGAAAATACAATTGAAGAGAAAGAAAAAAAGTCAGTTGTGCTTGACGAGTGTTTGAAAAATGCCTGCAAAGTTCCTTTGAAGGTTATAAGAAGATCGTATGATGCCATACTTCTGCACAAGTCTATAATTAATATTTGTTCAAGTCTTGTGCTCAGTGACGTGGGTGTCGGTGTTCAATGCTTGAAGTCTTCTGCTGAAAGTGCATATTTGAATGTTCTCATAAATGTAAAATTGATAAAGGACGAGGAGTATGTTTCATGTGTCAAAGATGAAGTTGAACCTCTTCTTGATAATATTATAAAGACGGCTTCAGATGTGTATGGCCAGGTTGTAAGTAAACTTTCAGAATAGAACGGGAGATTAATGTATGGGTAAGATAATTAAAGGGAAACCTGTGGCAGATGAGATAACAACTAAACTTGTTTCAGAAGTCGAAGGATTGAAGGCGCAGGGTATAATCCCAAAACTTGTTATAGTAAGAGTTGGACAAAATACTGATGATATTTCTTATGAAAAAGGTGCAGTTAAAAGGTGCAGCCGTATAGGAATAGAAGTTGAAGTGAAAAACTTTACCGGGGAAATAACTCAGGAAGAGTTTATAGCAGAAATAGAAAAAATGAATTGTGACAGCACTATAAATGGAATAATTATATTAAGACCACTTCCACCTCAGATCGACGAAGGCAAAATAAAATATATCATAGAGCCTTTGAAGGATGTTGATTGTTTTAATCCTGCAAATATGTCGAAGATACTTGAAGGTGAACCTTCTGGATTTTCTCCCTGTACAGCTTCTGCAGTAATGGAAATTTTGAGATATTACAAAGTTCAAATTTCAGGAAAAAGGGCCGTTGTAATTGGACGTTCCATGGTTGTTGGAAAACCACTTTCAATGCTGCTTCTAAACTGTAATGCTACAGTTACAATATGTCATTCTAAAACTGAAAATATAGGTAGTGTATGTTCCGAGGCCGATATTGTAGTTGCATGTGTTGGAAAGGCTGAAATGGTTGATTCAAATTACATAAAAGAGGGTGCTGTTGTAATTGATGTGGGGATAAATGTTGATCATGATGGAAAGTTGTGTGGAGATATTGACACCGAAAACTGCATTGAAAAATCGGGAATGATAACTCCGGTACCTGGAGGGGTTGGAGCTGTTACTACATCAATTCTTGCAAAACATGTTGTCCGTGCTTGCAGACTTCAGCATGAAATTTAACACTTGAGTATTTTAGAAATTTATGTTAGAATGAACTTGTATTAAAAAGATAACATTATGGCAGAGTTTATGAGAGCCAATTTTAAGACATTTTATGTCTTGAAGTTGGCTCTTTTTGGCATTTTATGATTGGATAGGGTGTATAAAATTAAGAGGAGGCATATTCAATGTTTGATGTAACAATTATAGGCAGTGGGGTAGTTGGAAGTATGGTTGCAAGGGAATTGTCAAAGTATAAGCTTAATGTATGTGTACTTGAGGCAGATTATGATTTAGCAAACGGAACGAGCAAGGCCAACAGTGCCATAGTTCATGCTGGATTTGATGCAAAACCGGGTACTCTTAAAGCAAAGCTCAATGTTAAAGGAAATGGAATGTTTGACGATCTGTCAAAAGAACTTGATTTTCCTTTCAAAAGGATAGGATCACTTGTATTGTGCTTTGACAAAAGTGAAATGGATAATTTGGTAAAGTTAAAGGAGCAGGGGATAAAAAATGGTGTGCCTGATCTTGAAATATTGAGTGGTGATGAAGTAAAGAAAATGGAACCAAATCTTTCTGAAAATGTAACAGCAGCGTTATATGCACCTACAGGAGGGATTGTCTGTCCTTATGAAATGACAATAGCACTTGCGGAAAATGCAGCTGACAATGGTGTGGAATTTAGATTCGACAGTGAGGTAGTGTCAATCAGCAGTAGGGAAGGATCATATACAATAAAAACCGACAAAGATGAAATTGAAACCAGATTAATTGTAAATGCCGCAGGTGTATTTGCAGATGACATAAACAACATGGTTAGTTCAAACAAGATCAAGATAAATCCAAGAAAAGGCGAGTATTGTCTTTTTGATAAAGCTGTTGGAAACATGGTTTCAAAAACTATATTTCAGCTTCCTACAAAGATGGGCAAAGGGGTTCTTGTTACACCGACGGTGGATGGAAATCTTCTTGTAGGTCCTGATGCGGAGGATATTGAAGATAAAAAGGATGTCACAACTACAAGTTCGGGGCTAGATTTTATAATAGATAGAGCAGGACTTAGCATAAAAGAGGTTCCTACGAGACAGGTTATAACGTCTTTTTCAGGACTCAGAGCCCACAGTACCGGAGGAGATTTTATAATTGGTGAAGCTCAAGATGCCAAAGGATTTATAAATGCTGCAGGTATTGAATCACCAGGACTTTCAAGTGCACCTGCCATAGGTGAGGAAATAAGAAATATTGTAGTTGATATTCTAAAGCCTGAGAAGAATGAAAAATTCAATCCTGTAAGGCATGGAATACCTAAATTCAGGGAAATGAGCAGTGAAGAAAGAAGAAAACTCATAGCAAATGATAATAAATATGGTAAGATAATATGCAGGTGCGAAACTGTCACCGAGGGAGAAATAGTAAACGCTATAAATAGGACCTTGGGAGCAAGGACGCTTGATGGAGTTAAAAAAAGGACAAGAGCTGGAATGGGAAGATGCCAGTCTGGTTTTTGTGCGCCAAAGGTTGTGGAAATACTGGCAAGAGAACTTAAAGTTTCCCCTGAAGATATAACCAAGTTCGGAAAACATTCCAACATACTTGTGGGAAAAGACAAGGAGTATGTGTAGATTTTAAGGTTTTCTAGAATTACTGTTTTTCAATATAAATTATAATGGTTGGAGGTTAGAAAATGGAAAAGCATGATGTAGTTATAATAGGAGGAGGTCCAGCAGGCCTTGCAGCTGCAATTTCCGCTCGCGAAAGTGGAGTTGATGATGTACTCATACTTGAAAGGGACAACAAGCTTGGAGGGATACTCAACCAGTGTATTCACAATGGATTCGGACTTCATACTTTCAAGGAAGAATTAACAGGACCTGAATATGCACAGAGATTTATAGACAAGGCAAGGGATATGAATATACCATATAAGCTCAATACAATGGTCCTTGATCTTGATAAAAACAGAAAAATAACGGCTGTAAATGAAGATGATGGAATAGTGGAAATTGAAGCAGGTGCGGTTATCCTTGCAATGGGATGCAGGGAAAGACCGAGAGGTGCAATAAATATACCTGGCAGCAGGTGTGCGGGAATATATACAGCTGGTGCCGCACAAAAGTTTGTAAATGTAGAAGGCTATATGCCGGGAAAAGAGGTAGTTATACTTGGCTCCGGAGATATAGGACTTATAATGGCAAGGAGAATGACGCTTGAAGGTGCAAAGGTCAAGGCAGTTGTTGAACTTATGCCTTATTCCAGCGGACTTAAAAGGAATATAGTTCAATGTCTTGATGACTTTGACATTCCACTTAAGCTTGGACATACGATAACAAATATAAAAGGAAAAGACAGGGTGGAAGGTGTAACTGTTGCCAAGGTCGGGGAAGACAGGAAACCCGTAAAGGAAAGTGAAGAATATATAAAATGTGATACTCTTTTGCTTTCAGTAGGACTTCTTCCGGAGAATGAGCTTTCAAGAAAGGCTGAAATTGACCTTTCAAACGTTACAGGAGGACCTCTTGTTGATGAAAGTCTTGAAACAAATGTAGAGGGAATATTTGCATGTGGGAATGTACTTCACGTTCATGATCTTGTTGACAATGTAACTCTTGAGAGCATAAGTGCAGGCAAAAGTGCGGCTGAATTTTTAAGCGGGAAAAGATTTTCCGGAGAGAAAATAGAAGTAAAAACAGATTGCGGCGTAAGATATAGTGTACCTAAATATATAAATCCTAAAAATGTGGAGAAGTTTATAGATGTAAGATTCAGAGTAGGTCAAGTTTACAGAGAAAGTTATGTATCGGTTTATTTTGATGATACGAGAGAGATGCATGTAAAGAAGAGAATACTTACACCTGGAGAGATGGAAACTGTGAAACTTTTAAAGTCACAATTTGAAAAACATCCTGACTGCAGGAGTATAACTATAAAGGTAGAGGGGGAATAGCAAAATGGAAGAGAGAGAATTAACCTGTATAGGTTGTCCA
The DNA here is from genome assembly GCF_058242705.1 of Clostridium pabulibutyricum. Lineage (NCBI taxonomy): Bacteria > Bacillati > Bacillota > Clostridia > Eubacteriales > Clostridiaceae > Clostridium > Clostridium pabulibutyricum. The sequence goes on from NZ_JBZAYZ010000007.1 coordinate 74,994, forward strand.
ATGGGGTGCCAGCTTCTTGTAAAATTGGAAGGGGGCAAAGTAGTACAAGTTGCGGGAAATACCTGCAAGCGTGGAGAAATATACGGACAGAAAGAATGTACGAACCCTACAAGAATAGTTACATCTTCGGTGTATGTGGAAAATGGTGATATAGATGTTGTACCGGTGAAGACCGAAAAAGACATTCCAAAAGGAAAAATATTTGACTGCATAAGAGCACTTAAGGGTGTAGTTGTGGAAGCACCTGTAAATATTGGTGATGTGATAATTCATGATATATTTGGTACGGGAGTCAATGTGATTGCAACAAAGAAAATAAACAAGATGTAACAGTAAAAATAGCCGAAGGTAATGTATCGGCTATTTTTATTTGAATCAAATAATTATATTGTTTATAATTAGCATTAGTGCTTTAATTTATATTATAAGGAGAATACAGAGATGGACAAAAACAAACTCAAGAAGCTTCTTGACGAACTTTCATCGTTTGATCAGCTGAAGCTCTACAGCATACCGGATATAGATCTTTATATGGATCAGGTTACTACTTTTATAGAGGAAAAGCTTGGATATTTGAAAAGAAATGAAAATGATACAGCACTTACAAAGACAATGATAAACAATTATACAAAAGCTGGAATACTCATGCCTCCGAACAAAAAGAAATATTCCAAGCAGCATATGATACTTATAATACTTGTATATTATTTGAAACATATACTTTCCATAAATGATATACAAAGATTGTTCATGCCAATTGTAAAATCCATTAATTCAGGGGAAGACAGAGACGAAGATCTTTCGCATATATATAACAGTTTTCTTGAAATAGAGAAAAAACAGATGGATGAATTTGTAGGGAATTTTAAGGAAAATGAAGAAAACAGCAGCGAAAATATAGAAGATCTTGTAATAATCGTCATAAAGCTCATAGTAAAAGCAAATATAGAAAAAAGAATGGCCGAGAAAATAATAGACGAATTTTTCAAGGAATAATATCTATACTAATTTATTAAAACAGTTTTTACATATTATAGTTTTTCCGTTATTTGCGCAAATGGCATCTTTTGGGTTAACGGCTTTTCCACAAATTTCACATTTGGATGCCGAATCTGAAAGATTATTTTTCAAAGGTGAATTGTTTGATTCAGGTTTTGAAGAAACATTTGAAGATCTCTTTCTATTTGGTGGGGGCGAGTATAAAATTGGTTTTTCATTTTCAGTTCGTTTTATTATGCTGTAGTCCATGCAATAACTACTTTCACCAAACAACTCAAGCTCAAAACGGGGATTGTCCCTGTCATAAAATTCTTCAATTACAAGCCTCCGTATCTGTGCGTCATTTACTATAAGCCCGCTTTTTTCAATACCATCAAATATGCTTTTTGTTATATTGTTGGTATCCGGATGGCGTTTGCTGCTTTTGTAATACACTTTTAAAACGGCGATTAAGGCTTCCGATAAAACTACTCCCGGGTTCTGGCATCTTGTTTCATAAGCTATTTTTTCTTCGTATATTGCATATCTGTCATGATATTTTCCAGAATTGTAAGGAAGTATTGCACGTCCATGTACATTGAACAATTTGAAATTGGATTTTGATATGGGTGAACCGGTTATTATCACTTTAGCATAGGTTTTTGTCATAGTATTCTCCTCGATTGGGTTATTAAGTTATATTATAACATATAGAAAAAGGCAATTGCCTTGTATTTTGGTTTTACTAATAATAAAATATTATATATTAACAGGATTGAATTCAGAATAATTATGTTGAAATGGAGAATATGAGATATGACAAAAGATATTAAAATACTTGCCATTGAAAGCAGCTGTGATGAGACTTCGGCGGCAGTTGTTGTAAACGGCAGGAAAGTTCTTTCAAATGTAATATCATCGCAGATAGATATACACACAAAGTTTGGGGGAGTTGTTCCGGAGGTGGCTTCGAGAAAACATATAGAAGCCATAAGTATTGTCGTGGATAAGGCAATGCAGGAGGCAAATATTGACTTTAAAGACATAGATGCGGTAGGCGTTACTTACGGCCCCGGGCTTGTAGGTGCTCTTCTTGTTGGACTGCAATATGCAAAGGGCCTTTCATATGCACTTGGAAAGCCACTTGTTGGAGTGAATCATATAGAGGGGCATATTAGTGCAAATTTCATACAATATCCGAATCTTGAACCTCCATTTGTATGTCTTGTTGTTTCAGGAGGGCATACGTACCTTGTTTATATGAAGGCTCACGGTGATTTTGAAGTACTTGGACAGACAAGAGATGATGCTGCAGGTGAGGCTTATGATAAAGTTGCGAGGGCTGTAGGTCTTGGATATCCAGGAGGACCAAAAATAGACAGGATTGCAAAAGAGGGAAATGAAGATGCAATAAAGTTTCCAAGGGCCAATTTTCATGACAAAGAATCCCTGGATTTTTCATTCAGCGGGTTAAAATCTTCTGTATTGAATTATTTAAATCAGAAAAAAATGAAAGGCGAAGAGATAAATCGCCCTGATGTGGCAGCTTCTTTTCAGAAAGCCGTGGTGGATTTTCTTGTGGACAATTCAATCAGGGCATGCAGAATGAAACATGTGGATAAGATAGCGGTAGCTGGGGGAGTAGCTGCAAACACTTCTCTGCGAGAACACATGAAGAAGGCTTGTATGGAACATGGTATAGATGTACTTTTTCCGGATTTTGTACTTTGCACGGATAATGCAGCCATGATTGGAAGTGCAGCGTATTTTGAATACAAAAAGGGTACAGTGTCTGAAATGGATTTGAATGCAGTGCCGAATCTAAAGATAGGTGAAAGATAGACAGACAAAAAATTTCAGTTTTTATTATAACGTATGCATCAGTGCTTATAAATAAATTTATTTAAATAAGATAAATTGGTGAATTGCTTGCATGTATCTTGAAATAATGTAAAATGAGAATTGCAAGTGCGAAAAAATTTATATTCAATTGAAATAATTTTAATACTTATATATAATAGGGTTATGTTTAAAAATTATTTACAGTTGCGTGGTAAATTGATATTTATTAAGGGGTTGGTTTACTGTGGTAAAAAGATTTAAGAGGGTTCTTGTTGCAAACAGGGGAGAAATCGCAATAAGAGTATTTAGAGCCTGTCAAGAACTTGGTATAAGAACAGTTGCTATTTATTCTGATGAGGACAAGAGATCTCTATTTAGAACAAAAGCTGATGAGGCATATCTGATAGGCAAAAACAAAGGGCCGGTAGAAGCTTACTTGAATATCGACGAGATAATAAGCCTTGCTCTCAAAAAAGGAGTGGATGCCATTCATCCGGGATATGGTTTTCTATCGGAAAATGCTGAATTCGCAAAGAAATGTGAAGATGTGGGCATAGAATTTATAGGGCCTACTGCAGAGATGATGGAAAAACTTGGTGACAAGATAACTTCAAAAATATTTGCGGAGAAAGCAGGAGTCAAGACAATTCCAGGTGTAAAAAAACCTATAAAAACTGAAAGTGAAGCATTGAAATATGCTGAGTATTGTGGGTATCCTGTAATGATAAAGGCAGCTGACGGCGGCGGCGGAAGAGGAATGAGAATAATAGAAAAGAAAGAAGATCTCATAGAAGCCTATAGAAATGCCAAGAGTGAGTCGCTTAAGGCATTCGGATCCGATGAAATGTTTATTGAAAAATATATTGAAGGTCCGAAGCACATAGAAGTTCAGGTGCTTGGTGATAAATATGGAGATATAGTGCATTTGTACGAAAGGGATTGTTCCATACAGAGAAGGCATCAGAAAGTAATTGAGTTTACTCCGGCTTTTGCACTACCTGAAAGTCTTAGAAAGAGCATATGTGAAGATGCACTTAAAATTGCAGAATCCGTGAACTACAGAAGTGCTGGAACGCTTGAATTTCTTGTAGACAAACATGGAAATCATTATTTTATAGAGATGAATCCTAGAATTCAGGTTGAACATACTATAAGCGAAATGGTAACTGGAATTGATATAGTTCAAAGTCAGATACTGATTGCCGAGGGATATAAGCTTGGCTCAAGTGAAATAGGAATCAAATCGCAGGATGAAATAAAACCAAGGGGATATGCAATACAATGCAGGATAACTACCGAAGATCCTGAAAATAATTTTGCGCCTGATACTGGAAGAATAGATAAATACATGACAGGTTCCGGTTTTGGAATACGACTTGATGGTGGAAATGGCTTCACGGGATCTATTATAAGCCCGTATTATGACAGCCTTCTCGTAAAGACCATATCATGGTCGAGGACTTTTAATGACGCTATAAGAAAAGCTATAAGGTCTGTAAAGGAAACTGTGGTGGGTGGAGTAAAGACGAATATAGATTTCCTTATAAATGTACTTAATCATGAAGATTTTATGAAGGGAAGATGTGACACCAATTTTATAGCGAACCATCCGGAATTATTTGAGATATTTCCAAGACAGGATAAAGAACTTAAAGTCTTGAAATTTATAGGTGAAAAAATTGTAAATGAGACCCATGGAGAAAAAGTCGATTTTGATGTACCGCTTGTTCCAAAGGTTAAATTTGCTGGTGAACTTAGGGGAACCAAGCAGATTCTTGACGAGAAAGGTCCTGAAGGACTTGTAGAATGGGTGAAGTCTCAAAACAAGCTTCTGCTTACGGATACTACTATGAGAGACGCCCATCAATCGCTTATGGCAACAAGAATGAGAACAAAAGATATGGTGAAAATAGCAAGGGATGAAGCTATTATAGCAAAGGACTTGTTTTCTATGGAAATGTGGGGAGGAGCCACTTTTGACGTGTCCTACAGATTTCTCAAAGAATCACCGTGGAAAAGGCTTATGGAGCTTAGAAAAAAAGTTCCGAACATATTGTTTCAAATGCTCATGAGAGGTGCAAATGCAGTTGGATATAAGAATTATCCAGACAACGTAATAAGAGCATTTATAAAAGAGTCTGCTCAATCTGGAATTGATGTATTTAGGATATTTGATTCCTTAAACTGGACAAGGGGAATGGAAATTGCAGTAGATGAAGTGTTAAATCAAGGCAAAGTAGCTGAAGCTTGTATGTGTTATACAGGTGATATACTTGATACAAACAGGGATAAATACACTTTGGATTATTATGTAAAACTTGCCAAGGAAATTGAAAAGTCCGGAGCACATATACTTGGAATAAAGGATATGTCTGCACTTTTGAAACCTTATGCAGCAGCAAAGCTTATAAAAGCTCTTAAAAATGAAATATCGCTGCCTATTCATTTGCATACTCATGATACTACTGGAAATGGAGTTGCAACAATTTTAATGGCTGCACATGCAGGAGTGGACATAGCAGATGTTGCTTTTAGCAGTATGTCGGGACTTACAAGTCAACCTTCCTTAAATACTCTTGTAGCATCCCTTAAAAATACTGAGAGGGATACAGGGTTTGATCAGGATGGGCTTCAGCAGATTTCAGACTACTGGAGTGCGGTAAGACCTGTTTACAGTCAGTTTGAGTCCGATCTTAAAACCGGTACTGCTGAAATATACAAATACGAGATACCTGGAGGACAGTATTCAAACTTAAAACCTCAGGTTGAGAGTTTTGGGCTTGGACATCGTTTTGAGGATGTCAAGGAAATGTACAGAAGAGTTAATTTCATGCTTCAGGATATAGTAAAGGTGACTCCATCATCGAAAATGGTAGGGGATATGGCTATATTCATGATTAAAAATGGTTTGGACGAAGACAATATATATGAAAAAGGTAGAAATCTTACTTTCCCTGATTCTGTAGTATCTTATTTTAAAGGTATGATGGGCCAGCCTGGAGGAGGATTCCCAAAAAAACTCCAGAAGCTTGTGCTAAAGGGTGAAAAACCTATTGAGGTCAGGCCTGGAGAGCTTCTTCCAGATGAAGACTTTGACAAGATAAGCAAGCATCTTTCGGATAAGTACAAGAGGGATTTTTCAAATAGGGAAATTTTAAGTTATGCGCTTTATCCGGATGTATATGAGGATTATCTTAAGTATTTGAAGGAAGTTGGAGATTTTAGCTGTATGGGAAGTGACATATTCTTTCACGGACTTCGCGAGGGAGAAACATGCGAAATAGATATAGCAGAAGGAAAAACACTTATAATACAGCTGCTTGAGATAGGTAAAGTTGATTTAGAAGGATACAGATATGTTGTTTTTGAAGTGGATGGAAATAGAAGAGATGTGAGGATAAAAGACAGGGCAAGATTTGAGGCATCCAGATCTTATGATACTGGAATTCAGATGGCAGATACTGAAAATGAGAAGGAGATAGGTGCAAGTATACCTGGAAATATAGTAAAGATACTTGTAAGCCAAGGTGATGAAGTTAAAGAAGGACAAAGCCTCGTTGTCATAGAGGCGATGAAAATGGAGACAAATATAACAGCTGGAGGAGACGGTATAATAGACAGCATATTTGTTAAGGAGAAGCAGAGGGTCAAATCAGGACAACTGCTTATAAAATTTAAATAATGTCCATAAGAGTGGATTCAGTATAATTTTATATTGAATCCACCTTTTGCTGTAAAAGTATATTTTTTCACTATGATAAATTTTTTACTTGTGTTAGAATATTTATAATTTCAAATTTTACAGGAGGGATATGGTAAAATGGAAAACGTAGGTTTGGTTCTCGAAGGAGGGGGAATGAGAGGACTTTATACAGCGGGTGTTTTGGATTTTTTCATGAATAAGAATCTATACTTTCCATATGTTATAGGAGTCTCTATGGGTGCATGTAATGCTACGTCCTATATTTCAAGGCAAGAGGGAAGAAATAAAAGAATAAATATAAATTATGTGAATGATCCGAGATATCTTAGCTATAAAAACTGGATTTTGAAAAAAGGAATTTTTGGTGCTGACTTTATATTTAATGAGTTGCCGAACAAACTCGAAATATTTGATGCAGACACGTTTAAAAGTGCAGAAGAAAAGTTTGTTGTGGGAGCTACGAATTGTGATACGGGTGAACCTGTTTATTTTGACAAAAGTCAGTGCAAAGATGATATATATGAGGTTATAAAGGCATCGAGCAGTTTACCTTTTATGGCACCTATTGTAAAATATAATGGAATTAATCTTTTGGATGGTGGGATTTCAGATCCTATACCTGTGAAAGAATCAATAAAATATGGGAATACTAAAAATGTTATTATACTTACAAGAAACAGGGGTTATGTAAAAAAGCCGTTTAAGATGAAATTTTTGCTTAAAAAAATATATTCTGATTATAAAGGACTTGTCGATTCAATGTTAAACAGGTATAAAAAATACAATGACACTATAAAATATATTGAGAAACTTGAAAGAGAAGGAAAGGCGTTTGTAATAAGACCTATTGAAACCATGAAGGTAAAGAGAATAGAAAAGAGCAAGAAAAAGTTGACTGAACTTTATGATCAGGGTTATGAAGAAGCGGGTAAATACTATGATCAATTGAGTGAATGGATTGAATCAAATTAAAAATTTGAAGGGAGAATATAGATGGATAAAGGAAAAAGTTACAGTGGATTTAAGTTGATTGAAGACAGGGATATAGTTGAGATAAATTCTCAAGGAATGATTTTCGAGCATGAAAAAAGTGGAGCTCGACTTTTCTATTTGAAGAATGATGATGACAACAAGGTATTTGCAATAAGTTTTAGGACGCCTCCCGAAGATAGCAAGGGAATACCTCATATTTTAGAGCATTCCGTACTTTGCGGGTCAAGAAAGTTCCCTGTAAAGGAACCGTTTGTAGAGCTTGTAAAAGGGTCACTGAATACATTTTTAAATGCATTTACCTTTCCTGATAAAACCATGTATCCCGTTGCAAGTGTAAATGACAAGGATTTTGAGAATCTTATGGACGTATATTTGGATGCAGTGTTTTATCCAAATATATATAAGTATCCCGAAATAATGATGCAGGAGGGATGGCATTATGAAATGGATGATATAGACAGCGATATAACTTATAAAGGTGTTGTCTATAATGAAATGAAAGGTGCATTTTCATCTCCTGAATCAATACTTTTTAGAAAAATTTCCGAATCACTATATCCTGATACTCAATATGCTGTGGAATCAGGCGGCGATCCTGATGTAATACCAGAACTTACAAATGATGAATTCCTAAATTTTCATAAGAAATTCTATCATCCATCCAACAGTTATATATATCTTTACGGAGATATGGACATAGAAGAAAAATTAAAATTTCTTAACGAGAATTATCTAAAAGACTTTGACAGAACGGATATAAATTCAAATTTGATGGAACAGAAGTCATTTGACAGACAGATGGAGATGAATATAAACTACCCTGTGTCAAATTCTGAAAAAGAAGAAGATAAAACATTTTTGAGCTTGAATTATGCTGTTGGAAAGGCATCGAATTCGGAATTGTATTTAGCTTTTGACATACTTGAGTATATGCTCCTTGAGACACCTTCATCTCCAATTAAGAAGGCACTTATAGATTCAAAAATATGCAAAGATGCATTTGGAGTTTTTGAAAGAAGTATTCTTCAGCCTATGTTTAGTATAGTGGCTAAAAATTCAAATGAAGAAGATAAAGAAAAGTTTAAAAGTATAGTAGTTGAAACTCTCGAGGGTCTTGTGAAGAACGGAATAGATAAAAAGCTTGTAGAGTCAAGTATAAATATAAAAGAGTTTGGACTCAGGGAAGCCGATTATCATGGATATCCAAAGGGACTTATATATGGAATGAAGGCAATGGACAGTTGGCTTTATGGCGCAAAACCATATATTCATCTCAGTTATGAGGATAATTTGAAAAAAATAAAAGCTGCACTTCATGAAGACTATTTTGAGAAAATTATAGATAAGTATATCTTGAAAAATCCCCATAGCTCATTTATAATGGTAAAACCTGAAAAGGGACTTGAAGAAAGAAAAGAAGAAATGACAAGGAAAAAGCTTTCAGATTTTAAACATGGATTAAGCAAGCATGAAATTGAAAAGATAAAGGATGATACTATAAATTTAAAAAAGAGACAGCAGGCTGACGACAAAAAAGAAGATCTTGAGAAGATACCTCTTCTTTCAATATCTGATATAGATAAAAAGTCTAAGAAGATAGAACTTGAAATAGAACATGAAAATGACACCGAGATATTGTTCCATCCGGCATTTACAAACGGGATAATTTATCTTAACATGTACTTTGATTCAAGTTCCGTAGATCAGAAACTTATACCATATGTATCGCTTTTATCAATGGTTATTGGAAAAGTAAGCACTCAAAATTATGATTATGAAGAGCTTTCTAAAAACATCAACATATATACTGGAGGAATAACTTTTAATGCAGAAGCTATTTCTGAAAACGGAGACCCTGATTTATTTTATCCGAAGTTTGCTGTAAAGGCAAAGGTTCTAAAAGGCAACATGGATAAACTTTCTGCGCTGCTTGAAGATATAATAAACAATACTAGGTATGATGAGAACAAGAGAATAAAGGAAATAATTCAGGAGATAAAATCTAGAATAGAGATGAACATATTTTCAATAGGACATATTGTGACAGCAAACCATACATTATCGTATTTTTCAAACTCGGGAAAATATGAGGATTTAATGGGTGGAATTGAATTCTATAAATTCATATGTGAACTTGAAGGCGAGTTTGAAACAAAAAAAGAAGAAATATGTGAAAACTTGAAAGAAACTGCTTCACTTGTATTTAATATAAATAATTTAAAAGTCGGTATCACCTCGCAGAAAGAAAATTATAATGCGTTTAAAGGTAATGTTTTAAAAATATGTAGAAACTTAAATAATGAGGATATAAAACATAATAATTATGTGTTTGAAATGGGACCTAAGAATGAAGGGCTTATGACATCTGGAAAAGTTCAATATGTTTCCAAGGCATATAATTTCGAAAAACTTGGGTATGATTACACGGGTAGCCTTCAAGTATTGAAGTCAATAGCAAATTATGATTATCTATGGAATCAAGTTAGAGTACAGGGCGGAGCATATGGATGTTTTTCCACGTTTTCAAGGAATGGAGATATGTTTTTTACTTCCTATAGAGATCCTAATCTTGACAAGACAATAGACATATATGATAAGGCTTCTGAGTTTTTCACTAATTTTAAAGCTGATGACAGGCAGATGAACAAGTATATTATTGGAACAATATCCGATTTAGATCATCCGCTTTCACCATATGCCGAAGGTCAGAGGGCATTTCAAAATTACATGAGAAATATAAGCTTGGATGATATACAAAAAGAAAGAGAAGAAATCCTTGGTACGACAGTTGAGGATATAAGAAAATTTTCAGAACTTGTTTCAAAGGCTATGCAAAAAAATTACTTGTGTGTGCTTGGAAATGAGCAGAAAATTTTAAATAATAAGGACGTATTCAACAGTACTATAAATCTTTTTAAATAATAAAAGAGAGTGCTCCGTTATGGATCGCTCTCTTTTATTATTTATTATTTAATTTTTAATTAAACTGTTTGGTGTGTTGTTTTGTCATAATCTCCAGACTTCAAATCCTTGATCCAGTGTACAACACTCTCATATAGTATGACTACAAGTATGACTATCAGTATGAATGACAATACTGTAAGAAGGGTTTTGCCGTTTGGCATATAGTTTGAGAATATATTCGTGATTGATGCCATAAGTGTCATTATTGAGATAAATGCCATAGGAATTATTGTAAGAGGTATATATTTTTGCTTGCCCATCCTTATGAGCACTGAAGTACCTATTGCAAAGGCTATGGCCGCCAGACTCTGGTTCGCGACACCGAACAGAGGCCAAATCGTTGATATATTTCCTGTATAGAGTAGATATCCCCAGGAAAACGACATCACAAAACTGAAGAATATAATGTTAAACCAGGAATCCTTTCTCTTGAAAGGCTTGTATACTTTTCCAAGAAGGTCTTGGAATAAATATCTTCCTATTCTTGTACCTGAGTCTATGGTTGTCAGTATGAAAAGAGCTTCAAACATTATGCAGAAATGATACCAGTATGACATAAGGCCTTTCATTCCTGGGATTTTATAAAATACATATGACATTCCTACTGCAAGAGATACAGAGCCACCTGGCCTTCCTGCCAGTTGCTCTCCTACCATTTGAGAAAGCATTGGGAGTTCTTTTGGAATCATTCCAAGTTTTTGAAATACAGCTGGAGCCGAGTTTATGGCAAAATAATCAGCTGTTGGCAGACAGGTTGCTGCAATCAATGCCATAAGTGCAATAAAAGATTCTATAAGCATTGAGCCATAACCTATAGGAAGTATGTCCTTTTCATTCGATATAAGTTTAGGTGTAGTACCTGTACTTATAAGTGAATGAAATCCTGAAAGTGCACCACAGGCGATTGTTATAAATACAAATGGTATGACTTTGCCTGGAACAATAGGTCCACCACCGCCTATAAAGCTTGTAAGTGCAGGCATTTGAAGTGTTGGCCTTACAAATATTATGCCTATTACAAGAAGTCCTATTACACCGAGTTTCATGTATGTGCTGAGATAGTCTCTAGGAAGAAGTAGAAGCCATACAGGAAGAACGGATGCAAAGAATCCATATACTGCAAGAATTAATGACATCTGTTTTAAATTAAAAGTAAGGTATGGTGCGAGAACCGAATTCTGTATAGCTGGTCCTGCGATGACGCCTACGAGTATAAGAGCCATTCCAATTACAGTAGCTTCTGCTATTTTTCCAGGCCTTATGAATTTAAGGTATATTCCTATAAAAATAGCTACTGGAATTGTAAAACCTACCGTAAAAGTTCCCCAAGGACTGTTGTAGAGAGAGTTTACAATTGGAAGTCCGAGACCTGCCATTGTTATTACAAGTATGAATATTACAGAAACTGATGTTATGAGTCCCATTCTTTCTCCGAGATTTTTTCTTGCAATCTCAGCTATTGATTGACCATCCTGTCTTACGGATGCAAACAGAATAACCATATCATGTACTCCACCTCCAAGAACACCTCCAATTAATATCCAAAGAGTTCCTGGAAGATAACCGAATTGTGCTGCAAGTACAGGACCTATAAGTGGTCCTGCGCCTGCGATTGCAGCAAAGTGATGACCGAGCAGCACCCACTTGTTGGTTGGGACATAATCATGTCCATCTTCCAGTTTCTTTGACGGAACTTCACGTGTTTCGTCAAGAACAAGAACTTTAGCTGCTATGAAAGATCCGTAAAACCTATAACCTAAGACTAATACGAGTGCACCTACTATTACAAGTACCAACGAGTTCATTTGAAAACCTCCTTCTAATAACTTTAATAGTAATAAAAATATGAAAACAATTTATTAAATCGATTTCATATATATTTTAATACTTTTAGTGAAAATTGAAATGAAAAATCCATGAAGTGATAAAAATAAACTTTGAGCTGTAAAAATAAGGGGGTAATTAACAAATCTAGCTTTTTATAAAAAACATTTACATCTTGACAACTGTAAGTAATTAGTGAAAAATAAAATTGTGGATTTATGTGAATTTTAAAAGGTGGGAGGTGTTTAATATTGATATACGTTCAGCTGCTGGAAAGCATGTCACTTATAGCTCTTGCAGCATATGTCTATAGCCAGACACACATATTTGGCGATCTGCTTGGAGACAACCCTAAGGCTTCAAACAAAATTGTCATTGTAATATTCTTTGGAATACTTGGTATTGTAGGAAATTATACAGGTGTAAATGTAGAACCCTATGCCATTAACAGTATAAACAGCAGTGTCGGAATGAAATCGGGGTATTATATAGGAGTGCATGATGCCATAGCAAATACGCGTCCTATAGCTGCCATTGTTGCAGGATATATTGGAGGACCTTTTCTTGGTGCTGCAGTTGGAGCGATAAGCGGCATAAACAGGTATTTTCTAGGAGGATTTACTGCTCTTTCATGTGCGGTTGCTACTATATGTGAAGGACTTATAGGAGCATTTACAAGAAAATTGTCGAAAGATATTGAATTTAATGTAAAGCATATTTTTATAGGTACAATTGCAGCTGAAGTGCTTCAAATGGCAATCATACTTATTATTTCAAAACCATTTTATGTAGCTGTAAGACTCGTGAATACAATAGCGCTTCCAATGATAATTATAAATTCATCCGGAACTGCCATCTTTGTAAATATAATTAAAAATGCAAGAGAATCATATAATAAAATAAGTGCAATTCACGCACAGAAAGCCTTGAGTATAGCGCAGAAAACGGTTAGTTACATGAGAAGAGGATTAAGCCTTGAGACTGCACGTAATGTGTCCAAAATAATATATGAGATGTCTGATATAGAAGGTGTATTCATAGGAAATAAAAAAGAGATACTTTCTTATTCGGGAATAAAGCTTGATAATAATGTTTTAAAAAAACAAATAGAGGATTATTACAAAAATCCAAAGTATAAAATAATTGAGCTGACTTGTAAAAATAGAAATATATTCTTTGTATTAACTCCTTTTATCATAAGCAATTCAGGTTTTGAGGGTATGCTTGGGCTTGGAGTAAAATCAAAAAAGAGACTTAATGTATATTTCAAACAGTTTGCAGAGGAACTCAATGGACTATTATGCAATCAAATAGAACTTTGCAAACTTAATAAAATGGCCCAGGAGGCATCTGTAGCAAAATTCAAAGCGCTGAGAGCACAGATAGAACCACATTTTTTGTTTAATGCGCTAAATACCATAGCGTCACTTTGCAGGACTGATCCCTTGAAAGCACGTGGACTTATAGTAGATCTTTCGAATTATTTCAGACAGACATTGAAAAAACAGGAGAATTTTTTACCGCTTAGGGATGAGATAGAATTTATTAAATCATATTTATCCATAGAACAGGCAAGATTTGGAGAACGGCTCAAACTAGTTATAGATATACCGGAATCACTTATGAATATTGAAGTGCCTGTATTTGTAATACAGCCGGTGATTGAAAATGCAATAAAACATGGAATACAACCAAAGGCTGAGGGGGGCAGTGTTTTTTTAAAGGCATCTGTTTATGAGGATGATAATAAAAAAAATAGAATACTGTTTTCAATAAAAGATACTGGAATTGGAATGAATTATCAAAAACTCAAGGATATAATTGATAATTCTCATGGGATAGGTCTCAAAAATGTAAATGACCGTTTAAAACTTCTGTATGGCGAAGACTGTAAGATAAATATAAAGACATCGCTGAATAAAGGTACAAAAATAAGTTTTATTATACCAGTTAAGGAGGCCTGTATTTTAAATGAATGATAAATTACACTGTATTATTGTTGAAGATGAAGTGCCGGCGGCACAGGAACTGAAATATGTAATATCTCAATATCACGAGATAGTAGTGGATGATATCATATCAAATGGTGAAGATGGAATTAGATATGTGAGAAGCAGGAGACCAAATGCTGTATTTGTAGATATAAATATGCCGCTTAAAAATGGGGTGGAACTGGCAAGGGAAATTAAGAATTTTGATAATTTGATTGATATAATATTTGTAACTGCCTATGAAGAACATGCGGTAGAAGCGTTCAGATTATATGCACTTGATTATGTCCTTAAACCTTTTGATGAAAAGAGGATAGATATAACAGTAAACAGGCTTATTGACAAATGGAGGCAGAAATCCATGGAAGATGTAAGGGTACCTGAAATGATTGAAGAGATAATGAGTAGAATAGATAAAGAAAAAAAGATAGTTAAAAAGATGCCCTGTGAGAAAAATGGAAAGATATTTCTTGTTAACATAAAAGAAATATATTTTTGTTTTACCAAGGATGAAAAAACTTATGTCAAAACTTCAAGAGGTGTGTATGTTATAGGATATTCACTTTACCAGATAGAAGAAAAAACCAGTTTTTTTAGAACCCATAGAAGTTATCTTGTGAATATGGACAACATAAAAGAAATGTATTCATGGTTTAATGGTACCTATAAATTGATTATGGATGATGATGAAAATTCCGAAATTCCTATAAGCAGAAATAATGTGAAAAAGTTAAAAAAATATCTTAAAATCTAGAAAAGAGGATAATTTTATGTCAAAGATAAATGTAAGTTTGCAGATCTTACCGATTGTTGAAGAAAAGGATTTGTATGGAGTCGTGGACAAGGTTATAGAATATATAGATTCATGCGGTGTCAAATATGAAGTAGGTGCCATGGAGACCACAATGGAAGGCGAACTTGATGAATTGCTCAAAATAATATCTCATGCACAGGATATATGTGTTCAAAATGGAGCAAGCAGAGTGGAGTCTGTAGTAAAGATCGATTACAGACCAAAGGGTGTTACCATGGACGAAAAGATACACAAGTACAGAAATTCAAAATAAAGGAATCCTACATACAGGATTCCCATTTTTCATATAATTTTTCAATTTCAGACTTTATCCTTAGGAGTTCTTTATTTATCTTTTCACTCTTGTCAGGATTGGAATACACTTGTTCAAGGCAAAGTTCCCTTTCAAGTTTTGATACTTCTTCTTCAAAATTGGATATTTTATCTTCTATATTTTTGACCTTCAGTTTTTCTTCTTTTTCGGCTGCTTTTTTAAGGCGTTTTTTCTTTTTTTCATTTTCAATTTGTGTTTTGGTTTTTGTTTTAGAGTTATTCTGCTCCATTAAAGAATCAAATCTAAGAGGATTTTTTTTCTTTTCAATATAATAATTGTAGTTTCCGATATATTCCGCTACACCATTTTCCTTCAGCTCGTATATTTTGCTGGCTACCTTGTTCAAAAAATATCTGTCATGGGATATCAAAAGTACTGTTCCATCATAATTCAAAAGAGCCTTTTCAAGAGCTTCCCTGGACATTATGTCAAGATGATTCGTAGGTTCATCAAGAAGTAGAAAGTTGGATTTGGACAACATAAGTTTCAGCAAATTGATTCGGCATCTCTCTCCACCGCTGAGAGAGGAAATTTTTCTAAAAACATCATCTCCGGTAAATAAAAAGGCAGCCAGTGCATTTCTTACTTCTGTCGTTGTAAGTTTGGGAAATGTATCCCAGACTTCATCTATGACGGTTTTATCCATGTTCAAGTTTGATTGTTCCTGATCATAATATCCTATAAATACATTTTTACCAATGGAACAAATTCCATCATATTTATCTATTTCGTTCATTATAATTCTGAAAATTGTAGTTTTTCCTCTGCCATTTTCACCAAGTACGGCAGTTCTTTCACCTTTTTTTATATCAAAATTTACATTTGAAAATAATTTGATGTCATCAAAGCTTTTTCCAAGATTTTCTATATGAAGAACATCGTTTCCGCTTTTTATCTGTGCAGTAAAATTGACATTTCTCAATTTAGGTGCTTTATCTGGGGCATCCAGTCTTTCAATTTTATCCAACCTTTTTTGACGACTTTCTGCAGCTTTTATACTTTTTTCCCGATTAAAAGACCTGTATTTTTCAATTACGGCTTCCTGTCGTTTTATTTCAGCTTGTTGTATGTTGTAAGCTTTGAGCTGAGTTTCATAATTTTTTTGACTCAATTCTATAAACTTTGAGTAGTTTCCGTTATAAAAATTCATATGACCATTTATTAATTCCATAGTTTGGAAAGTTACAGAATCCAGGAAGTATCTGTCATGGGATATTAAAATTACTGTTCCCTTGTAGCTTTTTAGGTATTCTTCAAGCCATTCTATTGCATCCAGATCAAGGTGGTTTGTTGGTTCATCAAGAAGTAATATATTTGGTTTTATAAGAAGAAGTTTGCAAAGTGCAACTCTTGTCTTCTGACCGCCGCTCAGAAGATTTATTTCCTTGTCAAAGTCAATTTCAAAGAACCCGAGTCCCTTGAGTACCCTGCTTATTTCGGCTTTATATGTATAACCACCTCTGTTTACATATAGTTCGGAATAAGTTGCATAATCATTTATCAGTTTATTTTGGTAAGATTCGTTGTTTTTATCATAGGGTTGATTCATCAAGTTTTCCAGCTTGGAAAGTTTGTTCTCTATATCTATAATATCTTTAAATACAACAAGCATTTCATCATAAATTGTGTTTGATGATTTCAAGGACAGATGCTGTGCTAGATATCCTGTGGTCTTTGCTTTGTCTATATACAGATCACCGCCATCTTGTTCCAATTCACCTGTTAGTATTTTGAACAAAGTAGATTTGCCGGCGCCGTTTGGCCCTATTAATCCTACTTTGTCACCTTCATTTATGTTAAAGGTAACATTATTTAATATAACATCTTCGCCGTAGCTCTTATGAATATTTTTACAGCTTAAAATTATCATAGTAAGACACCATCCTTAACGTATATATTTTACTATTTATATATAAAATTTTGTAGTGCTTTTTAAAATAATTATATAATTTTGATGTGTTGCATACATTATTAGTACTGCAAAATCAATAAATAAAGAGATTAGACTATTGACATCTTATAGACATAAATAATACTATTAAATAGGAAAGTATAGTAAAATGATGCAATTTGGGATTTATGAAATTAAAACATATTATAAATAGTAAATAACAAATAGTAAATTAAAACAAATAAGAGGTGCAGTTATGGACAAGAAAAAAAACATATCAATGGCAGTTATAAAGAGACTTCCCAAATATCATAGATACTTGGGATATCTTGTAAGAAATGATGTTGATAGAATATCTTCTAAAGAGTTAAGCGAAACTATAGGATTTACAGCATCACAAATAAGGCAGGATCTTAATTGTTTTGGAGATTTCGGCCAGCAGGGATATGGATACAATGTGAGTGAGCTATATAATGAAATAATGAACATACTGGGGCTCAGCAAAATTTATAATACGGCAATAATTGGTGCTGGAAATATAGGTCAAGCTTTAGCAAATTATACTAGATTTGAGAAACTTGGCTTTAAGCTTCAAGTTATTTTTGATATAAACCCTAAGCTTGTAGGTATTAAAATAAGGGATATTGAAATAAAAGATATTGATTATCTTTATGATTATATTAAAGAAAATGTCATAGATATAGGAATAATATGCGTTCCAAGTAATAATGCCCAAAAAGTATGTGATGTCCTGGTTAAGAATGGAGTTAAAGGAATATGGAATTTCGCTCCTGTTGATCTTGTGGTTCCTGATGATGTAAAGGTTGAAAATGTTCATTTAAGTGATAGTTTGCTTACACTCACGTGTCTTTTAAATGAGATTGAATAGGTAAATTTTTAATATATTTCAATAAAAATGTATAAATAAATATTTTTTTATGATTATTATTGAAATATAGAAATTCAGAGTATATAATAATAGTTGAAGCTTGTGCTTCAACTATTATTATAACTAAACTTGTGATATTATTAACAATGATTTGTTAAAAAGTATTATAAGAATAAAGGTTGTTGGGAGGATTCGGTATGGATTTTAAGAATGTTATTTTTGAGAAAGAAGAAAAGATAGCAACGCTTACCATTAACAGACCTAAAGCATTAAATGCGCTTAACTCGGAAACGCTAACTGAAATCGATTGTGTTGTCGATCAGGTAGCTGCTGATGACGAGATACTTGCATTGATAATTACAGGTGCTGGAAAATCTTTTGTCGCAGGAGCAGACATATCAGAAATGAAAGATTTGAATGCTGCTGCAGGAAGAAAGTTTGGAATTTTGGGAAACAACGTATTTAAAAAGTTGGAGAATCTTGAGAAACCTGTTATTGCAGCTGTAAATGGATTTGCATTAGGAGGAGGTTGTGAGCTATCTTTAGCATGTGATATAAGAATAGCTTCTTCAAAGGCTAAATTTGGACAACCAGAATCTGGACTTGGAATTACGCCCGGTTTTGGAGGAACTCAGAGACTTCCTAGACTGGTAGGAACAGGAGTGGCTAAAGAGCTGATATATACTGCAAAGATGATAAAAGCAGATGAAGCTTTTAGAATTGGTCTTGTAAACAAAGTAGTAGAACCAGATGCTCTTTTAGATGAAGTAAAATCACTTGCAAATCAGATAGTTGCAAATGCACCAATAGCTGTTAAATTGTGTAAGGCAGCTATAAACAAGGGAATACAAACTGATATAGTTACAGGTACTTCATATGAATCAGAAGTATTTGGAGAATGTTTTGCTACAGAGGATCAAAAAGAGGGAATGGGTGCTTTCTTGGAAAAAAGAGATAAGACATTCATGAATAAATAGATTCGCTAGGTAATTATTAGATTCGCTAGGTAATTATTAGAGGAGGTAAAAATATATGGATTTTACACTAACCAGGGAACAAGAATTTGTAAAGCAAATGGTGAGGGAATTTACGGAAAATGAAGTTAAGCCTTTAGCTTCCGAAATAGATGAAACAGAAAGATTCCCAAGAGAAACAGTAGACAAAATGGCTAAATACGGTATGATGGGAATACCTTTTCCAAAAAAATATGGTGGAGCAGGTGGAGATACTCTTTCCTACATAATAGCAGTAGAAGAGCTTTCAAAAGCTTGTGGTACAACAGGCGTTATTTTGTCGGCACATACATCTCTTTGCGCATCACTTCTTGAACAATTCGGTAATGAAGATCAAAAACAAAAATATTTGGTTCCACTAGCAAAAGGTGAAAAAATAGGTGCATTTGGACTTACTGAACCTAATGCAGGTACTGATGCGTCAGGACAACAGAGTTTGGCTGTCCTTGAGGGAGATCATTATGTACTTAATGGGCAGAAAATATTTATAACAAATGGTGGAGTTGCAGATGTATTTGTAGTATTTGCAATGACTGACAGAAGCAAAGGAAATCATGGAATATCCGCATTCATACTTGAAAAGGGAATGCCTGGATTTTCAATTGGAAAACTTGAGAATAAAATGGGTATAAGAGCTTCATCAACTACTGAACTTATATTTGAAGATTGTATTGTTCCAAAAGAAAACCTTGTCGGCAGAGAAGGAAAGGGCTTTGGAATAGCAATGAAAACTCTTGATGGAGGAAGAATTGGAATCGCAGCTCAGGCACTTGGAATAGCAGAAGGTGCACTTGGTGAAGCCATTGAATATATGAAAGAGAGAAAACAGTTTGGAAGATCACTTAACAGATTCCAGGGACTTGCATGGACTGTTGCAGATCTTGATACAAAGATACAGGCAGCAAAATATCTAGTATATAAGGCTGCTTTAAACAAGGATGCACATGTACCTTATACTGTAGATGCAGCAAGAGCAAAGCTTATGGCTGCAAATGTTGCTATGGAAACTACAACAAAAGTTGTACAACTTTTTGGAGGATATGGATATACAAAGGATTATCCTGTAGAAAGAATGATGAGAGATGCTAAAATAACTGAAATATATGAAGGAACTTCAGAAGTACAAAAAATTGTTATTTCCGGAAGTCTATTTAGGTAGGAGGGGCGCATAATGAATATTGTTGTTTGTTTAAAGCAGGTACCAGATACAAATGAAGTTAAAATAGATCCAAAAACAGGTACACTTATAAGAGAAGGTGTTCCATCAATAATAAATCCAGATGACAAAAATGCTGTTGAGGAATCAATTGCCATGAAGGAAAAGGTTGGAGGAAAGGTTACTATAATAAGTATGGGACCTCCACAGGCAGAAAATGCACTCAGGGAAGCACTTGCCATGGGAGCTGATGAAGCAATATTAATATCCGATAGAGCATTTGCCGGTGCAGATACTTGCGCTACTGCATATGCACTTTCAGGAGCACTTAAGAAGCTTGATTATGATGTAATTTTTGCAGGAAGACAGGCTATAGACGGAGATACTGCTCAGGTTGGACCTGAAATAGCAGAATTTTTGGGAATACCGCAGATAACTTATGTAGAAAAAGTCGACATTGATGGAGATTCATTGATTGTAAAGAAAGCTTGGGAAGATGGATATGAAACAGTAAAGGTCAATACGCCGGTATTGTTGACTGCTATAAAAGAATTAAATAATCCAAGATATATGCATATGGAAAACATATTTAAAATGTTCGACAAGGAAGTAAAAATATGGAGTGCTGATGATCTTGAAGTTGATAAGAAGAGACTTGGACTTAAGGGCTCTCCAACAAAAGTAAAAAGATCAGCTACGAAAGAAGCAAGAGGAGCTGGCGAAGTTGTTAATAAACCAGTTAAAGAAGCAGTATCATATGCAATTTCAAAATTAAAAGAAAAGCATGTTATTTAATTTAGGAGGGATTTATGATGAATATAGCAGATTACAAAGGCGTATGGGTATTTGCTGAACAGAGAGATGGAGAGCTTCAAAAGGTAGCTCTTGAATTGCTTGGAAAAGGAAGGGAACTTGCAGACAAGTTGAATGTAGAACTTACTGCAGTACTTCTTGGGAGCGATATAGATGGTATTGCAAAAGAGCTTACGGAATATGGAGCAGACAAAGTATTATATGCCGATAGTCCTCTCTTGAAGCATTACACTACTGATGGATATACAAAGGTAATTGCAGACCTTGTAAATGATAGAAAACCAGAAGTTGTACTTATAGGTGCGACTTTTATAGGAAGAGATTTGGGCCCAAGATTGGCTGCAAGGCTTATTACAGGACTTACAGCTGATTGTACGGGACTTGATATAGACAAAGATACTAATAATTTGATGATGACAAGACCGGCTTTTGGTGGAAATCTTATGGCAACTATAGTATGTGGTGATCACAGACCTCAGATGTCTACAGTAAGACCGGGCGTGTTTGAGAAAATAGAAAAAGGTTCAGTTAAAGCTGGAACTGTAGAAAAAATAAAAGCAGATATAAGTAAAGAAGACATTAAGGTACAGGTACAGGATGTAGTTAAGCTTGCCAAAGATGCAGTTGACATTGGAGAAGCAAAGGTAATTGTCTCTGGTGGAAGAGGTCTTGGAAGCAAAGAAGGATTTAAAGTTCTTAAAGAGTTGGCTGATTTGCTTGAAGGAAGCCTTGGAGGCTCACGTGCAGCAGTCGATAATGGATGGATAGACAAGGCATATCAGGTTGGACAGACAGGAAAAACAGTAAGACCAACACTTTACATAGCGTGTGGAATATCTGGAGCGCTGCAGCATCTTGCAGGTATGCAGGATAGTGGATATATACTTGCTATAAACAAAGACGAAGATGCAGCAATAATGAAAGTGGCAGATCTTGCTATTGTTGGAGATTACACTAAAGTTGTTCCTGAACTTGTAGAACAGATTAAAGCCTTGAATTAATTAGAAGAATTATATTCTATATATAGATTTAATTTTTAAATAAATACAATTAATTAAGGGAGGAAATACACATGAAAAAAGTATGCGTTCTTGGAGCAGGCACAATGGGATCTGGAATAGCTCAGGCTTTTGCAGCAAAAGGTTGTGAAGTAGTAATAAGAGATATAAAAGATGAATTTGTTGAAAGAGGAATTTCAGGAATAAAAAAGGGCCTTGACAAAAGAGTTGCAAAAGGAAAGATGTCACAGGCTGATGCTGATGCTATAACTTCCAGAATAAGTGGAACAGTTGACCTTGAAAAGGCAGCTGATTGCGATTTGGTAGTTGAAGCAGCAGTTGAGAACATGAACATCAAAAAACAGATATTTGGAGACTTGGATAAAATATGCAAGCCAGAAACAATACTTGCATCAAATACTTCTTCACTTTCAATAACAGAAATAGCAGCTGCTACAAATAGACCGGACAAGGTTATAGGAATGCATTTTTTCAATCCGGCACCTGTAATGAAGCTTGTTGAGGTAATAAGAGGTATGGCTACTTCACAGGAAACTTTTGAAGCAGTAAAGGAATTGTCAGTTTCAATAGGAAAAGATCCTGTTGAAGTAGCAGAAGCTCCTGGATTTGTTGTAAACAGAATACTTATACCAATGATAAACGAAGCAGTAGGAATATATGCAGAGGGTATAGCTTCCGCAGAGGATATAGACAAGGCGATGAAACTTGGAGCAAATCATCCAATGGGACCTTTGGCTCTTGGAGATCTTATAGGTCTTGATGTATGTCTTGCTATAATGGATGTATTATATAATGAAACAGGAGATTCAAAGTACAGGGCTCACTCGCTTCTTAGAAAATATGTAAGAGCAGGATGGCTTGGAAGAAAGAGCAAAAAAGGATTTTTTGATTATACAAAATAGTTGAAAGTATAATTATAAAGAGAATGTTGAAACCTCGTGTTTTGGCATTTTCTTTTTTGTTATTAAGATTTTTAGTAAAGTGCATTTAAGGAGTCAATGTGATATAATTATAAAAGCTTATGTTGAAATCAATGTAGGCTCTATAGGTTTTTACAAGTTTTACAAATGGGGTGAATATAATGTACAAAATTGTAGACAAAAAATCTCTTGCGCCTAATATATTCTCTATGGATATAGAAGCACCTAGAGTAGCTAAATCCTGTCTCCCAGGACAATTTGTCATAGTCATAATGGATGAAAAAGGAGAGAGAATACCTCTCACTATTTGTGATTATGATGAAAATAAGGGAACAGTAAAGATAGTTTTTCAGACGCTTGGAGAATCAACGAAAGAAATGGCAAAATATGAAGTAGGACAATACTTTAATGATTTTGTCGGACCGCTTGGTCAGCCATCAGACTTGACACAGGAGAATCAGGAAGAACTTGAGAAGAAAAATATTATATTTGTAGCAGGTGGTGTTGGAACGGCACCTGTTTATCCGCAGGTTAAATGGCTAAGTAAGCATGGAATAAAGGCGGATGTTATTGTAGGATGTAAGTCCAAGGACTATTTGTTGTTTGAAGATGAATTAAAATCCGTTGCAGGTAACTTGTATATAGCTACTGATGATGGAAGTTATGGATATAAAGGATTTGTTACTGATAAACTCAAGGAGCTTATCGAGAAAGAACATAAGGAATACAATCATGCAGTTGTTATAGGACCTATGATCATGATGAAGTTTATGTCGCAACTCACAAAGAAATATGACATAAAAACAATAGTAAGTTTAAATCCTATAATGGTTGATGGAACAGGAATGTGTGGTGCCTGCAGGGTTACAGTAGGTGGAGAAGTCAGATTTGCCTGTGTTGACGGACCGGAGTTTGACGGACACCTTGTAAACTTTGACGAGGCAATGAGAAGACAGACAATGTACAAAACTGAAGAAGGAAGAAAGATTTTAAAGGCAGAAGAGGGAGATACATTTCATAGAAAAGGCTGCCAGTGCGGAGGTGACAAGTAATGGCTGTAGATAGAATGAAAAGGACGCCTATAAGAGAACAGGATCCAAAGGTAAGGGCTACTAATTTTGAAGAAGTATGCCTTGGATACACAGAGGAAGAAGCAGTAATTGAAGCATCAAGGTGTCTCAACTGCAAAAAGCCTATGTGTGTTGGAAAATGTCCGGTTTCAATAAGTATACCTAAGTTCATCGAGCAGGTTAAAAATAAAAATTTCGAACAGGCAGCAAAGATAATAGCAGAATCAAGTGCACTTCCTGCAGTCTGTGGAAGAGTGTGTCCTCAGGAGAGCCAGTGTGAAGGAAAGTGTGTTCTTGGAATAAAAGGAGAGCCTATTGCAATTGGAAAACTTGAGAGATTTGTTGCAGACTGGTCTAGAAAGAACAATGTTGATCTTTCAGAAAGAAAACCTGAAAATGGTAAAAAGGTTGCTGTAATAGGAAGTGGACCTTCGGGACTTACATGTGCAGGTGATCTTGCAAAGCTTGGTTATAAGGTTACGATTTTTGAAGCATTACACAAGGCAGGTGGAGTTCTTGTATATGGAATTCCAGAGTTTAGACTTCCTAAAGACACTGTAGTTGAACATGAAGTTGAAAATGTAAGAAAACTTGGTGTTGAGATAGATACGGATGTAATTGTAGGGAGAACTATAACTATAGATCAGCTTTTGAATGAAGAGGGCTTTGATGCTGTATTTATAGGCTCTGGAGCAGGGCTTCCAAGATTTATGGGAATACCTGGTGAAAACCTTAATGGTGTGTTCTCGGCAAATGAATTTTTGACAAGAAGCAATCTCATGAAGGCTTTTAAATCTGATTATGATACCCCTATAAAGGTTGGCGAGAAAGTTGTTGTTGTAGGTGGAGGAAATGTTGCAATGGATGCCGCAAGAACAGCGCTTAGACTTGGAGCTGAAGTACATGTTGTGTACAGACGATCTGCAGAGGAGATACCTGCAAGAGCAGAAGAAGTACATCATGCACAGCAGGAGGGAATCAAGTTTGAACTCCTGACAAATCCAGTTTCGATAATTGGTGATGACAAAGGATGGGTAAAGTCGATAAAGTGCATAAGAATGGAACTTGGTGAACCTGATGCATCTGGAAGAAGAAGACCGGTTGAAATAAAGGGATCGGAATTTGATATTGATACAGATACTGTAATAATGGCACTTGGTACGTCTCCTAATCCGCTTATATCTTCTACTACAAAAGGATTGGATGTAAACAAGAGAAGATGTATAGTTGCAGAAGAAGAGACTGGAAAGACTTCGAGAGAAGCTATATATGCAGGTGGAGATGCTGTAACTGGAGCAGCCACCGTTATACTGGCCATGGGTGCGGGAAAGAAAGCTGCAAAGTCCATAGACGAATATCTGCAGTCAAAATAAATTCCAACAAAAGTTGTGCACATTGTGCACAACTTTTATTATTGGGTATAATATATAGAGAATAGGAGAGATGAAATATGGATTTCAGTTATGTAGAAAATTTAAAAAATGCCGTGTTGATAAAGGACGTTAAAAATTTTGAACTTACACATATATTTGATTGCGGACAGTGTTTCAGGTGGGAAAAGCAAAGTAATGGAAATTACATAGGAGTTGCCTTCGGAAAGGTAATTGAAGTGGAGAAAAAGGGTAACGATGTAATTATATATAATACAGACGAGGAAGACTTTAAAAATATTTGGGCGGAATATTTTGATTTTTACAGGGATTATGGAGAAGTAAAAGAAATACTTAAAAAAGATGAAATATTAAAAAAATCAATAGAGTTCGGCTGTGGAATAAGACTTTTAAAACAAGATCCCTTTGAATTAATAATATCTTTTATAATATCTGCAAACAATAGAATACCTATGATAAAACGTGCCATAAAAAACATAAGTTCAAGGTGGGGAAAAAAGATAGAATACAATGGAGAAGTGTATTATGCCTTCCCGACTATAGATGAATTGAAGGATGCAGAAATGGATGAACTGAAGGAATGTGGTACCGGGTTTAGAAATAAATACATAAAGGATACAGTCGAAAAGATATACAGGAGCGGTATTAAAGGAAAAGAAAAATATGACGAAAAATTTGATATAGAGTGGATTAAATCTCAGGAGGATGACAAATGTCACAGGGAACTTCAAAAATTTATGGGAATAGGTCCTAAAGTAGCTGACTGCATAATGTTGTTTTCAATGCAGAAATATTCGGCATTTCCTGTAGACGTATGGGTTAAAAGAGCAATGTCACATTTTTACCTTGCACCTGATGTATCTTTAAAAAAGATAAGGGATTTTGGGATAAACAAGTTTGGTCAATTTTCGGGATTTGCACAGCAATATTTGTTCTATTATGCAAGAGAAAACAATATAGAAGTTTAGATGGCAAAGCTAGATTATTCAATATTGAATGTCTATGAAATTGCTACTTGAAAGTTACGAGGAATGTGTAATAAAATATATGAGTATACCCCGGAAACCCGGGGTTTTTGATTTGAACAAATATGTAGAAATTAAATAGAATTTAGTGTATAATATGGACTTACCAGTAATATGATATTAATTTAGTGTACATTTTATTTTTATGGGAAAGGTGAAGAATATGTCGGATGTAAAGATAATTTTGTCTGAGATACAAAAGCTTAGAAGTGATTTGGACAGATTGACTAAAGATAAAAGTGACTTGATTGATCCTGAAGTAATCTATGTTAGCCAGAAACTTGATATATTTTTGAATAAATACTATAAAACATTTGCCAAAAATGATAGACAAGCCTAAATTTTGTAAAATATTTCATTCCAAATCATATAATATAATAACAATTATATTGGTGGTTGAGGTGAAATAATATATGAATGAAGTTCAAATACTTGATGCATGGTGCAAGCAGATAAGAAACAAGATAGACAAGTTAAAGACAAAAAAACGGCATATGGAAAATTCATTTCAAATAAATAAAACCAAGTATAAAATTTATGAAGACAATTACGATTTAAAAAAAGAATTTCAATCTGAGAGTTCAAGATTGTTTGAAGAATGTCAAAGAATAAAGAAGGAAATAAAGCTAGACGAAAGGGAAATAAGAAAGTATGAGCTCTTGTTGTTCAAGATAGAAAATAAGATCCAGTCATTTTAGCAATGTAAAAAAACATATGGATTTTTATTAGAACAGCCTCCATTTTTTATAATACAGTTTTTTATAAGTGGGGGTATTTTTAATTATAGAAATACCTAAAATAGCATTGGTACGAGGTCTAACCATGTTAAAAAATTATCGTAATGTTTCTAAAACTGTTACATTATCTATAATAATCTGTTATAATAAAATTTGTAAAGGTATAAATGAAATATGACTGTATTTGGTGATTTTTGGTTTGTAAAAAAATTTATATCTATATAACAGGAGGGAGATATTAAATTGATAACCTTTGAAACCCCACTAAAAAAACTAAAATATTTGGTTCTTGAGCAAGTTGCTGAGCTTACGAAAGATAATAAATTAACAAAGGGGGAACTTGAGAAAATCCCATATAAAATAATAAAAGGAGACAAATCTGAATATAGATGCTGCGTATATAAGGAGCGTGCAGTTGTTTATGAAAGAGCTGTTCTTTCGGCGGGATTTTTGCCAACTGACAATACGATAGAGGATTTAAAAAGGATTGATGACAAGTCACATGTAATGTTTGTATTGTCTTCGGCTTGTGATCAATGTCCTATAGATAGATACAATGTTACTGAAGCTTGTAGAGGATGTATTCAGCATAAATGTATGGAGGTGTGTCCTGCAAAGGCTATTACCAGAGTTAATGGAAGATCCTATATAAATCAGGATTTGTGCAGAGAATGTGGAATGTGTAAAAAAGCATGTCCATACAATGCTATCGCCGAAGTTATGCGTCCATGTAAAAGGTCATGCCCAACTGGTGCACTTGAAATAAATCAGCATGATAGAAAAGCGAAAATAGAGAAGTCAAAGTGTATAAGCTGTGGTGCGTGTATGGCAGCATGTCCATTTGGCGCCATATCGGAATTGAGTTATATTGCAGATGTTACAAGAGAACTTACAGCAGGCAAGGAAGTATATGCAGTGGTTGCACCGTCAATTACAGGACAGTTTGGTCCTAAAGTTTCTGTTGGACAGGTTAAGGCTGCACTGAAAAAGGTTGGATTTAAGGACATGGTTGAGGCAGCATGCGGTGCGGATGCAGTAACAGTAAGTGAGAGCAAGGAGTTTGTTGAAAGAATTAATAACGGGGACAAGTTCATGACAAATTCATGCTGTTCTGGATTCATGAATTATATAGAAGTTCAATTTCCAGCTTTGGTTGATAAAATGTCAACTACGGTTTCACCTATGATAGCTACGGCAAGACTTATAAAAAAATACAATGAAAACGCAGTAGTTGTTTTTATAGGACCTTGTACTGCAAAAAAGGTTGAAGTAAACAGGGAATCTATAAAGGGTGATGTGGATTATGTACTTACCTTCGAGGAGATAGCAGGAATTTTTGGTGCATTTTCTGTAGATCCAGGAGAATGCGAAGATGACTCTGTTGAAGATGCTTCTGCTTTTGGAAGAGGTTTTGCACAAGGTGGAGGAGTTGCAGATGCGATACAGGATTACATTAAGGAAAAAGATATAAATATTGAATTCAAGCCTATAAAGGTTAGTGGCAAGGATGAAATAAAAAAGACAATGGTTAGTGCAAAGCTTGGAAGAGTTCAGGGAAACTTTATAGAAGGAATGATGTGCGATGGAGGATGTATTGGGGGAGCCGCAACTATGGCTTCTCTTATGAAAGCAAGACCACAGCTTGCAAAGTTTAAGAAACAATCTTCCAAAAAGACTATATTGTCAAATGACAACCTTGAAAAATTCAAATGTGTTGATATGGAAAGATAGTTTGTTGTATTGTAAAGGCGGTTGAATTTATTTTTATAGATTCAGCCGTCTTTATTTGTATGCTGCTACAGTATAAATAAATGTTTATTGGATAATATAGTAAATGATTGCGTATAACAGTAACTTGTATCGGGTGTTTTAAAATGAGTATAAAGACAGGATTTGAGAAATTAAAAAAATGTTTAAAAAGATACAGGACTTACATAATATTGTTTATTATTATGATATTTTTTATTGCATCGGCGTATGAATATTATTTTAAATACAGTTATATTTTAAAAAATCCACAGAGTTTGAGATTGCTTATTATGTCTTATGGGAAATATAGTATTATTGTATTTCTCCTCATTCAGACTGTACAGGTAATTGCATTCTTTATACCTGGTGAGCTGGTGCAGATTGCAGGTGGATATATATATGGTGTATTTTGGGGGACTATTCTTTCATGTGTTGGAATAACTATAGGAAGTATAATTGTATATTTGGTTTCAAAAGCGTGCGGCAGGTCTTTTGTGGATAATATGACGGCAAAGAAGGATTTTAAGCTTTTCAATAAGGTATTAAAGTCAAAAAATATAAACGTGATTGTGTTTATATTGTATCTTATACCTGGAATACCAAAGGATATACTTGCCTATATGTGTGGAATATCAAAAATAAAACTGCAGAATTTTATATTTTATTCAACGCTTGGGAGGCTTCCCGGCATATTGATTTCATCGTATTTTGGTTCAAAGGTATATTCTGGAAATAAGGGCATCTTGATATTGATATCTGTGATAATGACGTCCATATTTATAATTGGGGTAATAAAAAGTGATGATATAATATCCAGAATTATACGTAATAAATCATCTTGAGTTTTTGAGTATTTTACTAATACGGTGTAATTTATAGAAATTAAGAGAAATATTTATTTAATGAGAGTATATTTAACAATTTGCTCTATAAATAGTGTATAAGTTTCAAATTAGAATTTGAAAATATAAACAGTATTTATTATTATAATAATTGTATTAGCACTCAAGATTAATGAGTGCTAACAAGAAAAGCTAAAAGATTATTTTAAATAAATTAAAAATATTTTTAAGGAGGGGTTTTGATGAAAATTAGACCACTTGGAGACAGAGTCGTTATAAAAAAAATAGAGGCAGAAGAAACAACAAAAAGTGGAATAGTTCTGCCAGGAACTGCTAAGGAGAAACCACAGGAAGCTGAAATAGTTGCAGTTGGAACAGGTGGAATCGTAGATGGAAAAGAAGTTAAAATGGAAGTTAAAGTAGGAGAGAGAGTTCTTTTCTCAAAATATGGTGGAAATGAAGTTAAACTTGACGGACAAGAGTATACAATACTGAGACAGGATGACATTTTAGCTGTAATTGAAAAATAATATCAGATAATTTATATAACTTAAAAGTTGTGAGGAGGTTTTTTTTATGGCAAAGAGCATTTTATTTAGTGAAGAAGCCAGAAGAGCTATGCAGGAAGGCGTAAACAAGCTGGCTAATACAGTAAAGGTTACACTGGGACCAAAGGGAAGAAATGTGGTACTTGATAAAAAATTTGGTTCACCGCTTATAACAAATGATGGTGTTACTATAGCAAAGGAAATTGAGCTTGAGGATCCATATGAAAATATGGGAGCACAGCTTGTAAAGGAAGTTTCTACAAAGACAAATGATGTAGCAGGGGACGGAACTACAACAGCTACATTACTTGCTCAGGCAATAATAAGAGAAGGTTTAAAGAACGTTACAGCTGGAGCAAACCCTATGCTTTTAAGACAAGGTATAAAGAAGGCTGTAGACAAGGCTGTTGAAGAAATAAAGAAAATTTCCAAGGAGGTAAGTGGAAAGGAAGATATAGCAAGAATTGCATCCATATCTGCTTCTGATGAGGAAATAGGAAAATTAATAGCAGACGCTATGGAAAAAGTAGGAAATGAAGGAGTCATAACTGTAGAAGAGTCAAAATCAATGGGTACTGAACTTGATGTCGTTGAAGGCATGCAGTTTGACAGAGGATATTTAAGCCCATATATGGTGACTGATTCAGATAAAATGGAAGCAGTACTTGACGATCCATATATACTTATAACTGACAAGAAGATAGCAAACATACAGGAAATACTTCCACTTCTTGAACAGATAGTAAAACAGGGGAAGAAACTTCTCATAATAAGTGAGGATGTTGAAGGCGAAGCTCTTGCAACATTGGTTGTGAATAAATTGAGAGGAACATTTACATGCGTCGCAGTAAAAGCACCTGGATTTGGAGACAGAAGAAAAGAAATGCTTCAGGATATAGCAATTCTTACAGGTGGAAAAGTAATATCTGAAGAACTTGGAAGAGATATAAAAGAAGTTTCATTAGAAGATCTTGGAAAAGCTGAAAGTGTTAAAATATCCAAAGAAAATACTACAATTGTAAATGGAAAAGGTCAGAAATCTGATATCTCCGACAGAGTAAATCAGATCAGAAAACAGTTGGAAGAAACTACATCCGACTTTGATAAGGAAAAATTGCAGGAAAGGGTTGCAAAGCTTGCA
This sequence comes from Clostridium pabulibutyricum, assembly GCF_058242705.1. Lineage (NCBI taxonomy): Bacteria > Bacillati > Bacillota > Clostridia > Eubacteriales > Clostridiaceae > Clostridium > Clostridium pabulibutyricum. The sequence goes on from NZ_JBZAYZ010000007.1 coordinate 106,620, forward strand.
GGAGGAGTAGCTGTAATAAAAGTTGGAGCAGCAACTGAAACAGAATTAAAAGAAAGAAAAATGAGAATAGAAGATGCTCTTGCAGCTACAAAAGCAGCTGTTGAAGAAGGACTTGTACCAGGTGGCGGAACAGCTTATTTGAATGTAATTCCAAAGATTGAAGAATTAAGTTCAGATGTACCTGATATCAAAGTTGGTATTGATATAATAAGAAAATCACTTGAAGAGCCAATAAGACAGATAGCTGCAAATGCAGGACTTGAAGGCTCGGTAATTATAGAAAAAGTTAGAAAGAGCGAAGCTGGGGTAGGTTTTGATGCTTTGAGAAATCAGTATGTAAACATGGTAGAGCACGGAATTGTAGATCCAACAAAGGTTACAAGATCAGCTCTCCAGAATGCAGCATCAGTAGCATCTACTTTCTTGACTACAGAAGCTGCAGTTGCAGATCTTCCAGAAAAAAATCCACCAGCAGCACCAGCAGCACCTGGAGCACCAGGAATGGGCGGAATGTACTAATATAAAATTTAACAGAATTTGTAGGGTTTTATATAAACTGCTGTAAAATTAAATTTTACAGCAGTTTTATTTTATATTTTTATTTGGATGTTTGTAAATATTGCATTGACAAAGATGCTATAATTGAATAAAATAGTGTAAATAGTAAGTAGGACAGATAGAAAAATATCAAATTTTATAAAAAATTAAATATAATCTTTTATTCAGCTCGTATATCCCCTGGATGTGGCAGGAAGTATCTACCGGAAACCATGAATTTCCGACTATGAGTAAGTTGTTATGATACAATCATATTAATTTCACTCTATAGTGGATTAATATGATTTTTTTGATAAAAATACTTATGCAGTCAAAAGCTAGATAGAAGATAAAAATTCAAGTTATAGGAGTGATTTTAATTGGCAAAAATTTCAAAACAAGCTTATACTTTTGATGATGTTCTCTTAGTACCTAATAAATCAGAAATTTTACCGAGAGAAGTTTCATTAAAAACAAATCTTACAAAAAAGATAAAACTCAACATCCCTATCATGAGTGCGAGCATGGATACTGTTACTGATTCTAAAATGGCAATAGCTATGGCAAGAGAAGGCGGTATAGGGATAATACATAAGAACATGACTATAGAACAGCAGGCAAGTGAAGTAGACAAGGTAAAGAGACAGGAAAACGGAGTAATAACAAATCCCTTCTATCTTTCTCCTGAAAGTACCATAGAAGAAGCACTTTCTTTAATGAGCAAATATAGAATATCCGGTGTACCTATTACTACAGATAGAAAGCTTATAGGCATAATAACAAACAGAGATACTGTATTTGAAGATGATTATACAAAAAAAGTTTCTGAAGTAATGACAAAGGAGAAACTTATAACTGCTCCAGAAGATACAACAATTGAACAGGCTAAGGAAATACTTAAAAAATATAAGATAGAAAAACTTCCGCTTGTTGATTCAGATAATAATTTATGTGGACTTATAACTTTGAAAGACATAGAAAAAGTAAAAAAATTCCCTAATAGTGCAAAAGACGAAAAGGGAAGACTTCTCTGCGGAGCAGCAGTTGGAGTAACTCAAGACATGATGGAAAGAGTATCCCAACTTGTTCATGCTGGAGTTGACGTAATTACAGTGGATACGGCACATGGACATTCAAAAGGGGTTCTTGATGCTGTAAAAGCTATAAAAGAAAAATATCCTGAACTGCAGATAGTTGCAGGAAATATTGCAACAGCTGAAGCAACTAGAGATTTAATTCTGTCAGGGGCAGATGCAGTGAAAGTTGGAATTGGGCCTGGTTCAATATGTACTACGAGAGTAGTTGCCGGAGTTGGTGTACCACAGCTTACAGCAGTAATGGATTGTGTGGAGGAAGCCAACAAATATGGAGTTCCAGTTATAGCTGATGGTGGAATAAAATATTCTGGAGATATTGTAAAAGCACTTGCTGCAGGAGCAAAAGTTACAATGATGGGATCAATGTTTGCCGGATGTGAAGAAGCACCTGGAGAAACTGAAATATATAAAGGCAGAACTTACAAGGTTTATAGAGGGATGGGATCACTTTCAGCCATGGCAAACGGAAGCAAGGACAGGTACTTCCAGGAAGGAAACAAGAAGCTTGTCCCAGAAGGAGTTGAAGGAAGAGTTCCATACAAAGGATATGTTGCAGATACTATATTCCAGCTGATGGGAGGAATACGTTCCGGGATGGGATATCTTGGTGCTCCTACTTTGAAGGATTTGTATGAAAAATCGACTTTTGTAGTTCAATCATCTGCAGGTCTTAGAGAAAGTCATCCTCATGATATATCCATGACGAAAGAAGCTCCAAACTATAGTGTAAGGCAGTAAATATTGCAATTTGTTATATAAGGAGGAGACTTATGGCAAGAGAACTTATTATTGTAGTTGATTTTGGCGGACAGTACAATCAGCTTATAGCTAGAAGAGTAAGAGAAAACAACGTCTATTGTGAAATACTTCCATATACCTGTTCGGTGGATAAAATAAAAGAGAAAAATCCAAAAGGTATAATATTTACCGGTGGACCTAAAAGTGTGTATGCGGAAAATGCCCCAAAGGTGAGTGAAGAAATATTTAACCTCGGAGTTCCTATACTTGGGATATGTTATGGACATCAGTTTATATGCAATACACTTGGAGGTAAGGTTCAGAGTGCGGATGTAAGAGAATACGGTAAAACAGAGGTAAATCTCAAAATTGACAATGACCTGTTTTATGATCTGGATGAGGTACAAAGTTGTTGGATGAGCCATACAGACTTTGTTTCCCATGCTCCAGATGGATTTGAAATAACAGGGAAAACAAAACAGGTTCCGGTTGCAGCAGTTGAAAACAAGGCTAAAAAAATATATGGAGTTCAGTTTCATCCTGAGGTTGAGCATACTCCTTTTGGGAGAAAAATGATCCATAATTTTCTTTTCAGAATATGTAAAGTGCATGGAGACTGGTCAATGTCTTCTTTTGCAGAAGAGAAGATTAAACATATAAAGGAAATTGTAGGGGACAAGAAGGTAATATGTGCAATGTCAGGCGGAGTTGATTCTTCGGTAGCGGCAGTACTTGTTCACAAGGCAGTTGGAAAACAGCTTACATGTATATTTGTAGATCATGGACTTCTTAGAAAAGATGAAGGAGACCAGGTTGAAGCCGTATTTAAAAAACAATTTGACATGAATCTCATAAGGGTGAATGCAAAAGACAGGTTCCTTGGAAAACTTGAAAATGTGGATGATCCGGAAAAGAAAAGAAAAATTATAGGTGAAGAATTCATAAGAGTATTTGAGGAAGAGGCAAAGAAGCTTGGAGATATAGGATTCTTGGTTCAAGGGACAATATATCCAGATGTAGTTGAAAGTGGACTTGGAACTTCTGCAACTATAAAGAGTCATCACAATGTAGGCGGACTTCCTGAGAATATGGATTTCAAACTTATAGAGCCATTAAGGGAGCTTTTTAAAGATGAGGTAAGAGCAGTGGGAGAAGAACTTGGAATACCTCATAAACTTGTATGGAGACAGCCTTTTCCAGGGCCGGGACTTGCAATAAGGGTACTTGGTGCAATTACAGAGGAAAAGCTCGAAATAACAAGGGAAGCAGATGCTATATTCAGGGAGGAAATAGCTATTGCGGGACTTGACGAGAAAATATGGCAGTATTTTGCATGTCTTCCCAATATACGTTCTGTAGGTGTTATGGGAGATGAGAGAACATATTGTTATACTGTTGCTTTAAGAGCAGTAACATCTTCCGATGCAATGACTTCCGATTGGGCGAGAATACCTTATGATGTATTAGACAAGGTCAGCCGCAGGATAGTAAATGAAGTTAAGGGAGTAAACAGGGTAGTTTACGATGTAACTTCAAAACCACCTGCTACTATTGAGTGGGAATAAAAGTAAAAATCTCTGAAAACATTGATATCAAATGATTTAAGAATTGAAAAATTAAAAATCGTACTAAAAACGTACTAATATAAATCATCAAGTTTATTTGCTATTAGATTGCCTTTGTTAGGATAAAGGTGTGAATAGGTATCAAGAGTTGTTTGTACCTTCTCATGACCAAGCCTTTCGGCAATCGCTAAGGGAGTAAAGCCGAGTTCGATAAGCAAAGATGCATGAGAGTGTCTTAAATCATGTACTCGAATTCTCTTTACTCCACTTTTTTTACATATTCTAATCATTTCATTTTCAAGAAAAAATTTTGTAAAGTGAAAAACTCTATCACTGCTATTAAAATCATATAATTTATTTTTATAATCTCCTATATCATTACAAAGAGAATCTGATATAGGAATTTTCCTTTTACTCTTAGGCGTTTTGGGGTCATTTATAATATCCTTACCTCCAAGTCTTGCGTAAGTTTTGTTTATGCTTATTATTTTACTGTATAAATCAATATCTTTCCATGTAAGGGCCAATAGCTCTCCACTTCTCATACCTGTCCAGAATAGCGTCTTAAAAGCCAATACGGATATAGGTTTATTATTGTACTTAATGAACTTTTTAAATTCCTTTACTGTCCAAAATTTCATACTGTCAGCGTTTTTCTTACCCATAGATCCAGCTTTTAGAGCAGGACTGCTGCTTAGATTATAATATTTGATAGCAAAATTAAATATAGCACTTATTTGATTGTTAATTGTCTTTAAATATGTTGCAGAATATCCCTTATTTATAAGTTTATTTTGCCATTTCCTTATATGGTTAGGAGTAATGTCACTTACATTTAATTTATCAAAATAAGGTCTTATTTTTAAGTTTATTAAATTCTTTTTATTAGCCAATGTAGTAGCTCTTACTCTACTAGATGCATCTTCCATGTATAGATCAGTTAAAGTTTTAAAGCTCATATTGCAATTGTTCTGATATTTAGATAAAAAATTTCTCTCAAATTCTTTTGCTTCACCTTGCTTTTTGAAGCCCTCTTTCTTTTTTCTTTTCCTAGCACCAGTCCAATCCTTATAGTAAAATGAACAGTAATAGGTGCCTCTTTTTTCATCTTTATAAATAGGCATTAAAATTCAACTCCTTTTATCAAACTTATGTTCGCTATAAAATTAAAAAATATATAGCATCTAAAGTACTTATTTATAATTAATTTAGTCTATACTTTGAAATAATTGATAGAGTAGGGTAAAAACATATGTAATAAGTATCTATCTCATAATATAAACCATATTTAATCTTGTAGTAATTAATTGCTTTTTTCAGAAATGTTTCTGATACATGTAAGTATTTTGATAAATCATATATAGTGTTAATACCTGAATTAAAAGCATTTATGATTTTTATTATTCCTGCATATTTTTCATACTGTAGATCTTTTAATCGCGGAGTATTTATATGATGATTTGTCACTTTAATTCCTCCAATCAGAACACCAGTTCTTTATAAATTAAAAATATATAGGAGTTTAACTCCAAATTGATTCTTCTTAAGATAAATTTATCATTTATACTTTTTTATTCTTATATCATTCATAATATTGTCTTTTATTTCAAAAATTTATATATTAAGCTCATTACTCTATCAGGAAGAACTATTTCATTAATTCGTTCGTTATCTATATGATTATGGACTAAAAACATATAGGCTGAAACCATGTCAGCCTCATATTCCTCTTTTGTATATGCAGCTGAAATCGAATTAGAAAATGTCTTACCTTTATGCTCTAATACGCAATGCCCATATTCATGGAACAATGCGCACTGCTTACCATGCTCAGACAAATCTTCATTTATAACAACAATCTGCCTTTTAGGAGAAAAATATTTATAGCAACCATTTAAATCTTCCGTAAGGCTACAAAAATATATACATAAATTCTTATTGCTATGAACTATATCAATCATATTACTTGTCCCATATTTTTCAATTAAACCATTTATAGTTTTTCTAACGTAATTCTCGATATACAAAAATAACATCCTCCTATTTCTTATTTCTGTATTTTTTAGGCGTGTATTTTTCTTTATTCCTTAAGGTCATTGCCTGTAATGCACCTTTCATACTTGCACGCAATACCTCATAATCCCTGTCACTTAAGTGATCTTTGTTTTGGGATAAAGATAGAGTTAATTCATTAACTAATTCCTCGGCCTGTTTATCTAACTTTTCCTGTTCTTTTACAGAGAGAGTTGGTTTAAAATCTTCTTTATTTTTATCTTCATTTTCGTCAAGAAGTTCATCAACTGTTATTTCTAATGCATCGGCTATAGCTTTTACTCTATCAACTGTTGGATTTTTAATTTTACCACTTAATATATCATGTAAGCTGGATTGAGGTATACTGGCTTCTTTAGCTAATTTATATTTGCTCCAGCCTTTTTCTTCTAATAATTTAATTATCTTATCTCTATAAAACATATGAATACATCCTTCCAGTATCTCGTTATATCTATATAATAATATCAATATATCGTAAAGTCAATATATTGCGAGAAAAATAATGATATTGTGAGTTATTTTAATCTATTTTAAAAATATAATTATTTTTAACGTAGTATATGATTTGAAAATATTCCGATATTACGATACTATTAAATCACGGAAATAAATTCGAAATATCGATATATAAAAAGGAAGTGAAATCATGACAATAGGTGATAGTATCAGGAAAATAGCAGAAAACAAAAATATGTCAATATATCAAGTTATGAAAAAAAGCAAAGTTTCTAATGGACAGCTTTATGACATTGTAAATAATAAAGTAACTAATCCAACCGTAGATACAGTTAAAAAGATAGCAAAAGCATTAGAAGTATCTACAAGTGATTTAATCGAGCCAGAGGAAACAAAGGAGGTTGTGTGATCCCATAAAATAATTTTACTAGCCAAAGGAAGTGAAATGAATGGACAAGGAGTACAGAAATATCTACCAAATAGCGCGTGAGAGTGCAGGATTAACACAGGAAAAGGCATCTGAACTTATGGACATATCTGTTGATAGTTTAAGAGCTTATGAGGGAGATAGAAGAGTTCCACCAGATCATGTGGTTATCAAGATGATAGAGATTTATAACACACAATATCTTGCATATCAACATCTAAAGACAAGTGCAGAGGTTGGCCAAAAGTATTTACCTAATATAGAAATTACAGAATTACCAACTGCAATTTTGAAAATACACACAGAAATTAAGGACTTTATTGACTCTGAAGATTTACTTATTAGAATTGGCTCTGATGGAAAAGTGAGTGATGATGAAACCTGTGATTTTAAAAAGATTTGTAAAAAACTTGATGCTGTATTTGAAGCAATTATGACTTTTAAATTTTCAAAGTAAAAAAGGAAGTGAGATGGATGGTTGCAGAACATGGGTGTTACAGAGTAGATGATATTAAAAACATTTTAGATGTATCTGAATCAATGGCCTATAGAATTATACAACAATTGAATAAGGAACTTAAAGAAAAAGGATATATAACTATTGCAGGTAGAGTTCCAATTAAATATTTCAATGAAAAATATTATTGTTAGCTAACTTTATTGAAAGAGGAGGGGTGAAAAATGAGTAATTTAATACAATTTCAGAATAAATCATTAACTATAGACAGTAGAGAAGTGGCAAAAATGGTAGGCAAAGATCATTCACATTTATTAAGAGATATAAAAGGTTATATTGAAATTTTAGGTAAATCCAATTTTGGATTGGCTGATTTCTTCATTGATAACACATATACAGATTTACAAGGAAAAGAAAGAAATTGTTATAAGGTAACTAAAAAAGGTTGTGAAATGATAGCTCATAAACTTACTGGAGAGAAAGGAGTCTTATTTACAGCAACATATATAGACAGGTTTCATGATATGGAAGCTCGAATACAGAAGCCAACATGTATAGAAGATGTTCTTATCCAGTCACTTCAGGAAATGAAGGACATGCGTCTGCAAATTGAAGAAGCCAGGAAACAGACCAGCGAGGTTAAGGAGGAAGTCCAAGACATAAGGAATGTAATTACTTTAAATCCGCAAGCAGCATGGCGCAGAGAATGTAACAGGATTTTAAATGCCATAGGCAGAGAACTTGGAGATTACAAAACTCCAAAGGATCAGGTATATGAGGCTCTAAAAGTTAGAGGGAAATGCAGACCAAATGTATTGGTACTTAATCTTAAAAAGAGAGCTATAACAAACGGTATGGCTCCAAGCAGAGCAGAAAAATTAAATATTTTAGATGTTTTGGAAAATGAGCCAAGACTCAAGGAAATCTATATAAGCATAGTAAAAGAAATGGCTATAAAGAATGGCGTAAGGATAAGAGAGGAGGCAGCAATATAGTGAACCCATGGTATAGAGAATCCATAAACAGCAAGAAATTTAAAGTCGGGCTGAAAGAAGCAGCACCATTTGCATTAACTATGGTAAGAGTTGCACTTGGGGTTGAACTTAAAAAGGGAGACAAGGTTAAAAGTAGGTTTGATGCGATAAGCAAGGAAATAGAGAGGAGGAAAATTAAATGAATGGATATTTAGAGTGCCTGATAAATGAATACAAGAGAAAATTTGATAAAGCACTTGGAATGGAAAAGGCGTTATACAAAGAGTTTATTGTAAGCCTTAATGAATTTAAACAGTACATGGAAGGTCCTAAAGAAGAAAAGCATAGGAAGCATGTTGCACTTGATTTTGTTGGTACAATGCCCGGCTTTATAGAGTATCTAAAGTCGAAGACGAAGGAAGGTGAATAAAATAATGGAGGAATGTAGATGCAAAGATTAAGAGTTTACTTAGATTGGGGGATAAAATATGTGGGTTAGAAGTCAAGACAAAACTATATTGGCAAATATAAATGATTTTTTTATAAATAATGAAGAAAATTCAGCAGAAATATATGGAAATGGATTTCACAAAAAATATTGCAGGCTTGGAATATACGATACACCAGAAAGAACATATGAAGTATTAGACATGATGCAAAGGATGCTAATAAATGACATACAACATGATGTATTTATTATGCCACAAAGATAAAAAATACCCTGGCCAAAGGGTAAAAGTTTAGTAAAAATTCGTTATTCCTATTTTATCGTGAAATAGGGAAAAAATCAAATTGGGAGGTAAAAAGATTGTACAAGGTGTTAGCTAAAACTAAGAATATGACAGAGTTAGAATGGCTTAAGAGCCGTCAAGCTGGTATCGGCGGTTCTGATGCAGGAGCAATTCTTGGGATAAACAATTATAAATCACCACTTGATGTTTATATAGATAAAACCCAGGAGATAGTCAAAAATGATGAACAGAGTGAGGCTGCTTATTGGGGAACTATACTGGAGCCCAATGTTGCAAGGAGATTTTCAGAGAAAACAGGTAAAAGAGTTAGAAGGAGAAATGCAATACTACAAAGTGTCGAGTATCCTTTTATGACTGCAAATCTGGACAGGGAAATAGTGGGCGAAAAAGCACTGCTTGAATGTAAGACAGCAAATACTTTCCTGTCGAGCAGGTGGGAGAGTGAAGAAATACCCGCAAGTTATCTGGCACAGGTTATGCACTATCTGGCTGTTACAGGTGATGAAAAGGCATATATAGCCGTGCTCATAGGTGGGCAGAAGTTTATATATAAAGAAGTAGCAAGGGATGATGAGTTAATAAATCTTATTGTGGCCAAAGAAAAAGATTTTTGGGAAAACAATGTACTTAAGAGAGTGCCGCCAAAGTTGGATGGATCAAATGCTGCAGAGAGATACTTGAAGGAAAGATTTAAAGATTCATCACCAGGAATAACTGTAAACCTAAAATCTGAATACAAAGACAAAATTAAAGATTACTTCGAAATTAAAGATACTATAAAATCTCTTGAGCTTCAGGCTAAGGAAATTGAGAACAGCATAAAGCTTGAAATGGGTGAGGCAGAGACAGGATATGCTCCTGATTACGAGATTAGTTGGAAGAGCATAGCCTCCAATAGGTTTGACAGCAAAAGGTTCAAGATGGAGCACCCTGAGTTATTTAAACAATATTTAAATGCAAGCTCATACAGAAAATTTAATATCAAGGAGGTAAAAGCGTAATGGCAAATCCAGCATTTACAGCACTTATAAATAGTTTTAATGCCCAGCTGGCAGCTATGAATAAAAATGACTTTAAAATGTATGATCCAGGTGATTCTGAGTATTTTATAGATTCAATTTATTATGATAGAGATAAAGATAAAATGATGTGTAATTTTAAAGCTGATTCTAGAAGAGAGGATGAATAATTATGGCCACAAATAAGAGTTTAAAAACTGAACTTACTAAGAAAGAAGCCAAGCCACCCAAGGATGCTTTCAAAGCAATTGTTTATTCACCAGGTATAAAGAAAAGATTTGAGGATATGCTTGACAAGCAGGCCAATGGATTTATAACAAGTCTGCTTAATTTAAAGCAGGACAAACTTAAAGGTTGTGACAATATGACGGTTTTAGGGAGTGCCTTAAAGGCGGCTTCCCTGAAACTTCCGATAGATCCGAACCTAGGATTTGCATGGATTATACCATTTAAAAATCATGGAAAATTAGAAGCACAGTTTCAAGTAGGGTACAGAGGTTTTATACAGATGGCTCAGAGGTCAGCACAGTATAAGAAACTTAACGTAACAGAGATATATGAAGGACAGCTTAAAAGCTTCAATCCACTTACAGAGGAGCTAGAACTTGACCTTGATAATAAGCAGTCAGATGCAGTAATAGGATATGCAGCATATTTCAGACTTCTTAATGGATTTGAAAAAATGGTCTACTGGAGTAAAGAAAAGGTAACAACACATGCTAAGAGATTCAGCAAAAGTTTTAATAATGGACCATGGAAAACAGACTTTGATGCTATGGCAAAGAAAACAGTACTTAAAAATATGCTTTCAACATGGGGAATATTGAACATTGATATGCAGGAGGCAGTTACTAGTGATAGCAAGGTAATAAAAACTGACGAAGAGAGCCATAACCTTCTTGAAGAAGATATAGAGGATACAACTGATGCTGAAGTAACTGACGTTGAATATACAGAGACATATAAGGAACAAAATGAGAATAGTAAAGATCCTTACGAAGGTACGCCGTTTGCCGAGGATAAGGAATAAATTTAAGGAATATTTGACTATGGGAGAAGGTGAATACATTGGCTAGGCCTCAAAAAGAAGGATTGGAATATTTCCCTTTAGACGTGGATATGGACCAAGATGATAAAGTTGCACTTATAGAAGCACAACATGGTTTGGTTGGTTTTGGTGTAGTAATTAAATTATTAATGAAAATTTATAAGCACGGTTACTTCTATGAGTGGACTGAAAAACAACAATTACTCTTTTCAAAGAGAGTTAATGTTGACATTAACTCAATAAATGTAATCATTAATGATTGTATAAAGTGGGAATTATTCGATAAAAATGCCTTTGAAACCTATAAAGTACTTACTTCGCAGGGTATTCAGAAACGATATATGGAGGCAGTAGGTAGAAGACAAAAGGTAAAAATATACAAAGAATACTTACTTTTGGATGATGAAACCATTAATGTATACAAAAACTTAGTTATTGTTAACATTAACTCTAGCAATGAGATAGTTAATGCAGACATTAATCCCCAAAGTAAAGTAAAGGAAAGTAAAGTAAAGAAGAGTAAAAGAGAGAGTAGAGAGAACAAAGTTTCCGATTCCGGAAACTCTCTCTCAAAAAAAGCAATGGAGCTTTGTAAGTATTATGAAACGCTAAAACCGAATGAAAGCATAGCTGCGCATATGGCCGCACTCAAGGTCTTTATAGGGACCTATGGTTATGCACGGGCTAAAGAAGCTCTTAAAGTGACAGTATGCAATAAAAATAGATTTATCAAGGGGTACATGGATACGATACTGAAAAATTGGGCTATTGAGAAAAAGGAGGTTGAGGATAGTGGAGGCACTGAGCAGAATACTGAATCAAGTCCATATGACTTCTCAAGGTTCGAGAGTTAAGTATAAATGCCCTGTATGCCAAGACACTGGATGGGTTGAGAGCAAAAGAGGCTACAGAAGATGCGATTGTTATAAAAAAGACTATGCGTCGAGACTTTGGAAAAGCTTTGGTGTAGACCCTGCTGCGGTAAAGACTTTAGATGATTATGAGCCTTATGATGATTTCACCAGAGATGTTAAGAAAATGGCAGCAGCATATATACAGAACTTTGATAAGATCAGGAAAACTGAGAAAAACAGTTTTGGACTATTTGGACAGCCTGGTGCGGGTAAAAGCCACGTAGTAATTGCTATAGGAGCAGCACTTTTAAGCAGAAAAGATCCTGTACAAGTAGTGTATATGCCTTACCTTGAAGCTATGAGACAGCTTAAGGCAAACACGAATGATGATGAATATTATTTAAAGCTTTCAAACAGGTACCAGAGGGCAAAAGTGCTGATTATAGACGATCTGTTCAAAGACAAAGTCGCAAATGGACAGCTCATAAAAGATAAATATGGCAATAAGGCGAAGCTAAGTGAAGCTGATATAAAGCATATAATGCCGATTATAAACTACAGGTATTTCAACAATTTACCAACGATCATAAGTAGTGAATGTACGTTAGGAATATTAACAGAGCTTGGTGATGCACTTGCAGGAAGGATACTTGAGCCGTGTGAAAAAAATACTATGGTTTTTAAAGGACCTAAATACAATTACAGAATGAAAAATTTTATGAAAAATCGAGGAGGAAAATAGAATGAAATCAACGGGAATTGTAAGAAAAGTAGACGAGTTAGGAAGGATTGTAATACCTAAGGAGCTAAGAAGAACTTTAAACATAAACGAGAAGGATCCATTGGAAATATACGTAGATGGTGAACAGATAATCCTAAAGAAATATGAACCGGCGTGTGTATTCTGCGGAGAAGCAAAGGACGTTGTGAAATGGAAAGGCAAGAATATATGCAGGAAATGCATGGATGAACTCAGAGGGAGATAGACGGGAGGATGGATAGATGTGAGTCAGATAATACTTCAAATTCCATTGATTAAATATCTAAGGGATATTGCAAGGACATACGGTGGAGCTAAGTACATGTTTGTTACTAAGACTATGGGTGGACAGGTGTATTTAAGTGCTGAAGCTCCAGGAGATATATCCGGAGAAGATAAAGAATATAAAAATGAGATTGATTTTGAGGGATTTTATATGAGATTGCCAAAGGATATATACCAGTATTTTGAGTTAAAATTTCATAGTCATAGGCGATTAGATGAAATACTGAAAGAGATAAAAGAGAAGGAGAAAACATGAATAGTCCAATAGAATTAATAGTTCCAGGAGACCCTATGGGAAAGCAGAGGCCAAGGTTCAACAGATGGACCAAGTCAGCGCATACACCAGAAAAGACTCTGCAATATGAAACGTATGTGAAAGAATTGTATGTTACCAACAGGTTTCCAAGGCTTGATGGATATATACAAGTTGACATTACAGCGTTTTATAGAATACCAAAGAGTATCAGCAATAAAAAACGTCAACAAATGTTGAACAATGAGCTGCTTCCAGATAAAAAACCAGATGTAGACAATGTAGCAAAGACGGTATGCGACGCACTTAATTCAATAGCTTATGAGGATGACAAACAGATTGTAAGTTTAACGGTGAATAAATTTTATGGTGAACAACCTCATGTGGTTGTGAAACTGAATCAAATAGATAAGGAGGAATTGATATGTCAAAGCAAATAAATTTTGAAACACTGGCAGGAGGCGCATTTGCAGAGAGGGCAAGGAAGGACGGAGTTGAGATGGCAGATTAAATATTCACAAAAACAAAAGGCCAAGGACTTCACTCCTTGGCACAATGCTATTTATTATACATGGAAAATCTTAAAAAGTAGGTGGTGAAATGACAAATATAATTGTGGTACCGTATAAAAATTTCAAAGAGAAAATCAGGATTACCAAGAGATTAGGGAGAAAATACCACATTGAAGATTTAGCAGAAGATGCAGTGTGCGGCGTTTTGTATATGGAGAGGAAGTTGCTAAATGAATGAACTAACTTGCAGAGAAAAGGCTATTTTGACATACCAGATTTTGCAGAAAAGGAAAGTCAAGAAGATAAAGGACAAAGAAAATATGGTATATGAAGTCGTGGATATGGCTGTAAACAGGTGCAGGAAGATGAACCATTCTGCTAAGTAGGTGGTGATTACATGGAAGAATTAAGTAAGTTGGAAAGCCTGAAGCTTGCCTTGAAATACAGCACTTCGGAGAAACATAAAAAGATTCTCAAAGAGAAAATAGATAGAATCAAGAGAAAAGTAGATGTTGAAACCAAGAAAGAGAATATACAAGAGAGTTTTTTATAGAGGTGATTGAGTGAAAGAATTAGCCGAATTTGTGTTGCTATATATGACAACAGCAGTAACGTGCGTTGGAATAATGGCTGCAGGTGTAAAGATATGTAGAATTAGACATAAATAATTAAGATTTTAGGGGAGGAGTTAAAATAATGGATAAAATTGCAATGGCTAATATGGAGAGCAGGCTCAGAGATTATTTTAATAGGGATAAAAGGACAAGAGTGCTGAACATGAAATTGAATATCCTGAAGAAACAAATAGATGAAATAGAGTACAAGCTTAGAAATATTAAAGTAGACCTCCCCGAAGAATCTAGGTCAATTACATATGAAGAAAGAGTTCAGACAAGTCCTACAGGCGAAAGCTATGCCGAGAGGACTTTAATGCGCATAACGGATAAGTTGCTTGAAGAACAGTCATGGAAACTAGAACAGGTGGCTGATGTAGAAGAACGGCTGCGAAATATGGAAGTTAATAACTCTGTTATTAGGGAAAATATAAAAGACATGAGAACCGAAGATCTAGAGTTTTTGAAGGAAAAGTATAAGTACAGGAAAGCAGATTGGCAAGTGGGCATGAAATACTGTATTTCACAACAGGCTGCTACAGAAAGGAAAAAGAAACTGTTAAAAAATATAGCTAGCTGGGAAGAATGGGTAATGGCTAATAGAGTGTAGAGTAAAATCTATACTTTTTAATTATTTTTATAAAACTGTTGACACGTGTTACAGCACTTGCTATAATATAATTGTAAGGAGGAGGGATGATGAAACCAAAGGAATTAATTAAGATGTTAAAAGCTGATGGATGGGTTCTAAAAAATCAAGTAGGTTCACATAAACATTTCATTCATCCAACCCAAAAAGGTAAAATCCAAGTACCGGACCATGGCAATAAGGATTTGAGACCTGGAACATTGAACAGAATACTTAAAGATGCAGGGCTTAAATAAACACCCTGCACCACTTTAAGATTATATAAAATATATTAAAATAAGGGAGATGTATTTATGGATAAATATATGTATCCTGCATTATTTGAAGCTTATGAGGATGGTGGATATACTGTTTCATTTCCTGATTTAAAAGGTTGTGTAACAGAAGGAGACGATTTAAGCGAAGCTTTAATTATGGCAAAGGAATCATTGGAATTGTTTTTATGGAATATGGAAGATGAAAATGAGAAATTCCCAACTCCAACACCTCCGGAAAAGATAGGAACCCAAAAAAACAGTTTTGTAGTTCCTATAGAAGCAGATATGTTACTTATACGTGCTAAGATGGACAATAAAACAGTTAATACTACTGTAACTATGCCTCAATGGTTAAAATATCAAGCAGAAAAAAATAAAATCAATTTTTCACAAGTATTACAAGAAGCTTTAAAGAAAAAATTGAGCATTTAGAAAATACTAGCTTGTTAAAAGGTTGTGAGTTGCTTGTTAAGTACTTGTTATAACTCTAATAAAACGTGTTATTATAGTATTGTAAGCAGAGCAGGGATTACAAAGGTAACTGTATGACATGTTGGATCTTCCGTAAACACTTGGCTTCTTAGCCAGGTGTTTTTATATTTTATTCATACAATCATATAATTTTTCATCAATAGTTAATTAATATTACACTAAACTGTCACAAATACCGTATATACTTATAAGTGTCCTAAGGAAATACCTTAGAGAAAATGAAAATAATAGTTCCCCATTGTTATAGCATTTAAATAAAAATAGGCATCCGTCATTTAGGGTGCTTATTTTGCGTGAGAGAAAGTCGGGAGTGATAAGCTTGAAACGTGATGATGAATATTATACAAAGCTGTATTACAACAATTTTGAGGAATATTGCAGGAAGTGCCCTAACAGGAAAGAGAGAAGGGTATGTTCCTGCAGGTGCAAAAGCAGTATTTGTAGGTATGCTTTAGAGTAGTAAAATAAATATATTGGCATATACATTAAAGAATGCTACAGAAGGGTAAAAGATGCCATTAAGAGAGTGAGATAAATTATAATGCTGAAAAAGATATTAATGTTTTTATTTAATAAGAGCCAAAGCAGAGTTGAGATGTGGTTATTTATTGTTGCAATTATGTTATGCACAAATGACAGAATGGCACAAGGAATAGTTGCGGTACTAGGTGGAAGCCTTATAATTGCTTTAACAGAGATATATTTAAAAATATAAAAATTAAGTCATATATTGACGAACGATAATTGGAGGATATTGCCTCCTTTTGTTGAAATATTAGGCAAGAGGAGAGTGATACTATGGATATAATTTCATTGATTGAAGTATTAAATTCTGAAGAAACAGAATTAAGATTATATTTTACTAGAAAAAGGGGAATAAGATATATTAGTTATTCACCTGTAATTGATACTCCATTACAAGAAAAATTAAAAAAGCTAATACGAGAATACTTAGAAAACTTTGTTAACGTTGAACAAGTTAATTTTAGCCCTGTTGGTTATAGAGAAGAAACAATGGAAACGTGCAATATCGAATATATTAATAGTTATGGAGATGTAATAAGAAGCTTTGATGACTGTAATGTAAATAGAGAACCTATAGATAGCGAAATGATAAATAAGCTTAATTTTTATTGCCTTGTTATTACAGATAGAAGAGAAAGTAATGACAATAAAACCATGTTTTTTAGAAGAGTAACTAAATTTAAAAAACTATCCTCAAAGGGAATATTTGGCCATATTAAAGATAATAGATTTAATGAAATAGACACAACACTTTTGGGGATTGATGGTAATATAGATTTGGTAATTCACGGTCAGGATGTACTCATACTGAATCATATTTCCTTAGAAAGAATTTTTTCTTTAGCAGAGCAATATTTAGAAAAAGCTCAAACTGCTATAAATTTAATAAGGAACTCAAATAGAATAAGTAATTTTGATCAATTTGAGGAAGACTGTTTAAATGATAGGAGAATAACAAGAACTTTAACTAAAATGTTAACAGAAGAAAATAGATTAGAAAATTGTTTTGAAAATTTTCCAAATGTAGTAAATGTTATAGAAATCTTTGAACTTGATATTGATATTGACAATAGTGGAGAGATTGCTAAAATTATTTATGATAATAAAGAACAGTTAATGGATGTTATCAGATTGGTTAGAGACTCATATTATAGAAGTATAATTAATAGGAGAGCAGGGATTGATGACAGCATTTAAATAAAAGAGAGGTGAATATGGTTGAATAAAATAAATTATCTAAATATGCGAGTTAAGATGTTTATATCATCATATTTTCCTCTTTATATTATATTGTTAATTCTCAATATAGAAAAATATAACAATATTCCTAAATTAATAAAGATATTGAAATTTGAAAATATAGAGGTATCACTTTTTGCATTTATAATAATTATATTTATATGTATATCTTTAGAAAGCATATATGATTTAAAAAATACAAATGCCTCTGAATCACACAAATTTTTAAATATCTCCAATTCAGATGATTCTATTATTAATTATATGATGACATATATAATTCCATTGTTATCTACAGATTTTTTATCAAAAAAAACACTAATAATGAATGTAATGTTGTTTTTAATAATTGGATTTATGTATGTAAGGTTAAATTTAGTTTATTTAAACCCATTATGGCTAATATGGGGGTATTCTATGTATAAAGCTGATGGTTCAAAGATAATAATTACTAATATATCTTATTCTGACATTAAATCTTTAGAAAACGAAGATTTAAAATCAAGCTTATTATGCGATAGAATATATCTAATACAAAAATCTCAAAATGAGATATAAAATTAATTAAGACCAAAGGAGCTCTCATCAGGGCTCTTTTTTCAATCCAAAACAAAACGAATAGGCAGGTGGTGACAGTGTAGGCATGCCAAGGCAGAGAAGCCCGAACCGGGACAAAGCGTTTGAAATTTACAAAGAGAATGACGGAAATATTGATTTAGTAAAAATAGCAGAGATATTGAATCTTTCACCTGGCACCATAAGAGGGTGGAAGAATAAAGATAAATGGGACAGTAAATTGAATGGAACGCTCCAAAAGAATACGGAACGTTCCAAACGGAAAAAGAATAAGGTAAATAAAGAGCCAGAGCTTGAAGAAGTTACCGAAATATTAAATTCGGGACTCACCGACAAGCAAAGGCTCTTTTGCATTTATTATATTAAATGCTTCAATGCCACCAAGGCGTACCAAAAAGCATATGAATGTGACTATATAATTGCCAATACCAATGGACCTCGGTTGCTTGTAAATGCTCGTATAAAAGAGGAAATACGGAAGCTGAAAGAAGGTAAGCTCAACAGGGCAATGATTAGTCCTGATGATATATTCCAGAGATATCTGGATATAGCGTTTGCTAATATAAATGATTATATGAGATATGGGCATGAGAAAATACCTATGATAGATAAAAAGACAGGCAAGCAAAAACTTGATTCTAATGGGAATCCATGCTATTGGATTGATAATTATATTATATTAAAAGATTCGGATCAGGTGGATGGCAGCCTTGTAAGCGAAATCAAGCAGGGTAAAGATGGCGTGAGTATAAAGCTACATGATGCCATGAAAGCCCTTGACTGGTTGTCAAAGCACATGGATATAGCTACAGAGGAGCAGAAACTTAAATGTGAAAAATTGAAGGCTGAGGTAAACAACATAAAGGGAGATGGCAAGCATGATGAAGCCAAGACATGGGCTGATAAAATTCAAGAAATAGCAGCAAAGAGACGTGGTAAAGATGGATAAGGGATTAATAACTTTACTGGATAACTACTGGGACAATCCTGTGTGGTTTGCCGAGGATATGCTTAATTTCCATGCCGACAAGTGGCAGTCTGATGTTCTCATGGCACTTGCAGGAAGCCCAAAAGTAAGTGTAAGGTCAGGCCAAGGAGTAGGTAAAACAGGACTTGAAAGTATAGCTGTTACCTGGTATTTATGTACAAGGCCATTTCCGAAGGTTATAGCTACAGCACCCACAAGGCAGCAGTTATATGACGTACTCTGGGCAGAAATATCAAAGTGGCTTTCAGGAAGCATGGTTGACAGGCTCCTACAATGGACCAAGACGAAGGTATATATGAAAGGCTATGAGGAAAGATGGTGGGCTACTGCAAGGACAGCAGTAAAACCTGAGAATATGCAGGGCTTTCATGAAGACTACATGCTGTTTGTGGTTGATGAAGCTTCAGGTGTCTCAGATTCAATTATGGAAGCTATACTTGGAACACTTACAGGATATGAAAACAAGCTTCTCATGTGTGGAAACCCTACAAAAACAAGTGGCACATTCTATGACAGTCACAACAGGGACAGGGATTTATACAGAACATTCAAGGTATCATCTTTGGACAGCCCAAGGACATCACAGGATAACATTGAAATGCTCAAGAGAAAATATCTTGAGGATAGTGACGTGTACAGAGTAAGGGTACTTGGAGAATTCCCCAAGGGTGAATCAGATGCACTTATTCCTCTTGAATATGCTGAAACTGCCTCAAGTACAAAGGTGAGCATAAAAGACTGTTTTACCTTCAATTTGGGAGCCGATATTGCCAGATTTGGTGATGACAATACTGTTCTGGCTCCAAGGATAGGCAATAAGGTATTCTCACTACTTCAATACAGCAAGAAGGACACCATGGAGACCAGTGGAAATATACTCAGAGTAGTAGATGAATTTAAAAATAAGTATCATCAAATCAACAAAGTAAAAATCAAGATTGATGATGATGGTCTTGGTGGAGGAGTGACGGACAGGCTTAACGAGGTAGTAAGACAGCAAAGATTGAGGTATGAGATTATTCCTATAAAGAACGGTGCAAAGGCGGATGATGATGAACATTATTCAGATAAATCAGCAGAGATGTGGGGAAATATGAGAGATATTCTTGAAGAAAACTTTACTAATTTTGTTCAAGGGAAAGAACCTACTATTGAGCTTCCAGATAATGAGAAGCTCATCAAACAGCTTTCAAACAGGAAATACAAGATTGATTCAAAAGGTAGGATAGATCTTGAAAGGAAAGAGGAAATGAAAAAGAGGATAGGTGAATCACCAGACTGTGCAGATGCAGTCATATATTCGTTCGCCGAAAATGGCAGCAGCGATTTGTCCTTACTGAAAGGGGTGAGAATATGGGGCTAAAGTCTTTTATGAAAAGCGTAAAATTGAAATTGCTGGGTCCTAAAGGTGAGCAGATGCGTATATCCGGAGGGACTGCTACAACCACATATCAATTGGACAGTTCCCAGGTGGATTATGAGATTGCAAGGCAGCTATACCAAAACAACAATGATGATTACAAATTAGGTGCTCCTTTTGTAAGACCTATAATAAATTCTACTGTAGGTTTTATGGGAGTACCTCATTTTGATTGTGAAGATGATTCAGCGCAAGAAATACTTGACGATTTTGCATTGGACAATACATCACAGATGCTTAAGACTCATACCGACGCTCTGAAGCTTGGTGACAGCTATGTGTGGATCACACGTGAGGAAGTTGTAAATCCACTGTATCCGGATAAGCCTAATAGATTGATATATAATTTCATCCCTCCAGAGCAGATTAAGGACATATTGCTTGACCCAACAACAGGGGAACCCACAGCTTATATCTTGAAAAATCACCAGGAATGGCAGGATATAGACGGTAATAAATACAAGTGTGATATTATTCAGGCTATAACGGCAGAGGAGAGGGTAATACAGATAACTGGAGATACCCCAGAAGGTATACAAGCAGGAACAACACCAAATCCATGGGGTTTTATTCCTATAGTGCATTTTAAGAACGAACCTGATGAAACATTAAAGTATGGCCAAAGTGATATAGAGCCTATAGAGCCGTTGCTGAAAGCTTATCATGATGTTATGTTACATGCTCTTAAGGGAAGTAAGATGCACAGTACTCCTAAATTAAAGATGAAGCTTAAGAATGTTAAAAGTTTCTTGGCCAATAATTTTGGAGTTGAGGACCCAGTAAAGTTTGCCAAAGATGGTGGAACGATAAATTTAGATGGACACGAAGTTTTATTCGTGGCACCTGATGAGGATGCCGGATTTGTAGAGGTCAATAGTGCCACGGGAGATGCGCAGCCACTGTTGAACCTCTTGTTTTATTGTATTGTTGATGTCAGCGAAGTTCCAGAGTTTGTATTTGGAGTACATACTCCAAGTGCCTTGGCCAGTGTAAAAGAACAGATGCCTATTATGGCCAACAAGATAAGGCGTAAGAGAGAACAATTTACTGAGCAGTGGCGAATGCTTGCAAGAATGGTACTCATAATGTCGGCACAATCAGCAGGTGGCAATTTTGCTTCATATGACGTGGCTCTTGGTTGGGATGAAGTTACTCCAAAAGATGATAAAGAGAGTGCTGAAACCCTTAATTATGTTACAACAGCCCTTGAGACTGCTATTACCGGAGGATTTACTTCGATTGAATCTGCCGCAAATTTCTTGGCTAAATATATTGATACTATGAATGACTACATCAGTAGTGATGAGGGCGTAGTTGGTGAGCGAGAAAAAATATTAAAGGACAAGATGCTCAATTTCAGGATGCAGGATTCAGGTGGCCTTGATGATGAAAAAAAGAAACTTGATGATGAGATAAATAGCTCAAGTAATCAGGAGGGCAGTGTGGATGAGTGAAGAAATAGATAATCTCAAGAAAACTGCTGGTGATTATAAAACCTGGGCACTTCAGGCTAGAAAGAAGTATATAGATCTTAGGTTGAACAATGAAACTGAAATAAGAAAATTATATACGAGGCTTGTAAATGATATATCTTTGAAACTTAAAAGAGAAGGTACTTCAAAAATAAGGGAAAGACAGCTTGAAGCATTGGTTGCAACTTTAAAACAACAGCAAGATGATCTTGAAGGTCAACTTACTATGATATTTGAAGAGTATATTAAATCAAATGCAATAGCAGCAACAGGATATGCAAAAGCTATTGACATATCTGCTGTAAAGAAAGCAGGTACCAAAATTGAATTATCTAAAATAACAGATTTGCATTATAAAGCTAATCTAAGGGCAATAGAAACATGCTGGGCAAGGTCATATAAGGGATTGTATCTTTCAGATAGAATATGGAGTAAAGCAAAACACTATAGAGTTAATATGAATGAGATAATTCAGAATGCAGTGGCCGAAGGTCAGGACTGTGTTAAAACTGCCAGGATGCTTGATAAATATGTTAAGGCAGGTAAAAGGACTCTGTCAAAACAATATCCTAACATGACGAAAAGAATGGGAAGTAGGGTACCTGAGGATCTATGTTATGAATCTTTAAGGCTCGCAAGAACTGAAATGACTGCTGCATATGGAGAATCTACCATTCAAAGTGCCATGGTAAGCCCTTCGTGCAGTGGAGTAAAGTTCATCTTATCCGGTTCACATCCTCACTATGATATATGCGATCATATATGCGGTTCTGATGAATACGGATTTGGAATTGGAGTATATCCAGTTGATAAAGCTCCTTCTTATCCTTTTCATCCTAATTGTTTATGCATAACACTTACAGTTAATGAAAACCATGCTGACTTTGTAGACAGGCTTAAAAGATGGGAAAGAAATCCGGGAAGTGAGCCAGGACTTGAAGATTGGTACCAGAATGTTTATAAGAAATCATCTATGTATATTGCTGATATAAAACAAATTTAGGAGGAATATTGATATGAAAAATTATACTATCTGGCTTAATGGTGGAAATTGCATAGGAGGTACAGCAGAGGAATCGGATCTAATAAAACTTAAGGAAAATTACAGGAAAGCAGAGAATGGAGAACGTTCTGACAACTATGTATGTTATGAACTTAAAGATACAGATGGAATTGTATGTATAAATTTATTTAATGTACAGGCAATAGCAGTTAACAAGTGTACTGAAAATAAAGATATTGGTTTTTCTCCTTGCGACTCTACTGAAGAGACAGAAATACATTGTAGTTCTCAGTTGGATAAGTGTTTAAGTAAATTTGCCGAACGATTGAGAAATTCATTTAAATCAATGAAGGTTGGTGATTAAGATTTGAGGATTTTACTAGTTTGTATATTAATTTGTCTACTTTATTTAGGAGATATGTATTTTGGAAAGCCTAAGGGAGCTAAGAAAAATTGTATTCCTTACGTTATAGGGGGAATTGCAATATATTGGATATCAATAGCAGATGATACAGGTATTAATATAATAGAGTTATTATTTCATTTTGTGGGGTTATTAAATTAAAGAGGTAGGCGATAAAAATGTTTCTATGCAAACCTATAGGAGAAATGGCAGATGAAGTTTATGGAGAAATGGATTCACTTAGTGCAAGCCTTTCACAGGTTAAACCTAGTGATATTCCACTAGCTCAAGGAGTTAATTTAGATTTAATGAAATCCTTGGATAAAGACCCACTTGAAGTTGCAGTTGAAATACCAGCCACTAAATCGAAGAGAGGTTGGAATTACAAACCTGAAAGCTTAAAGAATATTGTTGATTATGTAAATACAAATACTTTAAATGGATTTTTGGGACACCAAAAAGCAGAGGATGTAAGTACTCAATTTGTACCTCCAGTAACAAGTTGGATTGGTGCCAAGATGAATGGTAATAAAGCTTATTTTAGAGGACTTATTGACGCTGATGCTGCTCAATTAAAAAGATGGGTCAGAACTGGAAGAATTAAAGAAGTTTCTATCTTTGGTTTTCCTAAATTAAAGAAAAATAGTGGTACCGGTGAAATGGATGTAACAGGATACAATCCACTTTCTATTGATTGGACACCACTTCACAGGCCAGGTATGCCTACAAGCATAGTTGGAATGGAGATGGATTCAACAATAAAAAATGATGATAACAAGGGAGGTAAAACAATGGATTTTAAGGAATTAATGCAGAATTTAAAAGGACTATTACAAACAGGCACAGTTACTTACAAGCAGGTATTTGGTGAGCTTGGTGTAACTACAGAACTTGTGGCAGGTGAAATGGAAGATATTAAACAAGCAGTGAGTGCAAAAGATACTTTGGATAAGGTCAAAGGTGCACTTGCAGTCACTGGAGAAATGGATATAGTTGATGTGGCTAAAAAAGCACATGCAGCTGTAGTAAATGCTGAAAAAGCAGGATTTCAAAAGGTTGTAGATGATGTTGTAAAGGAAAAAGTTACAGGAGAAATGGCTCAGAATCTAGTTAAAAAGATGCTGAAGATTGAAGATGGTGCTGCAAAAGAAGTTATCTCAGGTGAAATTGACAATATCTTGAAAGATGAATTTGTTAAGAATCTAATATCAGAGGAACATTTAGACATGCCGACAGGTACAGAAGTGCCAGGCACCCCTGCAGGTGGTAATATCGGCAGTGGTGTAAGTGTTAGAAAATCAAGAATATAAGGAGAGTGAGAAAACATGTCATATGCAGGACAACCAGTACCAAGTGAAGAACAGCAGGTTACAAGAGCAAAAATAAGTGATGGCAAAAGCGTCAAGGTTGTGGTGCCTGAAAATACCACTATAGAAGCACAACAGTTTTATCTTCTAGGAGGCTTCTTTGGGGTGGCAGCACAAGCAGTGACTACAGGAGAAGGACAGACTGATGAGGTTACCTTAACTATAGAACAGGCAGAATATGAAACTGACAATATTGTTACTACTGAAGCCTTTAATCAAGGGGATAAGATCTACTGGGATGATACAGCAAAGAAATTTACCATAACAGAAGGAACAAACAGACTTGTAGGCAGAGTTACACAGCCAAAGGACAGCAATAATGTAATTTGGTTTATACTGCTGCCACAATACGCATAGAAGGAGGAATTGAAGCATGGTTAAAATTATAAGCCAGGACACAATGCTAGATAAAAAAAGATCCATGACTATAGAAGAGGATGTACCTTTTGAGGTATATGGCAAAACTGATTATGCCAAGAAAAAGCTCGTAAATGGTGAGATGGAAACACTGATGCTTACGAAGCCACTCGGTGAAATGATGACCTTTGGTTCTACTGCGAACCTTAAGGAACTTTTGAGGAAAGTTACTCTGGATGTGGAACTTGGGAGGGAAGAAGTTCAGCTTTTATACAGCCCTATATACGATACAATTTCAGATCCTAATTTACCTCAGACACTGGATGCCAAATGGGCACTATACGGGAATTGTGTATTTTTGGAGCATATTGAGGGAGAAGAAGTCAAATTTGGCTCACTGAGTGCTGAACATGGTCCTGTGGCAAGAATACAGACATATGCAACAGGTTTTGAATATACCAAGGAAATGGTGGACTTTAATCAGACATTTAACATTGAAATACTTAATAAATCTATGGGACAGGCATACAATGCATTGTTAAATCATATGCACTTATATCCTATAATTGGAGCTACCTATAAGACGGCAAATAAAACAGCATTTCAGGGCAAAACAGATGATCCTGTATGGCTTGGAATATGGAGAACATTGAATCAGGCTATAAAGGATACAGTCATTGCAAAAAGACCAGGGACAATACTCCTTGCAAGTTCAGCTGACCAAACAGACATAGAAATGGCAATAAGGGGAGGACACCAGCTTGAAGGATCTATTTATCCGTCAATAGCAGGTATATCAACAATAATTTATTATGATGGATGGAACGTCAATGTTGGAAAGAAGAGTTATGAATACAAGGGTGTTACTCCGGGTACAGCATATTTGATAAGACCACAGAGAGGATTCAAGGAACTTGTCAAGAAGGACCTGACAACTGAAACCGGGAACCCTGATTTGACCAGACTTGTGGAAGCACAGATTGTTGGATATTGTTACAGAGGTGTGTTTGCTGCTATAGATGAAAATGTGCAGCAGATAGCTTTGAAATAGCATTTACATGTAATGTGTGGGTGCTATTTTTATGGAGGTGATATTGTGACATCAACTGAAAGCTTAAGAACAAAATTAAGAATGTTACTTAATGATAGAGACAGAGACAGCCAGACGTTTACTGATAATGAGCTGGATTCTTTAATATCTGATGCTGACTGCATATATTGTGCTGCAAGTGAAGGTTGGATGCTGAAAGCTACTATGCAGGAAAACAATATTGATACTCCCAATCAATATCAAGTTGGACAGGAGAGATATCAATATTCCACTATTAATGATGTAGCTAGTCTCTGCTATCAAAATGCAGAGAAGTACAAAAATATGTGCACTGGAAGGTCAAGCTTTATGATTGGCTCTGATACGGAGATAAGCCTATGATTACAGCAGAAAGAAGAAAAAAGGATATTAAATGGAGTATAGATCAAAATCCTATAGAGATATCTTTTACTAAAACTGTTAAAAAGGTTGTAGATGGTCATTTTGCTGAAACAACCGAGCCAGTAACTCTTGTAGTCAGGATATTTCCACAGAAAACCTATGACAGCAGCATTAATATATCTACCGGCACTATAGGAACTTCATATCAAAATACAGCCTATGGAATGTTAGCTGATAGCGAAGCAGATTTAAGCATTGACAGCAAAAGTTCCATAGAATTTGATTGCCCTTATGGCCATATGAAGGTGAAAAATGTTTACCCACAGATAATAAATGGTGAAATATGTGGTTATGACTGTGGGCTTGAGAAGGTGATGTAATGAGTTTTAGTGATAATGCACTTGATTTTATAAATAGAAAGCATGCGAGGACATATGCACTAGCTGATAACTGGGCAAGAAACTTAGAAAATGAAGCCAAAGCCAATGCACCATGGAAGGACAGGACAGGCCATGCAATACAGGGACTTCATGGTGATGCCAAGATGGGTGAAAGTGAGATTACTATAACTTTGAGCCATGGAGTTGAGTATGGCGGAGTGCTTGAGGAAGGTTCAAAACCACATATAATAAGACCCAAAAATAAGAAAGCTCTATACTGGAAGGGTGCAGATCACCCGGTTAAACTTGTACATCATCCAGGTACCAAGAAATATGCAACTGTAGGTCCTACCATGGAGAAGAACAAATACAAAATCAGGGATGATGTAATTAGATTATGGGAGGATTGATTGTATGCGTGAGGGAATAAGAAAAAGATTAATTGACAGCATTCCGGAACTTAAAGATTGTTATGAACCTACAGTGCCAGATAAGTCCACTCCCAAACCATATGCAGTGATATTGCAAGGCTCTGACGATAAGCAAAACAATCCTACATCCTACAGCAGAGGTATTCAGATATGGCTTTATGATAAGAGGTTGACATTTAATACACTGGATTCCCTGATGGAAAAAGTTATATCAGCACTTGATTTGCAGACCATAACCGAAGATACAGGCGAAAGTTATACCTGTGTATTTGATGGAACTATAGGTAGTGATGTTACAGATGAGGAATGGGATGCCATAGCAAGAGGCTTGAAATTTAACGTTATTGCCTTACATGAAGATGATGAATCTCCTGTAGATCCGTGGATTGAAGCAGTATCAAGTTATATAAACGGTCTTATAAGCATTCCTGTGTACCCGGATTACTGGAGAAAGAATTTTGCGGTACCTTCTGTGCTTTGCAGAATTTTAAAAGTTCAACCGGCTCCGGCAACGTTTGGCGCAAATAAAATATTGAAGACCATACGGTGCCATTTTATAAGCAAGAGCAAAGGCGAAGCCAATAATTTTATTTCTACCATAGAAAATCAGTTAATTCAGGATACAAAAATACCTTTGGATATAGTTGATAGAAAATATCTGACTATAAATAGCATAAGAGAAGATAGGGAAGCAGATCCACTTACAGTGGGTCAGCTTAGTGTGGATTTTTTTAGATTGGAAAGTATTAAGAGAAATAATGCCCCTGCTATGGAAAAGATATATAGTAGGAGAACGATAAAGGAGTGATAAATTATGGCTGACATAGGGAATCCGGAGATTAAGAAGAATGATGCAACTAAGGACACATCAACTTCGACTGCGAAAAATACGGATGTTAAAGTTGATGCTACAACGGCATCAAGCAGTACAAAACCAAGTACGCCGATAGCACCGACGCCTGTGGCCAAAATGACCGTACCTCAGGAAGAAAAATATCCTATAGGGGATTTAATTGAAAACAGCAAGGCACTTACTGGCTATGGAAAAGAAGTAGCTGTTGGTGCTTTATTTAATTGCAAGGAAAAGGAACTGACTAAGGATAATTTTAAGAAACTTATTAAAGATTTTTTAAGAAAGAAGGTTGAATAATGGCTACAGGAACATGGAGTGAAACACAAAAACCAAGTATTCCAGGAATGTACAACAGGTTTAAATGGGCAGCAGAAAATACACTAGCACAAGGTACAAATGGAATTGTTGCTATGCCTGTTAAGGCAGATTGGGGACCAGTAAAGCAGGTTACATCTGTTACAAACCTAACAGAACTTAAAAATAAGTTTGGTTCTAATATGGATCTTACTGCATACAGACTTGGAAGGCTGGTACTTTTAGGGCAGCCAAAAGAATTACTGTTATACAGGCTTGTAGATAGCAATTCAAAAGTTGCAAGTATAACACTAAAAGATACAGCTACAACCCCAGCAGATGTTGTAAAACTTGAGACAATATATCCTACAACTAGGACTTTTAATATTTCAGTAAAACCTAATATAGTAGATGAATCCATATTTGATATAACCTTATACGAAGGCGCTGAACAGCTTTATGTATTTAAGGTATCTGGAAGTATAGATGATATTGTAAATGCAATAAACAATAATGAAGAAAATGAATGGCTCAAGGCTTCTAAGGTAGCGGATGGTACAGGACTTGCAAGTATAGTAAGTCAGCCATTTACAGGCGGAGATAATGGTATAACCAATATAACCAACCAGGAATATATGGATGCCATGTCTACTTTTGAAGGTTATAAAATAGACGGTTTTACCATAGATGGTGTAAGTGATGCGGCATTACAAGCAGCAGTACAGGCATGGGTGGATAAAAATAAAACCAGTGGTGCGAATATATTATGCTTTATGGGAGCTGCAAAAGATACTGATATAGATATTGTAAATACCCAGTCAAAAGCATTCAATGATGAGGCAATAACCAATGTAGGCGTAAGTGGTATTTATGAAGGCATTGAATATTCTCCCGCAGAGGTAGCCTGCTATATTACTGGGCTTGCTGTAGGAAAAGGAATAAAGGATAGTATTGTAAATCAGACTACTATATTTGAAGATGTAAGTCCTAAATTGACGAGAACACAGGTTGAAGCAGCACTTGCAGCAGGTACACTGGTACTTGTAAATGAACAGCAGAGCGTAATAGTTGTTGATGATGTGAACACCCTTAAAAAGTTCAAGGAAGGGCAGAGTGAAGCTTTGGGGTATATAAGGGCTGTTAAGTTCTTGTATACGGTAGATGCTGATACAACTGCAAAGAGAGGCGATTTTATAGGGCAAGTTAGCAATGATGATATAGGGCAAAAAGTTGTTATATCTGCGTTAAAAAAGTATTTTGAGACGTTGCAGAGTTCCGGTGTAATAAAAGATGATTTTACTGTTGAAATAGATAAAGACCTGCAGGCGAATGCAAAAGATGATGAGTTTTATTGGAAATGGTCTGCTAACTATGTAAATGTAATTAAGAAGATATTTGGTACAGGATATGTACAATAGGAGGGGTTAATATATGTATAATGTTTTAGAACCAGGACGAGTTATACATGGCCGTTTTGGGCGTGTGCTTGTAGAAGGAACTGAGCAAACTAATCTTCAGGAATGTACTGCGGATGTAGAAGC
The DNA here is from genome assembly GCF_058242705.1 of Clostridium pabulibutyricum. Lineage (NCBI taxonomy): Bacteria > Bacillati > Bacillota > Clostridia > Eubacteriales > Clostridiaceae > Clostridium > Clostridium pabulibutyricum. The sequence continues at coordinate 136,702 of NZ_JBZAYZ010000007.1, forward strand.
TGACATGAAGGAGCTTAACTTACTGGGGTCAGATTGGACGCAATATAAAGCTGGAACACTCAAAGGTTCTGGCAGTATGAAGGGATTTAAAGTAACAAGCGACATGATAAAAAGAGGGTTCACACGGTTTGAAATAATAACAAAGCTTGATGATCCTGAAGCCTATGGGTATGAATCTATAAGGTTAAAAAATTGTATGGCAACAAAACTTAATCTTATAAATCTAAAAGCCAATGATTTGGTGGATGAAGAAACTCCATTCAATTTCGTTGGATATGAGCTTTTAGATGCTATAGAAAAAGATTAATATAAATTTCCCTCTTTAACAAATTATGCTATAATTTTAGTGGTATTTTGTTAATAAGGGGATGGTTACATGGCAAAATTAAATAAAGATAAAGTTGTACCAGCATTGATCTTGATAGCGGTTATTGTAATTGCGAGTAGTATATTTAATATACTTGATGAAAGACAAGATTCAGATGCCTTGAAAACTGCAAATGTTCAAAAAGTACAGAAACCTAAAGTTGAACAGATAAATCTTTCTGTAGCAAATGATACAAAAGATGTGAATTTATCAGAAAGTGTTGCAGGACTTAATGCTCAAGCACAGAACATAAAAAAAATTCAAGTACAACTGATTGGTGTTGAATTTGGAGAGTACGACAGTGATATAGGTAATGGATTAAAAACGGAAACACCAGATCAAGCTGGAGCTAGAGGTGGGAGTACAGGAGCGATTAAATCTGTAGATGATGATGCTAAAAAGAAAGATGCAGTTTTAGCATTGTATTTTAAAGGAAAATTATTGTCAGGAACAGGTCCAAGAGATTCTATAAAAGGAGATTTCCCTATAACTGTGAAAGACAATAAAAATGATGAAGCAACTGTATTATATAATTCATTGAAAGATTCTTATGTTAGTGCGAAAAATGATACTTATGGCATTATGTTGTTCGCTGTTTATTCAGATAGCTCAAAGTTCTATGTCAACATTAATAATAAAAATTATATTATTAATACGTCACAACTGAGTTACATTAAAAAATAATTTAAGAATATTTATTGAAAACACTTGTTTTTATGGCGGGTGTTTTTCTTATATAAATAATAAAGAGGAGAGATTAATAATGAATAAAACAATTAATAAAAATTCAAGTATTGAACTAGATAGTATGAGTGAGGACCAGATAATAGAAAAGCTTTTAAATACTCAAAAGGTGCCTACCAAAACTGTATTTATTGAGAGACTTGGAATACCTGTAAAATTGAAAGCACTGACAGCTAAACAAGTGTCTCAGCTTAGGGATGAATGTACCTATACTGAAAAAATAAGAGGAAATGAGATACGAAAATTTGACAATGATAAATTTAATATTGGATTGATGGTAAAGGCAACTGTTTCACCTGACTGGGGTAATAGCAAACTATTATCGGCTATGCATGTAAGCAGTGCGGATGAAGTATTGCAGAGGAAATTACTTGCTGGTGAATTGGCTGTTTTCGGTGATGAAGTTCTGGATCTTAGCGGATACAATGATGATTTTAAGGATGTGGAAAAAATAAAAAACTCATTAAATCCAGATACAAACTCAGACTAATGAATTTCCTCTGGATAAGACATAATTTGAGGTTCAGGGAATTCTACGATATGTCTTACGAGGAGCAACTACTGTATCTGGCCAGTGCTGAACTTGAAAAGGAAGCTGAAAAGGAAATAATGAAAAAAATGAGGATAGGAAGGAGGTAGTACAATTGATACCTACAAACTATTAACAAAATATGCTATAATTTTATTAACATTTTGTTAATGGGGGGATTCTTAAGATGGAGACTAAGGAGGAAATTAAAAGTAAAAAAGGCATTGTATCATTGATCTTAGGGATAATAGGGCTTATAGCCTGGTTGTTACCTATAATTGGCGCACCGGTAACTATTGTTGGATTAATTCTAGGCATAAAAGGGCGCAGTACTAATCGTAAAAAATTAGCTACAGCAGGAATTGTTTTGTGTATTATCGGGTTATTTGCTACTGTTGTGAATGGAGCTATAGGAGCATATAAAGGATCTACTGGTACATTGTTTAATTCAAATATAAGCAATAGTGCATCAAATAATACTCCAGTAAATACAAACGAATCAAGTCAAAGCGTTGGCAAAGTTACGTTTTGCGAAAATATAGATAAGGATCTTAATCCTACTAATACTAAAGAGACTTTTAACGTGAATAGTCAATTTTACGCTCGATTTGACAATAAGGCTCCGTTTAAAGCTTCAAAGTTAAAATTATCTATCTATACAATGGATGGCAATTCTCAAAGTACATTTTATACTGAAGAGCAGGACATTGATCAGGACAATACTATTTTAGCCATACCATTAAATATTGATACAGCAGGAAGATATAAGATTGCTATAACACGTTCATCTGATGACCAAAAGCTTGGAGAAGGTGAAGTCACAGTACAATAACCTAAAAAGAATCACTTAGGTGGTTCTTTTTTAGTGAAAAATACACCCGATTTTAAGAGCGAGTGTATGTATTAGCTGTCTCTATTTTTAGATATTTTAAATAGTTCAAATTCAACTAAGCTTTTTAATTTTTCACCTAAGTTTTTAAATTCATCATCAGACAAGTTTAATTTTGTAAAGTCTTTGTTTGTGTAATAGCAGATAGTAGCAATTGCTTCATAAAATGCACCTGGATGTAAGATTGTAGATTTTGCAAAAAAGCCTCCTGGTATTTGGACATAGTCTTCATCTTTTTTAGTGTTCATATATGGATAGAACTGATTAATAAAATCTTTATCATCATCTAATAGTGCCAATGTTAAATCTTCTTTTGAGATTTTTTCATTTGAAAAAAATTTTTTTAAAAATTGAGCTTGATAATTATTTGCATCTTTATTGTTATATATAACTGTTGTAAAAGTATCTAAGGCAATCCATTTAGCAATTTGTTCATCTGTATAACCAATAGATTTAGCTATTTTTTGGATTTCGTCATAACTTGCATCGTTGGTATTTTTAAGTAATGAGTTTAGTCTATTTATAGAAATGTTTGTATCTTTAGATATTTGTTCTAAACTAGTACCATTTGATATAAGATGTTTTAAAACTTTTTTAGTAATAGTGTCTCTTTCTCCAGCTAAGTCATTAATAGTAACATTAAGTGCTTTAGCCATTTTATTTAATGTCTCTATGCTAGGTTTTCTATTATTATTTTCATATCTAGTTATAGTGACAGGAGTAACCCCAATTTTTTCGGCTAACTGTTTTTGTGTTAAATTTTTGGATTCTCTTATTTTTTTTATTTTTGTACCAATATCCATTTTACAAGTCACCTCACAATATTAGTATTTATTGTATATGTTTTATATACAATATAATATTTATTATATATGTTTTATATCCAAAATGGAATATATTTATGTATTCTTTAAAAAAAAGTACCAATACAGTATTGACAATATACCACTATGGATATACAATATAAGCATAAAATACCAATATGGTATGAGAATAGAATAGGAGGAAGAAATATGGAAGTTAAGATAGCTAGGATAAGAAAAGGGCTTACGCAAAAACAGTTAAGAGAAAAAGTAAATATTTCTCCAAACAAATTAGTTCAAATTGAACATGGTAATTATTCTAGTGTTACTTTTGAGCAAATGAAAAAAATTGCAAAGGCACTCGGGACAGATGCAGTAAAATTATTTTTCAATAATGATAGTCGTAAAGAAAATTAAAAACCCGTCTGTTACTGCAAATAACAAACGGGTTGCCGAATAGGCTTTATAATACAATCACTATAAGTATTATAGCTTATTCCGGTAATAAAATCAAAGGAGAGTTATAATATGAATAATTTGGTAAGGTTTTTTCAGAATGATATGTTCAATTTGGCTGTGAAGTTGGAAAATGGGGAATGGGTATTTGATACTGAAAGAGTTGCTAAGTGCTTAGGTATAACTACCGTTGCCAAAAGTGGCAACGCATGTGTTAGATGGTCAAGGGTAAATGAATATTTAAAGCCTTCTACCAAAAGTGGTGGAAATGATAATTCGCCACTTGTGGCGAAAGGAGATTTCATTCCAGAACCTGCGGTGTACAAGTTAGCATTTAAAGCCAGTAATGAAGTAGCAGAGAAATTCCAAGACTGGTTGGCTACTGACGTTTTACCACAATTAAGGCAAACGGGTAAATATGAAACTGGCAATGTAGTAGATTTTGATAAAAAATTGGATAGGCTAAAGCTGGAAAAAGAAGGTTTAAAACTTGCAGTGAACATATTAAAGCCAAGTAAAGTATCAACTATAAAAATGCTTAAAGCTTTCAATGAATCTCAGGGGCTATCTGTTGATTATTTACCTGGATATGTAGATGAGGAAGCTGGAAAATCTGCTACAGAGTTGCTGAAAAAATTTAATTTGCCGTATACAGCACGGAAATTCAACAAAATTATGATGGACAAGGGGTTCTTAGAAGAGAGAACTAGGAAATCAACTAATAAACAAGGGTATAAAAGATATAAGGTATTAACTGAAAAAGGATTGAGATATGGTAAGAATGTTATTTCTTCACGAGGAACAGAAAATGAAACACAGCCGTTATATTATGAAAGCACCTTTATGGAATTGGCAAATTCTTTAAGCCTTCTCCAGGAGGTGATGTAACATGGAAAAGTGGACTAACATTAATGAAAAGCAGATTTTAACAAAAGAATTTAGTGGTAAAAGAGTAGTGACATTTAAAGACGTAGATTTAGTTCATGAAAGAGTAAATGGTACAGCAAGTAGAAATTTCAGATCTAATAAGGAACATTTTATTGAAAATGAAGACTTTTATATTATAAATATAACTAACGACGAAATTCGTCGCCAGTTCGGTGTAAAGAAAAATGCCGGAAGACAACTTATTCTATTGACAGAAACAGGGTACTTAATGTTAGTAAAATCTTTTACTGATGATTTAGCATGGAAGGTTCAAAGAGAACTAGTTAATGTTTATTTCAATGTTCATCATCTAAAAGTAGAACAATCAAAGCTTCAGGAGCCATATAAACTGACTAAGAAGTTTTATAATGGCAATCCAGTTATGGTACTGAAGGACTTAGAATTCCTTATAGGAACTTCGGTGCATACTATCAGCTACATGATTAGAAACACTAAGCATTTTACTGTTGGTGTGGATTACTTTCTTTTAGAAGGTAGAGAACTTAAAAAGTTTAAGAAAGACAATGAGCTTTCTCCATGGATAGGTTCCTTAATTGTTATTCCCAAACAGGGAGTTGATAAATTGTTGAATTTGCTATTGCTTAAACCTGAAGGGGAATTAAGAGAAACATTTGAAAGATATTTTGAGTTAGAGAACCAAGCGCCACAAGGTAAGAATAAAGCACCAGTTCTGGAACAGCTTCAGGCTTGCAAGTTTATTGCTGATGATATGAAGGTTGGGGAGGCAGTAAAAATGTCTATATATAGAATGATTTGTGAGAAGAATGGAATTGACATTGCTGTTATAAATAGGCTAAAAGCAGAATATAGTAAAAAGCTTGATAAAGAACTCCTGGAAATTGCTATAAAATACGGAGAATTGCTTCTTGAGAATTTTACAACCGAAGGAATAATAGCTTTAAAAGAAGAAACTATTGCAGAGGAACCGATTATATCTGGGTCAAGAGCTGCTAAAAAATATATAGATAATTTCTTTGGTATTGTACTTGAAATTTCAAAAAAATATGAAGAAGCAGCTATGTAAATTTAAAATGTGTATGAGCACTTACTTTTATAGTAGGTGCTTTTGTTGAAAAGGGGGTGAAAACTTGGCTGAAAAAGAAATATATCACTTGGACATTGTAATTGGTATAACAGGTGATGAGGATACTAAAAAGAAACTTAGTGCCATGGATAAGTATGTGGCTCAGGTAGAAAAAAGAGCTAGGATATTGGATAAAATCAATGCCACTCCTGCAGTAAAAATCAATGACAAAGCAACCAAACAGATGGAAAAAGTCAATTCAACAGTAAATAAACTCAATAAAGCTGCTGCAGCTCCTACAGTGAAAATAAATGACAAGGCTAGTGAGCAGTTAGAGAAAATAAATGGAAGCATTAATAAGTTGAAAAATGGCAAGATTATTTCTATTGTTGATGTATATGATAGGGCAAGTAAGCCATTAAATAGTATAGAAAATGCCATGAGAGATTTAAATGAAACTACAGCTATTCCTGAAGTAGGAATGGATGATAAGGCAACAAAAAGTGCTACAAGGATAAAAAATATTTTAGATAAGTTGAACAATGCTGGAATTTTTGTAAAAACGAATATGATAGATAAAGTGTCTGGACCATCTAGGAATATACTGTCGGAACTTGGTAAGATAAAGGGCACTGCATGGACGGCTACTGTTGCTATTAAAGATAAGGTATCTGGTGGTTTAAACATAATAAGAGGCAGTATAAATAAAACAATATCTGCAGCAACGTCACTTCAAGGTGTACTTTTAGGAGTTGGTGGTACATGGGCAGGAATTGTGAAACCAATGCAGATAGCAGGAGATTTTGAACAAACACAAATTGCATTTAATACATTGTTGCATAGTACGCAAAAAGCTAATTCGTTTTTAGCACAGGCACAGGATATGGCGAATGCTACTCCTTTTGAATTCCCAGAACTGGCTAATACTTCGAAGAAATTGCTTGCCTTCGGTTGGAATGTCAAAAGAGTTTTGCCGGATTTGACTACTATTGGTGATACTGCCGCAGGTTTGGGACTTGGAGCTGAAGGTATAAATCAGATCTCGTTAGCTCTTGGACAGATCAAAGCAAAAGGAAGAGCCCAAGGTGACGAGCTTCTCCAATTGACTGAGGCTGGCATACCTGCGACCAAGATACTTCAAGAGCAGTTAGGGCTAACTTCCGAACAGGTTGCAAAGATTGGTGATGCTGGAATTGATGCAGACAAAGCCATAAATGCACTTCTGACTGGAATGAACAAAAGATTTGGCGGAATGATGAAAGATCAATCCAAGACGGCATTAGGTCTTATGTCTACTCTTAAAGATACTTTTGACAACAAGCTTGTAAATAGATGGGGTCAAGGACTTTGGACTGGCGTTAAGCCAGGATTAATGAAAGTAACGGGCTGGCTTGACAAGAACGATAAAAAAGTAAATCAGCTTGGTGATTTGTTCGAGAAAGCAGGACATAATGTAAGCTCATTCATTGGTGGGGCTCTTGAGAAAAGTCAGCAAAGATTGGATAGGCTTATGGACAGTAGCCAATGGAAAAATGCAGACCTTGGAGGTAAGATAACATTAACATGGGATAAAATTGTTGCAGAGCCTTTTAGTGCATGGTGGAATGGTCCAGGTAAACCTAAAATAAATAAAGTTGCAGAAGGTATGGGATCGGCAATTGGAGGTACTTTAGGTAGCGGAATTACATCGTTATTGGATGCACTTGGTGGTAAGCAGGACAAAGTTGGAGCGTCTGGAACCTCAGCTGGTACAGCATTCACAAATGCATTTATTGCAGCATTTGACACAGGTAAAATAGTAGATAAACTATTTGGTGCTTTTAAGAATGCTAATATTAATGCTGTAAAAAATCATGATGCTTCAAGCATTACTAAAGCTGGTATTATGGATTATATAGTATTCAGTGTTTTAGGAGGAAAAACTTTATTAAAAGGTGGAGGAAAACTATTTAATTGGTTAAAAACAGGAAGTACAGCTGGTAAAACTGCAAGTGCGGCAGGTGCAGGAGCAAAAGCAGCAGAGAATGTTTCTGGAATAGGGAAGATAGCTAATGGATTAAAAAAGATTGGGTCTATTACAAATCTAAAAATATTCAAAGCGTTGCCTATACTAGGTCCAATTGCTACCGTTGCTACGTCTGCATATGCTGTTAATTCCTCATCTAATAAAGCAAGAGCAACCTCCGGTGAATTTGGAGGAATAGCTTCAGGATTAGCAGCAGCTAAGCTGGGAGGAATGGCAGGATCAATATTTGGACCAGTAGGTACTGGAATTGGTGCTTTGGTAGCAGGCATAGCAGGTACTTGGGCTGGACACAAGGGAGCAACAGCGCTATATGACAAATACAATGCTAATTCAGCATCTAACAAGATACCGAATGGATTTAGTAAGAGCTTTAATAGCTTGACTCAAACTAATATGAAAAATATAAATACATCAAAGGCATTAGATAAGTCCCAGGCAGGAGTTACGGTACAGAGTAATGCGTATAGGGGCACTCTAAGCAATTTGTTAAGTACTACAGGGCTTACAGCTGATTCCCAGGGAAGATTGAGAGATGCAAGCGGCCAATATCAAGGAACATTGGGTGATTTACTTACAAGCACAGGCCTTGTCATGGATTCTCAAGGTAATTTGTTGGATGCCAATTCTTTGGTGCAGGATTCACAGGTAAACTTGGCTCTTTCCATGGATAATCTATCCCAGACGGTAAGCAATCTGGATGGAAATATGGGAGGGGTTGGAACACAGCAAAGTGATGGAATATGGGGCAAAGTTAAAAACTTCTTTGGATTTGGTAGTAAGACACAATCTTCAAATACCAATTTTACTGTGCAACAGCAGAATAATAGCTCAGGAGGATATAATCTTTTATCTGGATTAACAAATAAAAAAGCAAATGGAGGAATTACCTCAGGTCCTGAACTTAGCTGGATTGGTGAAGATGGACGAGAGGCTATAATTCCTCTTGAAAATAAACGAAGAGGCAGAGGATTGAGCCTCTGGCAGCAAGCAGGAAGAATGCTTGGTGTTAGGATGTTTGCAAATGGTGGCATTGTTGGAAATGGTTCAACTAGCTCTGCCAAGGTTGCAACAGCTACGGCAAATGTATCAACCTCCGTATCTTTAGGCAACAACGCTTTAAATCAGTTTAAACAATACGGTACTAAAATAAACACTAATTTAAGTACCGGTATAGAGCAAACAAAGCAGATACCAAATACATCTATTAACAAAGTTACTACAACCTCAAAATCTCTTTTAAATGCATTTTCTAATACTGGACATGTTTATGGTGTTGCTGTAAATAAAGATATAGCTTCGGGAATACAATCTAGCATGGGTAATGTTACAGGAATGGTTAAGACTCTTACTGATAAAGTAATAAATCAGTTTAAAACTGGATTTGGAATACATTCTCCAAGTAGAGTATTCTACAAGCTGGCACAATTCATCCCACAGGGTTTTATAAATGGATTGACTTCCAAGGACATGGGAGGATTTATAAAGCACTGGATAGGTGATATCTCATCCATGGCCGGTGGTGCCATGAGTGGAAATGTATCAGGGTGGCTTACTGCTGCACTTGGTATAACTGGAACTCCAATGAACTGGTTATCCGGACTTTTAAGACTGGTTAAAGCTGAATCCGGAGGGAATCCACTGGCTGTAAATCCGCAGGCAGTTAATGGAGAACATGCCACTGGATTGTTACAGACATTGGGCTCTACATTCAGGCAGTATGCTGTAAAAGGCTTGGACAACATCTTAAATCCTATAGCAAATGCAGCTGCAGCCATAAACTATATAAAATCCACTTATGGGAGTGTGTATAATACACCACTGTTCAAGGGCGGAAGCTATGTAGGTTATGCAACTGGCACAGACAACGCAAAACCTGGCCTTGCAAGAATAAATGAAAAAGGCTGGGAGTTTATAGACTTTACTGGTGGAGAAAAAGTACTCAATCATAATAAATCCGTAAGCTTAATGGATAGAGCTACAAGCTCTATAAATAGAATAAAAAGTGCAATAACTGGATTTAAAAGTACTAAAGAACCAGATACTCCTGAAGCAAAGCCAAATCCAACTTACTATACATCACAGCCCCAATTAGCTACAGCAGGTGTAAGTTATGGAGATATAAACGTAGATGTACAGAATAACTTTGGAGACAACTCCGATGTAGATGATATAGTTAAAAAAGCTACTGTGGAGTTTGCGAGGCAGTTAAAAGCAGAACTGCTGAATCATAAAAAATAAGGGGTGATGATGATGGAGAATAAGAATTTAGATAAAAAGGAAACTGCTTCTGGAGTACCAGCTCAAAAACAGTTTCAGTTTACTGAACATGAAGTATTTTGTGTAGCAAGCCATTTTCAAAGATATATGGATATAGTTGAAAATAAGCTTGAAGATTACAACCCGTGTGATACATGTAAATTTGTTAAAGACTGTTTCAAAAATAATAATCCTATTTATCCTGATGTAATGAATAAGTTAGTCGATATAACGGGTTTGGATTACCTAATTTGGGCGCGCACTAAATAGTCCTTGGAAATTTGTCTTTTAGAGGGCATTTATTGCGGCATGTACATTTTGGGGAGTAAATACATGATAGAGGTCCAACGTACACATATTGGGAGCCATTCTCACCAAGAGTGGCCACTTCTCTGTATTTGGCAGTTATAGTATTTTCATCATCAAGATAAGGAAAATACCCAGTTACTTCTTCAGTTATATATTCCATAATTTATCACTTATGAGGAGGTGATAATTCTACAAGATGCAAATTGATACCTTCCAATGATAACGAAATTCTGTATAATAGATATAATATAGGATTAAGGGAGGGGTTCATTTAAGGAGTTAACTGATAAATAAAATATTTCTTGACACGCATAAACAACACGCTTAAAATTATATCAGGAGGAAGATCATGAATGTTAAAGAATTGATTAAGGAGTTAGAAAAAGCTGGATGGTACTATTCTTATCAACGTGGGTCACATATGTATTTTAAACATAAGGATAAGCCAAACAAAGTACCAGTTCCAAACCATAAAGGTGATATTCCTAAAGGTACTCTAAATGCAATACTTAAACAGGCAGGACTTAAATAGTTTTCCTGATAAAATATATTAAGATTGAGGAGTGTTATTATGCAAGACAAATATACTTTCCCAGCTGTATTTGAGAGGGAAGGAAGTCAATATTGTGTTTATTTCCCTGACTTGGATTGTTCTACGTTCGGTGACAATATAGATGATGCAATGTATATGGCGAAAGATATGCTTGAAGGTTATTTATGGGGATTGGAAGATGATGGGAAAGAAATACCTGCTGCTGCTAATCCTGAAGATGTAAAGATTAAAGAGGGGCAGTTTGTTGTTCCTATTACAGCGTATATGGTTGATGTTAGAAATGAAATGATGAATAAATCCGTTAATAAAAATGTGACTTTACCAAGATGGCTGAATAAAATAGCTGAAGAAAAGAAAATCAATTTCTCACAGGTATTACAGACAGCCATTAAAGAAAGGCTTAATATTAAAAATTGATTCCAAGCATCCTAAAAAGGGTGCTTTTATTATACCCAAAAAGAAGGTGATACAATGAATTCCACAGCATTAATGGAGGCTGTTGAACTACTGAATAAATTTACAAGCAAGATTATTCCAAGTTATGATGTCTACCTTACAAATACAGTTGATAATGATATTTTTCATTTTCCTGTTAATCCATTTAACTATTCTGCGGATCATGACAAGAAATACAACACTGTCGAGATAGTAGATGTTGGAGAAGTTGATGTAGTTGACAAAGGAACTAAAATACAGAAAATATCTTTTGATACTATGTTTCCTAGAGGGTATGATTCTTACTGTAGATATCAGGATATTCCAGATCCTAAAGATGTTATGGAAAAGCTGAAAAAATGGCAAGAGCAGGCTCAGCCATTAAGGCTTATTATTGACGGTGTCGGTTTGAATGAACTTGTTATAATCGACACCATGCCTGAAAAAGAGGAACCTGGAGAAATAGGGGACAAATATATTACCATGAACTTCAGGACCTATAAGGAAGTGAAAGTTGAACTATATAAGCCTTCCTCCAGTTCTACATCTTTACAGAACAACAGAACAGCAGCAGCCACTACCAAGGGTACTTATGTTGTGAGATCCGGGGATAATCTTTGGAACATAGCAAAAAAGTATTACGGAAATGGAGCAAAGTGGCCGACCATATATTCCAAGAATAAGTCTGTTGTAGGTTCCAATCCAAATCTAATTTACCCAGGACAAAGGCTGGTGATTCCGTGAATATTATATTGAATGAAAAGTACGAACTGAAGAATGTAAATGAGGGAATAACTCTACAGGAAAGCCTTGACAGCATTGCCTACAGTGCCACCATAGTTCTCCTGGATACAGATGAATTAAAAAATTTAAATATAAAGAAAAAGGACAGGTTAAGGATAGTTGACATCCATGCTGAAAAGAATCAACCTACAAATTTATTTGATGGTGTTGTATGGGAGGTAGTGAGAAGCAGGAAGAATAGGACACTTACTATAACCGGCAGGGAGAGAACAGTGTTTATGGAAGAATCCGAAGATGATTTTCTGCTTCCTGCAGGGCAGACAGCAACACAGAGAATAACAAAGTATGCCAGGGACTGGAATATACCTATAGCAAGCCTTGTTGATACTAAAATAAAGCTTGAGAAGGCACAGCAGGGAGGACAAAAGTTGCTTGACCGTATAGATGCAGACCTTAGAGAAACCGCACAAAAAGGCGGTAACCTTTATAAAATAAGGATGCTCGACAAGCTCAACATAATTCAGCTCGGCAGCAATAAAAATATATGGAAGCTTGAGACTGTTGCTGATGATATCGAAACTACAAGCAGCCTTGAGAGTGCAGTTACAAGAGTTAAAGTTCTTGGCCAGGACAAGGATGACGGAAAACCCACTCCTGTTATAGGTATTTATTCCAAGGGCACTGATAAATATGGTACACTGCAGAAAATCCTCCAGGATGAAAAAGTTACAAATGCCACCCAAGCAAAAGCCAAGGCTGCAAATATGTTTAGTGACGGTAAGGAAGTAATCCATATAACCTGCAACAAGGATATAAATACCATAAGATCCGGTGATGCAGTAATGGTGGATGGCGTTATATGGTATGTCATGGACATTACCCACAACATGAATATACCGTATACAATGGACATAAATGCAGGCACGCCATTGTATATAAGGAGGGCGTTTTACAATGAATAGCGAAAATGTAATGGCTGATTTAGCTAGTGTCATGCATGGAAACAGCAGAGAAATTGCCGGAAAAGTAGTGAACAATACCGGATTCAGTATGGCACTTGGTATTATTACAGAAACTGGACTTGTATTGGATAATTTTAAATATGAAATAACCAATTATATGGTGCTCGACTATCTGGCAATGGACAAGGATTATTTTGCAAATACAAATACTGCAGGAGAGAATAGCCATTCACACAGGGTGATAACTCCAAGTGGATTGAAGCCTTTGAATGTAGGCGACAGAGTGCTTGTGGCCACAGTAGGGGCACAGAATATAGTTGTGGGGAGAGTGAAAGCAAATGCCTGATTTATTTCCTGACAATATGAATTATTCTGATGATACAATAGGTACTTCTAATACAAATACTGAATATGCAGGTTCCTACAAATTTGACTTTGACAAGGGTGAGTTTGTAAAGAATCCTGACGGGACAATAAAGAAATGTAATGATATAGAGGCATACAAACAATGGTGTCAACTGGCAATGGCTACTCCCCTTGGGCTTTTAGGATACAGTACTTTGTTTGGACATGAATTAAATACCCTGGCAGGCACTGAATATTCTAATGGGGCCATAGAGCTTGAAGTTAAGAGAATAACCCAAGAAGCTCTAATGGTTCATCCGAGAACTAAAGAGGTTACAGGCTTTAGTTTTACATGGCATAACAGTGGAGAACTTTATTATTCATACACCGTTGTTACAAGTGACGGTATTTCCTTTAGCCTAGACAATACAATGAATGCGAGGTGATTAAATGGAAGATTTACAAATACCTGATTTTCTAAATGAAGATGCAGACACAATACATGAAAGAATGCTTGAAAAGGCTCCCAAAGATATAAATACTATCGAAGGAGATTTTTTCTGGAACAATACAAGACCTGTAGCCGAAGAAATAGCAGCAACAAAACAACTTCAGCTTGCGCAAATACTGAGACTTGCATTTGTAGAGGTCAGCAGTAGGCCATATCTTGATTTGATAGGAGGGCCTCTTGGCATTACAGGAAATGCTGCTACCAGTTCACACGATACTCTAAAAATTGAAGGAGTACCGGGAACTGTGCTTCAAAAGGGCAAAGTGGCAGGAACGCCAAGCAGTGATGATGTAGAAAGTATAGAATTTGAGTTCCAGGAAACAAAGACCATAGATGATACTGGCGTAGTTGATATAGAGGTACAGTGTACGCAGCCGGGTACTATAGGAAATGTTAAGGCTGGCAGTGTAACACTTATGATAACTCCTATTAATGGAATTAAGAGTGTGACCAATGAGAAAAATTTTACAAATGGTACTGATGAGGAAGATGACGACCACTACAGGGAAAGAATACTGGAACAGATGCGTGCACCGGCGACCAGTGGAAACAAAGCACAGTATAAAATATGGGCTAGAAAGGTAACTGGTGTAGGAGATGCCAAAGTAGTTCCCCTCTGGAATGGCAATGGTACAGTAAAAGTTGTAATCATAAATGCCAACAAAAGAGCAGCAGACAGTGAATTGGTTCAAAAAGTTAAGGACTATATAGATCCAGAGCCTGAAGCTCATGGAGAAGGGCAGGCACCAATTGGGGCAACCTTGACAGTCGTATCCGCCACAGAAAAGGCAATAGATGTAACTGCCAAAGTTGTATTGGCAAGTGGTTATACCATACAGCAAGTGCAGGATGCTTTTGTTGTAAATATACAAACCTATTTAAGTGATTTAGCTTTTAACAGCACATATATAAGCTATGCAAAAATTGGTAGTCTGCTATTAAATACAGCAGGAGTTGTGGATTATAATGACTTGACATTAAATACTGGAACCGCAAATGTAGCACTACAAGATGAAGAAATACCTGCTGCAGGTACCATAAGTTTAGGGGTGTGATAAATGGCATATCCGGAAAGTATAGATAAATTCGCACAAAAATTAAATAAACTTGATAATAACACCTATGTAATCGAAGAAGAAGTTGAGGTTATAAACGGTGTATATGAAGGTGAGCTTGAACATGATAATATCAGCTTGCCTTCTATTAATGTATACACAGGAAGTAAACTTACAGGCGACAAGATAGAAAATATTATTGTTTCTACTCCAAGCCTTACACCATGGAAGAATACAATCAAGATATTCTCTGACGTATCTCCTGTTTATATAACCTACCAAACTACTGGAGATACGGTAGAGGCAGAGGACATAAACAAGGTTCAGGACAGTGTTGTAAATACTCAAAATGAAGTTGATAGGTATAAAAATAGTAATGACTTAAGGGTAAGTGATACTGAAAATAGGCTTACAACAGTAGAAAACAGTAAAGCTGATAAAACCTATGTAGATACTGAACTTAACAAAAGATATTTGAAAACTGAAACCTATAACAAGGAAGAAACTGACCAGAGAATACAAAATGTAGTAGGTGCAGCACCAGAAGCTCTTGATACTTTAAAAGAAATTGCAGATTCTTTAGGTGACGATAAGGATTTTGCTGGAACAATGACCAAGAATCTATCTACAAAGGTAGACAAAATAGATGGAAAGCAGCTCTCTACAGAAGACTATACAAGCGAAGAAAAGGGAAAGCTTGCAGGGATAGAAACTGGAGCGAATAAATATATTCATCCTACTACTCACCCAGGAAGTATGATAACTGAGGATAGTGCCCACAGATGGACAACTGATACTGAAAAATCCAGCTGGAATACAGTTTCTAATAAGATTAATAAATCAGGAGATACCATGACAGGACAATTAAAAATAAATGGCAGCGCATCCGACAGACCGTTGGTGATAAGAGGTATTTCTGGTACTGATTTAAACGACACTCCAGATGATTTATATTTGAATTATGATTCAAATAAAGTTGTGCATATTGGAACAAGCATAAATATAGATCCAGTTAATAAAACTATAAATGCAAAATCAAATGATAGCAGTAATCTAAATGGTCATAGTGATTCTTATTTTGCGACAAAGGACGATTTAGAAAATGCAGGTTATGGTGACATGATGAAAAGTACTTATGACAAGGATAATGACGGTATAGTCGATAAAGCTGAGGACAGCAATACTCTTGGAGGAAAAAGCTCATCAGATTTTGCTCCTAGTGGATTTGGACTAGGAGGAGCAGGAAAAAGGCTTGGCAGTGGAATTAATGCAAATACTATAATAAATAACGGTTGGTATGATATTAACAGTTCTACAAATCTACCTTCTGATGTGGGAACAGGATATGTAAAACTTTTGGTAATATGTTCAGCAGACACTAACTATATTACACAAATAGCTTTTTCGATGACAAACCAAACAAGTGCCTCCGCATGGATAAGAGAAAAAAGAGCTGGCAGTTGGAGCAGTTGGTCCAGAGTTTTAACATCTTCAAAACAATGCACATGGAATGATCTCAAAGGGGTGTAATGCATGTATGGAAGTGAAAGATATGGTATAAATGGATACTCTCAAGAGCAACAAGTATCCCCAGGAGAAGTTAAACCATATAAACCAGATTTATTAAAATATATTACGCCGCTTTTAAGGGAAGTTCCTGAATTTAAAGCCTGGAATGATACATGTGGATATGAACTTGGATTGATAAAATTAGACGCTGACGAACTATTAAATCAAATGTTTGTAGATACTGCAACATGGGGGCTTATTTACTGGGAAAATCAATACGGTATTCCAGTAGATTTAAATAAAACATATGAAGATAGGCGAGAAGTCATAAAAGCAAAACTGAGAGGCTCTGGAACAACAACGGTTCAGATGATAAAGAATACCGCAGAGGCTTTTAGTGGCGGTGAATGTAATGTAATCCAGCATCCTGAGAATTATTCTTTTACAGTACAATTTGTAGGAATAAAAGGAATTCCAAAGAATATGGGAGCTTTTAAACAGATGCTGGAGGATATAAAACCAGCACATTTGGCTTATGACTTTAAATACACTTATACAGTTTGGAATTTCTTAAAGGATAAGAATCTTACATGGGATCAGGCCAAGTCACAGACAGTGGATGAAATTAAAGTTTATGATGGATAGGAGGAGTAAAGTATGCAGACAACAGCAAATTATGGGCTTAAAAAGCCGGATGGAACAGATGTAGTTGATATAGCTAATTTTAATGATAATGCGGATATTGTAGACACGCAGTTAAAAAAGATAAATGACAATGCTGGAGCACTCTCGAGTTTAAACACTTCGGCGAAATCTACCCTGGTGGCGGCAATAAACGAGGTTTTTCAATCTGGCACTAACGTAAAGACAAACACGATTAGTGCCGTAAATGGCAAAGGTGCAAGCCTTGGAACTAGTGCTACATGGGATCAAATTATATCTGCCATAAAATCCATAGCAAGAGGACAAGGAAATGCAGTAGAGAGTCAGGTTCTAAGTGGAGTTACTTTTAGTAATGCAGATGGGCAGCTAAGGACTGGAACTTTAGATATAAATAAATATTTGTATATTGGGAGCAATTTTAGTGCTGGTTCTAATACCATTTTTGATGATACTAGAAGTGTTTCCGTTGATCCAAACGTTTCTATAGCCAATTATATTAAGGTAAAAGAATTAAGAATAAAATATCCTGGGATCTATAGAATTAGTTTTAACTTAACTAATAATGGAAATACAGCATATACGTATTTTAATTATGGACAAATATATATAAACGGACAAGCAAAAGGTACTGAACGAAAATATACTGGAAATTCAGGAACTTCGGAAATTTATACAGAAGATTTTATACTAAATAAAGGTGATTTAGTTCAGTTATATTTAAAGACTCCAGGTGTTGTTACCTCAATTAATAATCATTTAAGTTTAGGAGTTAATTCTAATCCTATGTTAGATATAACTTTATAAAGGAGGTCCAATATGAATTACAAATTTCAATATCAAAACGATACTGATAGAACAACTATCTTAAATAACAACAAAGATAAAATACTTATAGAAGAACAAAATATTACAGAAGGAAATTTTTTAATTTTCTCTGATGTCAAACCTGTTGAAAATCAACTTAAAGATTTACAAGATAATCAATTAACTTTAATGAATGCTTTAGCAGATGTATATACACAAATTAGTGATACGAAATAGGAGGGATAGATAATATGGTAGATTTATTCGCATGTTTAATAATTAATGGTAGGAGGACTTTTGATAAAGTTCCTACGAGTTTACAGGATGAAGTTCAAAAGGAATTATTAGATATGGGACTTGGAACAGATGGTAAACCAGCACAAATAACTACAACACAATAGAATAGAGAAAATTAGAAGCTAGAGATAGCTTTTTTATTTTGCTTTAAAACAGGAGGTGCAGAATGGCAAATGTGACGGTTGGTGTTTTATGCTCGCTACTCGGTGCAGTAGTGGGCGTTTTTACTATAATGCGTTTGTATAAACAAGATACTAAGGATGAAGCTGCCAGTAGTACTAGATTGGCAGATAGATTAGATTATATAAGTAATGGTGTGGATGATATAAGAATTGACATTAAGACGCAAGCGCAAAAGATTGACAACATAGTTGAAAGACTTGCAAGAGTTGAAGAGTCGACTAAATCCGCACACCACCGTATAGATGGATTAGAAAGAGAGGAATGATTTATATATGATAAAAGGTGTTGATATAAGCAATTTAAATGGCAATGTAAATATGAATATCCTGAAAAATGCAGGATACCAATTTGTATTTTGTAGGGCTACGGAGGGAACTTCGGGTTCTGGTTCAAGAGATGAAAAATATCGTACTAATATAGCAAACGCCAAGAAAGCAGGGTTACTTACCGGGGCATACCATTTCTCGCATTTTGCAGACAAAGCCAAAGAACTTACTGAAATAGCTAATTTCATGGATTTTATAAAAGGAACAAATCCAGACATAGTTATATTGGATGCAGAAAACAGCTGCACCGGGGATATGACAGACTTGTGTATAGATTTTCTGGACAAAGCTTCTGCAGTGGCACAGCCTTTATTCTATGCAAATCCAAGCTGGATACAGGAACATTTAAATTCTAAAATAACAAAGTTTCCTTTGTGGGTTGCAAACTATGGTGTTTCCAAACCAAGTTTTACGTTGTGGAAATACTTTACGGTGTGGCAGTATGCAGATAAAGGGCAGATATCTGGTATAAGTGGATATGTTGATCTTAACTACATGGATGATAATTTCTTCAAGGTTATAAAAAACAAGACAGTCAATGTAGCCGAAAAAGTTTCAGTTCCTATAAAGAAATATGATACAAGTATTCCACCTGAAAGTGATACGATAGAGCATTTTCTAGGTGATTTCTATATTGAAAAGAGATCTGATGGAGGATTAGGAATACACCTTGATAGAGGAAATTATATTACTCTATTTAAAGGCAAACCACCAGTAGCATATTGGAATGATAACAAAGGTAATGGCGGATCTAAAACACTATAAATTCTCATTTTGTTAAATAAAAAGCAAAATGAGAATTTTACTCTATAAAGCTAGTAAAATAGAGGTTTTAGAAATTCTCAAAAAATGGAGGTAATAAAAAATGGTAAACGTAAATGATATTGTAGCAGTAGGCGGCGTTGTAGTTGGTGTGATTGGAGTAATGTTTGGATTGATGCCATATCTGAAGAAAAAGAATGTTGATACTGATAAAATACTTGAAACCACAGGAGATGTACTTCAAGCAACAGAACCACTTATCCAGGTAGCAAAGACAATACCAAGTCTAAAACCTGCAGCAACACTTGTAGATTGGATTGAACAAAAGGCAGTGGCCGGGGTTAAAGCAGCTGAACAACTCTATCACGCCGGAAGTTTACAGACAAATGAAGAAAAATTTAAATCAGCTCAGGAAACAGTTTATGCAGCACTGAAAGAAATCAATGTAACTCCAACAGACAATCAGAAAAAGCTTATTGATGATTTCATTCAGGAAGCAGTGAATGATCTTGGACATGCTACGCCTACAGAAGCAGAAAAGAACGCACAAATTCAAAAGGCACAGCAGGATCTGGTTACTGTAAATGCGGAAAACGCACAACTGAAACAAAAGATTGCTAGTATACAGAGTACTGTAGACACGGCTATAACCTCAGCAACAGTTGAAAAATAGATAAACAAAACAAAGCACTGTAGTTCCTACTACAGTTGCACAGAAATAATTATTGCCCCGGGAGACCGGGGCTTTATTTTTTTACAACAATTGCAATCATTTTCAAAAAGATATATAATAATTAAAAATAATACATTAATTTGCCTTCAACCTAATTTTAATAGCGCTATCCAATCTAAGTAGAACTCTGGGGTTTATCCGGGGTTCTACTTTTTTAGGATTGTATGAATATATCTACACAAAAATGTAAACAATATAAGTATAAATGATTATTCCTAAATAAATTTTAGCAAAAGATTTACAACAAACATAACCTTTCTAAATTATAATTTTCTAAAAATAAAGTTCTAGTTAATCCTAGGGCTTTATTTTTTGTAACATTTTATAATTCCATTGTATATTATATAGTGTAAGCAAGCCGTTGATTTATATAAAATAATCCACTGTGTTAATGGCAAGAGTAGTCACTTAATTAAAAATAAAGTTCTGATATTATGTC